>JAYVTS010000027.1:0-2221 GCA_043788645.1 Verrucomicrobiota bacterium
GGTCCAACCCGCCAGAGCGGAGCACGTACGATGACCGGACTGGCGTCCGAGGGACTCTTCACCCTTCGGAAACTGCGGGTGGCGGTGTTGGGTTGAGGCGCCTGTTCCATTCAAACCTATTTTTGAGAGTTAGGCTGTGGTCGCAGGGACGCGCTCCCTACGTCGCGCGTGGGTGCCGGGGCGGCACCCACTCCGGCGGAATTTCGAACTGGTCGGCGCATTCGCTGGTCGCTCGGCGTGACAGTGCGAATTTAACGGGACAGGCAAGTTTAATAAACAGGTTAATATACAAACGCTGCAGGCTACTGTAGTAGTGACCGGTTTTATTAACTCGCCTATCCCTTGTGCACTATTTTCCCAATCCGCCGACCGCGATCATCGTACTCGAAGGTCAACCGCCGGCGGGCTGCCAGAGCGAGGGAGGAAGTAGCGACGATTAGCATGGCGACGAGGCGATTCTCGGCGTCCCAGGAGGAGGCCCATAATCTATCGGTCAAGAGATTTCCGTCGTCATCTATCCCTCGTCAGCAAGTTCCGCGAGGGTTCCTACAGGGAAGGATTCGAGAAGAGCCGCGGCCGTGGTGGTGAATGTCTATGTTAGGATTTGAGGATCGTTTTGATCTTTGGCTTGATCGGTCGGATGGATGGGACGCAGGGTCCCGTACAACATCGTTCCTATGGCGACTACATAGGCCAGAATCGACATGATGACTGGGTGACCGAGATAGATTGTTGCGCCAATGGCATCCATCGTTTTATCAATGCCATCCTCCGCAAACAAGACGTACAATGTCAGTAAGAATTGTGACAGAACACAATATTTGATAATATTTCTCACGACTTTTACTCGACTGAATGCCAGGGGCATTAGTATCGGCCAAAAAAGAATATAATAAAAGTCCGGCGCGAATAGGGCTTTCTCAGGCATGTTGTTGTGATTATGTCCGGCACCGCTCTTGCCGAGTAGCGCATAGAGAGTCAGCGCCAGAAGTAAAATACCCAAAAGACCAGCCACGGAGAACTGCCCAACGCGCCTAGCGGTCATTTGCACTCCCCATGTTGTGAACACCAAAATAGCGGTGACCGGAGTCATTTGGAAATCTATTTCCGATCATTCGATATGCCGCTTCGGCTCTTTCTCCTTCTGTACCCGAATTCCCAAATTGAGTCTCCAGCAGATAGTCAACGGTGTCCCACGACGAACGATATACGCAGATACTATCCTCATAGTCGGGAATCAAATCAAATATGATTTTTGCCGCGTCGATTGCTCGCTGTTTTCTTAAGAATGGATAATCAGGTCTACTTCCAAATGAAGCGTGACCAACGCGAAAGAGATACTTTTGAAAAGGACCGGCTTTTTCACCGTTGTAGTGACCAAGCCATTGGTTTTTATTGTTATCCAATCCATTCACGGTTAGGTTAAAGTAGGCAGTAAACCCGTCGTGTGAAAACGTATCTGCTAAGGTATGCAATGCTGCTCCAGTTTGCTCGGGGTCACCGGGATTCCCTCCGCGCCAATCATTCAAGAGTGTCGCAGCAGAATTCAAGCTTGTTTCTTCTAAAGTATATGTACCTACCGTTTTTGATGATCCCGGGAAATGAAAATCTCTAAGGCGCTTTGTATATTCGTTATTTTTTCCCCTCCCCTGAGTTCCCAATTCCAATGGGTCGGTTAGCGGGTTATCGTCGACTCCTTGTGACGCCTGAGCAATCCGTTCCGCAATCGATGCAGGATATCCTTTTGAGCGGAACAGAAACAGAATCACATAATAATGAAAATCCATTTCATAAAGCCCGGTTGGATCGACCGCGTTTGAGGGATGGTTGCCGACAACGGAATAGAGGGAGTTGTCGCTGTCTTCTCCGCTTGGATCTCGATTGATCCAGCGGCCGAGGCTGGGGCTGTAAAATCGGTGACCGTAGTAGACCAATTCTGATTCATTATCGCGGTACTTGCTTGAAAAGCGTATTGGATTTCGGGCTGCCATTGGGCCGTTGGCCCGGCTGAATTCGCCGAAGGGTCCGTACTCGTAGGTCGCATTCAAAACGATACCGGCACTTTTTTGATTGCAATACCATTAACGGCTATCTTGATATTAAAAACACCATAGACCATCGCGATCAAGTGTCCGATATAGTATATAAAAAGGTCTGTTTTCATGCTTCCTGGCACCATACTAAAATTCCCATGACCGTCGGAAAATATTTTACCATCTAG
>JAYVTS010000028.1:0-14812 GCA_043788645.1 Verrucomicrobiota bacterium
CTTGCACTGGCACTGGCGATGGCTTGGATTCGGGGTTGGCGGTTGTCGGCGCCAAACACCGGACAAAGACAGGAGGTGCAGGAGATAAAAGCCACTCAGCTTCCGACCCAGAGTTTTGAGAAGGCTGTTCTTCCAAAACCAGGAGAAAAAGCGCCACTGCGGTGGGCCAAGCCTGCGCTGGCCGGCGGAAAAACGGAGATGCTGGCCTATCGCTTCGTGGTGAAGGGGAGTTTGGTCACGCTAGAGAGAACGGAGCGGTTGGTTGGGAATTTTCACCGTCGTCGTGGGCCGCCGACATGGATTACTGATAAGAATTTGAATGATATCAGAACGGTTCCGGCAACGGGGGGCGGGGTCGCTTTCCATACCCTTCGGCAAATCGGCCTCTTTTTCTTGTCGGCTAGGGGATTCTACCCGGTTCAAGCCGGCCCTTTCCGGGAGCACCCTTTGGGCGACCGATCTTTTGGCGATGGTCAACGTTGGCTCGGACGCAACAAACCGCTGCGGGTAGGCGACGCCCGAGCCGCTTTGGCCACCACCAAAATCTCCTGCCGCAGGACCCCTTCCAATTTTCAGCAAGGCTTCTAACGCTGCGGACGGATTCCAAAGTTGTAGAGATGACCGGCTGTCCGAATAAAAATCTGACCGTCAGCGATGGCCGGAGTGGCCATTATTGCTTCCCCCAAGTTATTGCGCGCGCGAACATCGAGACGATCCGTGGCACCCAATACCACCACGGTACCGCTTTCGGCGGGTAGATAGAGGTTGTCCCCACCCGCCACGGCGCTGGCGTAGTAGTCCCCGCCGACCCCCACCCGTTCGTCCTGAAACAGAACCTTTCCCGTCTTGGCTTCGTAGGCGGACGCCAACCCACCACTTTTCATAGTAAATAAACGACCGCGGTAATAAAGCGGCGAGGACACATACGGCAGACTGCGGGTCGAACGCCAGGCCAAAGCATTGGTTCCGAGCGAACCCAATCCACCCGCCCGGAGCGCGAGGACTGCGTTTTCCGCTTGATTGAACAAAGCAGCCATCGCGGTCCATTCGGCTTCGTTAATCTTCCCGTCATTGTTGAAATCCATCTGGCTGAATCGCTCAGCGATCGGGCCGGTAGGGATCTCGGATTTAAGCAGCACGCCATCCTTGTCGGTGTCGTGTTCATGGATGAATTCGGCGAAGGGAGGCATCGAAACGCGCGAACCCGCGTCTCCTCCGAGATTCCAGCTAGCGTTAAAGAGCAAGCCCTCGCCCACGGCCGGTGAGCCGGTGGAAACTCGGGACGTACCGGTGTAGCGCCATCGTTCTCGGCCGTTGGCGGGATCGTACGCGGTGAGTACGACCGAGCCGGGAACCACCAGTTCTGTGAAACCGTCATGCGTCCACGCAAGGGGTGTGGCGAAACCGCGGCGAAACTCGGGGCGAGCCGTTCGCCAAAGTTCGTGCCCGGTTTTGGAGTCAAGGGCCAGCAAGAACGAGTCTTGGTCTTGATCGACCAATTGAATGAGACGGTCGCCGACCAGGATCGGTGATGCGCTGTTGCCAAATTCCACGACGGGGGTGGGCAGGGCCTGGCGCCAGAGTTCGTGCCCGTTGAAATCATACGCCAAGAGGCCAAATGAACCGAATCGGACATAGACTCGCTCGCCGTCAGAACAGGGGGTGGGTGTGGCGGGGCTGCCCAACCGATGGGTCGGCTCCAGTTGTTCGGTCGGCACCGTGGCTCGCCACCGGGTGGCGCCCGTGGTTCGATCAAGGGCCCAGGTCTCCAGACGGTTGGAAGCGATACCGGTTAGAAAAATGAAATCCCCGACCAAAATCGGGGAGGAATTACCGGGTGGGAGCTCGACTTGCCAGACCACGTTGGAGTCAGGCCCGAATCGAGTCGGCGGTTCTGCACCTTCGGCGACACTGCGCCCGCCCGGACCGCGAAATTGGGGCCAATCGGCGGCGGCCATGGTGACGGCGAAAACCGACCACAACCCAAGGCGAAAAAGGGGGGCAAGCATGGCTGAGGCGTGAGTCGTAAAGCGTGAAGAATTAAGTGGAAAACAATCGATGGGTGAAAAGTGAGGGGAGAAAATCGAATGTGAAGGTCGTTTCTTGCTGGAGTGTTGTCCGTTAGATGGAGGACGCTTCGTGACCCTGCCGTGGGTGGTCACGCAGGATCCGGACACGGGGGCGCGCAATCTCGGGATATATCGAAAAAACCGATCGGAGGCAAAAGAAACGAGGGCCCGCGGCCTTGGCCCTGTCGAATTCGAATCTTCGTGCCCTCGGGGTCGTGGATCGGTAGTATCCCCTGGTGAAACCGATTGCGGTCGACGTGCGGCTGATTGTGCGGCGCAGCGTGTGTTATTGGGGAGTACTTGGTGGATGCTGGTTGTCCCTGTCGGTGGCCTTGCGGTCAGCAGGAACGCTGACCCTCGTGGGCGTAAGTCGGGTGGACGTAACCCCGACCAATCGCATTCGTTTGTCGGGGTATGTTGCTCGGACCCAGCCATCCGTCGGAGTTTCTCAGCCGCTGTTTGCGCGAGCGCTCGCACTTGGTTCGGATCGGGAAGGGGCGGTTATTGTGACCGTCGACAATTGTGCGATTCCCGCGGTGCTCACCGACGAACTGGCACGCAGGCTGGAACGTCAAGTCGGCCTGAATCGACAGCGCTTAAGCGTGGCTTGTACTCATACTCACACCGGACCTCAATTGGCCGGGGCCATTCCCAATATGTTTGCGACCAACCTGCCGCCCGAGCAGGTCGAGGTCATCGAATCCTATACTCGATTCTTGGTTGATCAACTTGAGTTGGTCGCTCTTCAAGCTTGGCAACGTCGGCGACCCGCACGTTTGGAATGGGGGCGAGGTCAAGTGGATTTCGCGAAGAATCGTCGGACCCCGGATGGACCCGTGGACCATGACGTGCCGGTGCTCCGGGCCGTGCTTCCCGACGGTCGATGTTTGGGAGTTTTGCTGAACTACGCCTGCCACTGCACTTCGATCGATCCCGGGATCAACCGATTTCATGGCGATTGGGCGGGCACCGCCGCGCGAACTTTGGAGGAAAACCATCCGGAGGCCTGCGTGCTGGTCGCGATTGGGTGTGGAGCCGATTCGAATCCAAACCCCCGGGGCACGTCGGAGTTGGCCGAACTTCACGGGCGCGAGTTAGCCGGGGAAGTCGAACGGGTGATGGGCTTGCCCATGCGGCCGATCCACCAAGGACCGACCTGCCGACTCAAGAAAATTGGGCTGCCCTATGAAACCCATTTTTCCCGTGCTGAATGGGTTGAACGTTCCCAGCAACCGGGAATTGTCGGGTATCATGCGCGGCGATGGCTCGCGCGGTTGGAGTCGGGAGAAAAGAGCGCCGATTTTCTTGATTATCCGGTGCAAACCTGGGTGTTTGGCGACGATTTAGCGATGGTGTTTCTCGGCGGCGAGGTGGTCGTGGATTATTCCTTGAGGCTAAAACGAGAACTCAACGGTGCTCGGCTGTGGGTCAACGGGTACGCCAATGATGTTCCGTGTTATATTCCTTCCCGCCGCATTTTGAGCGAAGGCGGTTACGAAGCAGAAACGTCGCTTTGGTATTATGATCGTCCGCAGCGACTGGCTCCAGCAATTGAGGATCTGATCATTCAGACCGTGCGCGAACTTCTCCCGGCGAGTTATCGAGTGCCGCCGAAGGAGGCGGCGCTTCCTCGACCCGGTCTCCCTCCGGAGCGTTGAATTCGTTTCGCCCTAGTAACTACTTCCCCATCGGGCCATAGCCGGCCGCAGGAGAACCATCATCATTCAAATGGCGAGTGCTCCAAAGCACCGCGCGGGCGAGTAGATCCAAATACCGAGGGTCGGACACGGTGGCATTGTTGTGGCCAATAGTGGTCGAAAATACACGGGTTTTCTTGGCGCCATATTCGTGGGTCCAAACGACCGTCGTGTCATTCTGACCGGGGCGGTCGCCGGCGTCTTGCTTGCCTCGCGCCAGGGGTTTCGTATTTCCCCAGACCTGGATGTTGTTGTAGAGTTCTTCGTTGATCGTGGTCCATTCGGTGAGACCTTTGGTCAGGGGACTGTCGGCATCCAAGAAGGTGATCGCGATTGGTTTTTGGGCTCCGTGACCGCTGGATTGCAAACCAAGATAATCGAACCAAAATGCGTGCGGGGTGCCCGGCTTGGCGGGGTCATTCGGATCACCAATGCGGTAACAATGCATGGCGCAATGCAGGTTTAAGGCGGGAATGCCGTCCCGATGAGGCTTGAGGACGCCTTCAATGATGGTGGGATCATTGATATCGGCAGCGCACTCATCGTGGATCACCACGTCGTAGCCATCCGCGTAGTTGGGTTTTCCGTAAATCGGAAGGGGCGGTCGGGTACTTCCATCGGAGCTAAAAAGGACGTCAATTCGGACGTTCAGACGCGCCTCTAAACCCACCTTTAATATATCCTTTTGGTGGGTGTAATCATGGCAGCAACCGCCCGCTAGCAGTAATGCTTTGAGTGGAGCGACAGCGGGGACCGTGCCAGGCTTTCGTTGGTACGAGGCGAGAAACTGTCCGCTACCAGGTTTCGTTTTGAATTCCGTCGGCAGGCCGGAGACTTGGTAGGTATAGCAGGCCCGCCAACCGTTCGGAGTGAGCTCGGTGATCGAATAAAGGACTCGGCCGACATTCGGGCCATCAGTTTCTTTGGCTTCCATCCGTGCCGGTACCTGAGTAAAATCCACGGTAAACGTTCCTTTGGTGGTCATTTGTCCATCATCGTACACGTAACCACCGTCTTTAAGGGTTAACTCGATGGGACGCGAGGAGTCAACCGTAACCGGTTCGCCCTCCATTTCGACCGAGGTTACGATCCACGTCCCGTTAAAGGAGCTGAGGTCCGCGGCGAGTAGCGACGAGGCGGCCGCAAAGAGGGTGAATAAAAATTGTTTCATGTGCGAAGTACGAGCTGCGCGTATCTCTCTCCCCAAGTCAGCAGGGAAACGGTGATCGGGCAAAGGAATTGAACGAGCAAAACCGATTCATTTGGAATGACTGAGAGGAATTTGAATGCACGACGCCCCGCGGTAAGTGAGATTTGCTTTCGTCGCCGCGTTCACTTTCTCACCGTACGCCCCGGCACGTTTTAGGTCAATCTAGGAATTGGGATCCCAAACCACGCGGGATAGATCGAACCCGTTTCCGTCTGAGCCTTCAGAAAATCTACCACCCGTTCATCCACACCCACGAATCCCTGCTTGCTCCGAGCCTCGGCGGTAGTTTGGGCGGCAATTAATCCGGCTTCATCTACGTGACAAACTGCCCGAATCACTCAGGATATCAAGTACCCTGGTGGTTAAAAAACTGGCTCAATCGGCCTCCCAGCCGTCGCGACTATGGAAGGCCCACCAATCGTCCTCCTTCGGACTGCCAGGAACGCGCTCCGAGTGCCCATCGGCCAAAACCAGATTCATGCCCTTCGAGTGAGGCATCGTATTGTAATCCCAATACGGAATTTCCCAGGTAAGCGTGGCTTTGGAGGGATTAATCACTTGGCTGTCGGAACGTCCGCTCACCGGCGTTTTTTCTTGATACGTCGCCGGGTCGTTGGCGTTCAATCGTTTATTCAAATAAATATGATTCCAAACGTACGTGACGCCGTCGTTATTAAAAAATTTTTCCTCGCTATAACCGTAACCGGGGGCTCCGGTTTTCAATTTGGTTCGGATTGCGACAGGACATGTGAAGATGCCTTGACGCGATTGGTAGAGTTTGACGCTGGTCTCTTCCTGGCGGGGTTTTGAGGTGTTGGTGCCGATATAGGGAAGCAGTAATTCGGGTAGCCAGACATTATCCGGGCGGAGGGCATGATCGCCGCCCCATTGTTTGCCCCAATTTCGCGCGAGCGGTACGTGGTTGAGGTAGTCTTGCTCGTACAGATAAACTCCCACCCCAATTTGGTGGGTGCTATTTAAGCAATAGGTTTGATTCGCCTTGGCCTTGGCTCGGGCCAGGGCGGGAAGCAACATCCCGGCCAAAATCGCGATGATCGCAATCACGACCAAGAGTTCAATCAAGGTGAAACCAGAAGATTTCGCAGAAACCTCGCAACGAAATTTCTCGGTACCTGGTCGGGCGTGATTATTTTTCATAGCTAGCGAATCCTATTCTCGATCTAAAATCGTGCGGATGGCAAAACAATTACTATTCGCAGGAAATTGAGTTCTCGACGTACCGCGGTCATGATTCAGGTCGCCATGAATCGGCGTCGCCGCTACGGATGACCCAAACGTCAATAATCGGATCGACCGTTTGGGCCGCATCTTGGGCGTGCAAGGAGGACACGGGACAAAAAAAAGGGATAGGCGAATCAAAAACAGGTGTGACGTCACCATAATACAGCCTATTTGTATAGACAAACAAATTTTTTAATTTTCCTGTCCCTTGTTCTTGGTTCTAATTGGCGGTTTGACCGAACCGGTGTTGGACGAGAGCTAAGCCAAGGGATTGACGACATTGCGGAGGGTTTGACCGAGGAGGGCACGGCGGCAATTGGTGCTGCCCTTGATCCGCATATCCCTAAGTCCTTCCTCGCTGTAGAACGCGGAGTGAGGATTCAGAATCAGGCGGGTATGGGCT
Source organism: Verrucomicrobiota bacterium (assembly GCA_043788645.1). Classification (GTDB taxonomy): domain Bacteria; phylum Verrucomicrobiota; class Verrucomicrobiia; order Limisphaerales; family UBA9464; genus CANIZL01. The sequence continues at coordinate 6,622 of JAYVTS010000028.1, forward strand.
GGATGCGCGGGATCGCGCCACGCACGGAGCAGGGGATGATCGTTGGGGGGTGGTTCGGTTTCAAGCACATCAATGCCCGCTCCGGCGAGGTGTCCCCGTTCGATTGCATCTAGCACCGCCAGGACGTTTACGATGCCGCCGCGTGCGGTATTAATAAGGATCGAACCGCGGGGCATTTGGGCAATCGTGTCGTGGTCAAGAAGGTGTCGCGTCTCGTCGGTGAGTGGGCAATGAGTGCTGACAACGTGGGCTTCAGCGAGTAGACTCTGGAGCGTCTCGGCGCGGCGGAGGCCGAGGGATTTTTCGTAACCGTCCGATACGTACGGATCATAAAAAGCGACAACCATTCCGAACGCCTTCGCGCGTAGCGCGGCGGCGATACCAATACGGCCGAGCCCAACGATGCCAAAGGTTCGACCGCGCAATCGCGGTACCGGTTGCACTTGGGTGTAGGACCAAGGCCCCTGTTCGTTCTGCAGCCGACGGTTGAGAAAATGAGTTCCTCGCGCCAGGCTCAGCGCCATGCCCAGGGCAGAGTCGGCCACGTCTTCCGTGCCGTAGTCGGGGACGTTAGCGACAGGGATTCCACACCGGCGGGCGGCGGCGCGATCGACATTGTCGAAACCAACGCCACAGCGAACGATCAACCGGCAGTGTTTTAACGAATTTAGGGTGAGTTCGCTGATCGAGAGACAGTGGTACATCATGATCGCGTCCGCGTCTTCAATTCGCCCGGCGAGTTCGGACTCATGACGGGCATTGAGTGCAACGACGTCCGCGAGATCACCCAAGATTTGCCGCTCGCAATCGAGTGGTTCCGTTGCGAAATCTGTGATCATTACCGTAGGTCGTTTTTTCATTTCCTGTGGCGACTGAATTCCCGCGCTCCGAGGCGTGGTTTGATCATCGATATTCCTCGTAACCGCGAAGGGGCAGTGGTGAGTTCCGTGACGCGAGCGAGCCAACCAAATTGCCTCACGGAAACTGCTGTAAGTCCGAATTTAAAGACGCGAACTTTCCGGGGGGCAACCTGGTAATCATTGGGAGATTTTACTTACTGCGAGTTGATCGATCCATCATCCAATAGACGTCTTTATTATTGGCTGACGGCTGGTTCAGCGGGAGCAATTGGCCCTTTTTGAGTACTGGATAGGTTCGGGAATCAAGCCATTTCTTGATTTCTGAATGTCCATCGACGAAGGCAAAACCGCACGCCTTATTATGATAGCTGGCCGGATAATCGACGATCGTCCAGCTGTTCGGTGTGCTGGGATAGCCATTCATGCCCACCACGAATTCACCGTCATTAATACTGTCCTCCCGTTCGTCGAGGAATATCCAAGTGTTACTTGGGCTAGGGTCCGACACGTCGTTTAGTTTCTTATAAACCCGGAAACCGGGGCCAAAACCTTCCACATCGGAGGAGTCGAACCAGGCGTTCATGGACACGCTACGCACACGGGGTTTGAAGCCGGTAGGGGCTTTCACCGCGCTCAGGTCAGCCGGGCATTTCCAGATGCCAGCACTGCGTCCGCAGTAGTTCCAAAGCAAACTGTTCGTGAGGTCCTTGTTGATGTTCCAATTGCTGGCGTTGTTACCGTCAAAATCCAAATTGCCATTCACCCATTGTCCAGGTCCGAACGAGGGAGGCACTCGGTCTTGGAAATCATCGACGTAAAGACGCCATGCCAGCAGCATTTGACGGCCATTAGAGAGGCAGCTAATGCCCTGGGCTTTGGTTTTTGATTTAGCCAATGCCGGTAGTAACATGCCGGCCAAAATCGCGATGATGGCGATGACCACGAGCAATTCGATGAGCGTAAACGCGCATGGTAAACGTTGGCTTCTTCGCCCGGATCGATCCGCTGGACGCATCATGACCCACTTCTAGGCGTCGTCCCGACTTTTGTCGACTGCGATCCGGTTAAGAATTAGAATCGCGGGGCTAGACAAGCCGGAAAATCTGGTAGTCAATATAAATAGCCGGTGTTTTTATGATGTGAAACCTGTTAATTCAATCGGACTGTCCCTTGTTCTACAAACCGGCAAGCTGGAAGCAGTAACGATTGCCGCCATGGGTGACGAGACACTTACCTTGCGCGGCGCGCCGGTGGCCGCTAAGTGTTCTCACATCACGGGCTCTAAGCACCCGATCGACTTATGGTACGGCGCGGATCGTCAGTGGCTGGCTTTGCAGTCTACCGTCGATGGCCCACGCCGTCTGCGTTATCAATTGAAATGATCACCCGGTTGCTCAGAATTTTTTTGCTGGGTTTCTCGACAGCGCTTTTCGCCGGGTGTCTAAGCACGTCCGTGTTGCCGCCGCTGACCACCGCGGCCAAGGTGGATCTACCGCGGTTTATGGGCGACTGGTATGTGATCGCCAACATTCCCACCTTTATCGAAAAGGGTGCCCATCGTGCGGTGGAGTCGTACCGACTGGAGGCCGACGGGACCATCGCGACCACCTTCACCTTTCGCGCGGGTAGTTTTGACGGCAAACCCAAGCGATACGCGCCGCGTGGCTTTGTGAGCGATGATCCATCCAACGCGATCTGGCGCATGCAGTTTATCTGGCCGATCAAGGCCGACTATCGCATCAGCTACCTGGCCGCTGATTACAGCCAGACCATCATCAGTCGCCAGGCGCGCGACTATGTTTGGATCATGGCGCGCACGCCAGTGATCGCCGACGCGGACTATCAACGGCTGCTGAAAATAGTGGGCGAGCAGGGTTACGACGTGACGAAGGTAAAATGGGTGCCGCAACGACCGAAATGAGTATTTAAACCCGTTAATTCAATCTCCCTGTCCCTTCAAATTCAGCGCTGTCGCGCCGGGCAAACAGCGAGGGCTTCGGCTGGTCCGAATTTCCTGGGGTGGGCGCCTCCTCGGCACCCAAGAGCGACATAGAGCGCGCGTCCCGGCGACCTCATCCTTACCCACAGAAACTGGTTCCGATAGACAAGTGCCTCATCCAAATACCGCCACTCGCACTTTCTGGAGGGTGACGAGTCCCTCGGACGCCACTCCGGTCATCGTAGGTGCTCCGCTCTGGCGGGTTGGACTAAAGCGGTCCCTGAATTGAGCCAACACGCCGGGCTTCAGGCTTTGACGACAGATAGGAATTTGAATACTCGACGCTCCGCGGTAATTTCTCACCGCGGCCTGCCACGACGGCCAGGCAACCCGCACGGCGTAATGTGGGGAGGCGGGGTAACGTCCACCGTCGGGCTCGGGCGCCCGTCGAGCAATCGGTTCGCCAGGGACTTTAGGCCCAGCCGATTCAGCGACTTCCGAAGGCCCGCTCGCATTTCTGGCTTATACCAAAAGAAATAACTGCGTTGCTCGTGCTTTTCTTCCGGTGACCGGGCGACACACACCGCTTCGTGAGAATAGGGGTGCACTCCCGTCGCATAAATTTCGGTCGCCACGGTCATGGGCGTCGGTGTGAAATCCTGCACCTGTTCCAACCGAAACCCCAGGTCTTTGGTTTTCAGCGCCAGCTCGGCCATGTCCTCCGGTCTGGACCCGGGATGGGAGCTAATGAAGTAGGGGATAATTTGAGTCTGTGGCTTGCCCACCTTTTTAGCGATGAAGTCAAACTTCGCTTTGAACTTGTAGAACAGATCGAAACTAGGCTTACGCATCACCTTCAGAACGTGATCTGAAGTGTGTTCAGGCGCCACTTTGAGCCGACCTGAAACGTGGTGCGTGACGAGTTCTTCGACATATTTTTCATGGCTGGCCTTCACTTCAGGCGTGGTGTGGTCGTGCAGAAAAAGATCATAGCGCAGTCCACTCGTCACAAACGCGTGCTTCACACCCGGCGTTTCCCGCACCGACTGGTAGATGTCGAGCAACGCGGTGTGATCGGTATCGAGATTTCGACAGACATTGGGCCAAATGCAACTGGGGCGGATGCACTCGTCGCAGATCCACTGCTCCTTGCCCTTCATCTGGTACATGTTCGCCGACGGGCCGCCCAGGTCGCTGATCGTACCTCGGAAGTCCGGCATTTGCTTGATCGACTCCACTTCGCGCAAAATGGAGGCCTTACTCCGGCTGGCGACGAATTTTCCTTGGTGCGCCGAAATCGTGCAAAAGCTGCAGCCGCCAAAGCAGCCGCGGTGCATATTGAGCGAATGCTTGATCATTTCATAAGCCGGAATCGGGCCCCGCTTTCGGTATTTGGGATGCGGTAGCCGCGTGTACGGCAGATCAAAGCTCGAATCGATCTGGCTCTCCGACATCGTCGGAAAGGGAGGGTTTACCACCAAAGTGTGATCCCCCGTCGGCTGAATGAGTCGCCGGGCCTTGACCCGATTCGACTCGGTTTCGATATCCTTAAAATTCCGGGAATAGAGCGCCCGGTCTTGCCCGCATTCCTCGTGAGAATGCAAGGTAAAGTCGTCCCACTTTTGATTCTTCGGCAACGAGGTCCCGGGCGGCAGCAAAATCGCAGTTTGCGGAATGTGCCGGAGCGAGGAGAAGGGAACGTTATGTTTTAACAGCCGGACCGCTTCCTTCAGTGGCATTTCACCCATGCCGTAAATGAGCAGGTCCGCGCCACTTTCTGACAAAATCGAGGGCTTAATGGTGTCCGACCAATAATCGTAATGGGTCACTCGGCGCAAACTGGCTTCAATTCCGCCGATCATCACCGGGATGTCCGGGTACAGCTGTTTTAAGATGCGCGTGTAGGCGGTGACCGCATAATCCGGACGAAAGCCATGTTCCCCACCGGGGGTATAGGCATCCTCACTCCGTTGACGTTTTGCCGCTGTGTACCGGTTCACCATGGAATCCATGCAGCCAGACGTCACGCCAAAGAACATTCGAGGGGGACCGAATTTTTTAAAATCCCGAAGATCATCCCGCCAGTTGGGCTGGGCGATGATCGCTACCCGCAACCCTTCCCGTTCCAGGAGTCGCCCAATGACCGCCGTCCCGAAAGCCGGGTGGTCCACGTACGCGTCTCCAGAAACAATAATCGCATCCAAGGCGTCCCAACCGCGCGCTTCAACCTCTTCGCGCGTGGTGGGAAGCCAGCGCGCGGGGTTCCACGTCGGATCGCGAAAAGCAATGGGACGTTCAGCGGCCGTCATTTCACCTGGGTTCATATCAAACTCGCCTCAACCGTCGCCCAAAAAACTCCGGAGCGCAATCGGGTGCTCCGACTCCGCCCGCGGGTCGTCTGGGGTCCTCAAGCCACCGACCGATCCTGCGGCCGGAACTCGACGTCGATCACCGACTACGTCCCGGTTCGGGGAGGGGGCCAAAACAAAATAAAACGAGCCGCACGATCATCCCAGCCTCGGGCAAGCCCTTCCGCTCGAAATGGATTGGCTAGAAAATGTTCCAGGATTCGATCTCAATGCTTCGGTTGGGAAATTCAACCAAGAATTTCACCACCTGGACGGCGTTACCTACGCTGGCATAGGTTTTCCGGTATTGTCCAAAGACAGCGTCATTCCTGAGCACCTGTCCCGTCGCCTTCCAGTAGTCGTCCACGCCCGACGGTTTTCCGTCACGGAACGATTTTTGTTTCTTTACGTCCACCCACCGGAAGGTTGCCCCAAGAAAATTGAGCTGCGAACCAAGCCACTCCTCGCTCGTCGAGGCACTGACGCCATCCTGCGAAATGATCTGGAAACGGAATCGTTGGTTGATTTGCAATTGGAATTCCGGGGCCGACATCGTCCCGGTGATCCGATTGTCCGTGATGGTTTCACTGCCCCCGGAGCTACTCTCAAAATAGTCATCGACTTGCGAAGCGACCTCGACCTGAATTTCGCCAGATTTCCAGGGCATCGTTCCTTTTGCGGTGGCATCGATCAGACGTCCTGTCCGGCGCGATGAGAAAGCGAAATCCCCCAACCCTTCCGCGCGGCTTCGCCATTCCAAAATGTGACTATTATTGAGAAACCTCGAAGCGTCCGCGCTAAAGTCTCCCTGCATGGTCGTGATGAAAAATTCCGCGGGTTTTTGGGTCGGAAATAAAACGACAAGGCGGTTGGACGGACTCGTTGAGTAGCTCCAAGCTTGGCCTGCTTGCTGGAGGGTCCCGGTGGTAACCACTTGCCGGCCACTTGCACCCAATTGGCTCGCAAAATAAACGGCTTCAGCCGCGAGCTGACGTGAGTTTTGGTACGTCGTGACCAACACCCTCGGAGCGCTATCCGCTTCGAACAAGGCCGCTTCGGTGGCCGTATCTAGACCAATATCTCCGTTGCAGCCGTCCGGTGTCACCGGTCGAATTTGATAAAAACGGGCGCCGCTTTCGACCACCCGCGGATCCGTCCAATTGGAGCTAGGTCCGATGGCCGTGACCTCAGCCTGTCGCCCCCAAGGGCCTTCTAGCTTGTCGGCCGAGAGGACTTCGTAGGCGAAACCAGCGCGGGAATTCCAGCGCACAAAGACCGCATTATTGGTTAGCCTTACTTCAACCAGATTGCAGTCCGCCCGCAACGAATCATTCTGGCCGATCAGGTGGACAATCCATGCGAGCAGAAAACGAAAGCACGGTAGGAAATTTAATTTCATTGGGGAATGATTCAGAGGGTAAAAGCGGCCGTGGCGCTGATCGGCTGACAGGTCCCAAGGGCCACCCGACACCTAGCCCGGACTCTCAAAATGAATACCATAATAAATTTAGTACCTTCTGTGCCACGCACCCCGATGCGAGTTCAGCTTGGTCGATTCTCGGGGTCGCCCCGCGTCGCGAAACCTGGGAATGCCACGCGAATGAAGCCCGCTCGACGGCGCACTCCCCACCGTCAAGCGGGTGGGGAAGTATTCGCTAAATCTCCGACCAAGACTCGACCGGTCAAGTCTGGAAAACGTCAGTTACTGATCGGGATTTGCCTGGATCCCACTCTCAGCAAAGCCCCGCTCGGTAATGCGAATACGATTTTCAGCCCCGGCAAAATCGATCATGTTGCGCTATTGACCCCATGCCCGGCCCTTGTTCAAAATCACCGTTAACAACGGGGTTGACGACGCCCGGGTCGTTAGCTGACTCCAGACGAAAGAACGCGGTTCCAATCGTCGGTTGAGTCCGGAATGGACTGTTTGCATTGCCCAAGGTGGTCCAGGGGCCAACGGGAGTGGGCTCCGTCTTTAAGCTCCCGGACCCCGTCCAAGTCAACGCGATATCCAAACCATCCCTTTGGCGTGAATCACTTGGCAACCAAAACGTGGGAGTGGTTGGACATCACTCATTAAGTGAGCACCTGAAACCCGCACCACTGCTCGCATTCCCTCAGCAATCTCACGAGCCGTTTTTTTGCACGGGCCACCACGCCGGAGATCGCGGGAGAACCACCCCCAATCTCGATGACTTTTCCCGTGGGGATATTTGCCGTCAGGTTGCCGACGAACCGGTTGAAATGGGCATTGAGCGCCAGCACGTCCAGGCCGCCGATGAGTGCGTTTCCCGAACTCGCCGTCTCTCCGGTGCCCGCAATCGCGAGCTGTTAAGTTCCGGCACCAAGAGTGATCGTGTTGACGCCGCCCGCCGTATTCGCCGCGATCACTGCCAAGCGCAGCGCGATGGCATAACCCTGATCGGTGATCTGACCGGCTGAATTCACGACCGCGAGGCTCGAAATCGCCTCCTCGGTCGTCGTCGAAAAATTAGTTAGTCACAACCCGGCCGCCGTACAACAGGACAGCAATGCAACCAGCGGAAGGCGCTGGGGGAGACCGGCTCCGCCGCTGGGAACGCCGTCACCACGTCAACGGGATCCCCGTGCGGTTCTCGTTCTGCGTGCTCGGACAGGCGAAGACCTTGGTGCTGCCGGTGTACGGGAGCAGCCAGTTCAGGTTCTGGTTTTCCGATTCTTAAAAAATGAGTCAGGTGGAAGGAGTCGAGAAAGCAATCTCCAAGCTGTCAGCCGCGGAGATTCAGGAAATTGCAAATTGGTTGGAAAACTTTTTTGTTTTTCAATCCACCAATCCCTTTTTTCCGCACTGTCGCGCCGGGCGACCAGTGAAGGCGCCGACCAGTCCGAAATTCCCCGGAGTGGGTGCCGCCCCGGCACCCAAGCGCGACGTAGGGAGCGCGTCCCTGCGACCACAGCTTAACTCTCAAAAATAGGTTTGAATGGACCCGGTGCCTTAACCCAACACCGCCACCCGCAGTTTCCGAAGGGTGAAGAGTCCCTCGGACGCCAGTCCGGTCATCGTA
>JAYVTS010000029.1:0-10785 GCA_043788645.1 Verrucomicrobiota bacterium
GGTGTTTACCGACCCGCAAGTGGCCAGCGTCGGGCTCACCGAAAAGGCAGCTCAAGCGCAAGGCGTGCCCTATTTCGTCGCTAAGTATCCCTTCAATGACCATGGCAAATCCATGATCCTAGGCGCACAAGAAGGTCTGGTGAAACTGCTGGTGGCACCGAACACGGGCGAAATCATTGGAGGCGCCGCGGTCGGACCCCAAGGCGGCGAAATCATCCACGAAATTGTGGTAGCCATGGCCAAGCGGATGACTGCGGCCGAGCTAGCCGCCGTACCCCACTATCACCCGACTTTGGCGGAGATTTGGACTTATCCGGCCGAAGAGCTTGCCGAAAAAACCAGCGGGAAATAAGGAGCCCTCCGAACCGGCAAAGAGTCCTCTGACTCAACCGACAAAAAGGGCGGGTACAAAGCAAAACCGCCCGTCCCAGTTTTCCGGAACGGGCGGCGAACCCACAATCGACCCGCCATCACTCTATCTGAAACCCATCGCACTTGCGATCCGCATCGGTGCGAGGAGCTGGAATCGCGCCCAGCTCCCCGCACGAAAATTTTAATACCCCAAGGTATTGGTCCGCCACGAGGGCGTGGTGGCCCAAAGGTTGGCCGGAGCAAAGGTGCCCCCATACTTCACAAATCGGGAACTCCCATCGGCCATGGCGTAATTTGAGCCTCCGGCCCCGCGAGTGTTCGCCGCTCTCCCGTGCAAGCTCTGGTTGAGTTGAGTATCTTGATTGCCGCCGACTTCACCTTTCGGCCCAACTCCCGGTTCCAAGACGTCCATGAAATAGTGCGGTGACGGGAAAAATTTCTCGCCAAAGAGAACCGTTTCGCTGGATTCAGCGATGGCGGTGTCTTTCATGGCTGTACCCACGATGGCATTCATCAGACTCGCGTTATCCCCGGCGGTCTTGAGGGTCTCGAGCCAATAATCATTGAACCCATTGATGATATACGTTCGGGCGGCACCGTCGGCATTCAGCCCAAATTTATCCGCGGTGGCCGGAAAGGTTTTCCCTCCAAAACGATCCACCGGGCAGCGGAGGAGGTTCGTGTTCTGATAATACGCCCGTAGCTTTTCCGGCCACCGATCCACAGTCGTTCGCGCTGGCATTTCGCCGTGGTGATCATTCGCATACAAGGCGCTGGAAAGGCCCAATTGCTTTTCCGAATTCAAACAAGTAATCCGCTGTGCTGCCCCTTTCGCACCGGCCAACGCGGGCAAAAGCATGCCCGCCAGAATCGCAATAATCGCAATCACGACGAGCAGTTCAATCAGGGTGAAGGCACCGTGGATCCCACTTCGTTGGGAGCTAATCGGTCGCAAGATCTTATAATTTTGTAGCATGCGCAATTTGCTGCGTGACCGAACCATTTCTGGTCCAGCTCGGGCTCCTGGCCCTGGCCCCAATCTTTCACCCTGGAAAGATCCAAGCCAGCGATGACTCGCAGCCTTTAGCAGACCGGATGGCTTGGTTCAGCATTCAGAGATTTTTCTAAAAAATAATAAGGGTGCATACGGTCCGGCTTGCAACGTAAGGCTAACGCGGCCACACAGGCGGGCCGCAAGTCTTAGCAGAACGGGTATCAACAATCCGGGCGAGCCTGAAATCCAAAACCCCACGCCATGAAACCAATTTCCCATCCGCGATGATCCGCGGTTCCTGGCTTCCGCTTCTGAATTGTTCCGCCTAAGGTCCTCCCGTGACGCTCCCGCTTGTCGAATTGATTCGGCGTTGGTTCGCCGCGCTACCGCCGGCACACCCCTGCCACGACGGAAAAAAAATCGTCGTCGGCGTTTCGGGCGGCGTGGATTCCATCGTGCTGCTCGATTTGCTCGTCGAGCTCACGCCGGCGCTGGCCCAGCCATTGATTGTGGCCCATGCCCACCACGGATTGCGCGGTGCGGATGCCGATGCCGATGCGGCTTTCGTGAAGGCCCTCGCCAGTCGGTACGGGCTTCAGTGGGTGACGCGCCGACTTCCGGTGCCGGAGGAACACCGGCAATCAACCGAGTCCATAGAAATGACCGCACGCCGACTTCGCCACGCGTTTCTCGCTGAAACAGCCCGCAAACAAGGCGCTCCAAGCATCGCACTCGCCCATCATGCCGATGACCAAATCGAGCTATTTCTGCTGCGTCTCTTTCGCGGTTCGGGCGGCGCCGGTCTCGGTGGCATGTCCGAACTAAGCCCTTCGCCCGCCCGTCCTGAGGTCACGCTCCTGCGACCGCTCCTCGGTGTAACCCGAAGCGAATTAATCGGGTACGCGAGGACGCATCGTTTGGAATTCCGCGAGGACGCGTCGAATCGTGACGAATCCATTCCGCGCAATCAGATCCGGCACACTGTTCTGCCGTCGCTCCGTAAATCGGTGGGGCCGCACCTGGATCGAGTTCTACTCCGAACCGCGGCCTTGGTTGGGACCGACTCCGACTATGTCCAACGGGCCGCCGACGCATGGCTTAAAGCGATAAAACAGCAGCCTTTCGATCAATTGCACGCGGCGGTTCAGCGCGGCGTTGTGCGGCGCCAACTATGGAATCAGGGTTGCCAACCAGACTTTGAGCTCGTAGAACGTCTTCGCACCACGGAAACGGTTCACACGGGCATCACTGCTCGTCCTTGGCAACGTAACGCTGCGGGCGAAGTCAAAGAAGTCGTAACCCTGACTGGTTTTCAACCGGGCACCCGTGTGATCCCCCTGCACTCCCGTGGGCAAGTTGAGTGGGCCAAGCTCCACCTCCAATGGCGGACCCTGCCCGGTGCTGGCCCTTGGCGCGGCCCCAAACCGGTGGTTGGGTCCCCATTGGACCGGGAAGACTTTGATCGCGAGGCCGTTGGGAATGAGATTCATCTGCGGCATTGGCGGCCAGGGGATCGTTTCCGATCATTGGGTCTGCCCCGCCCCACGAAACTGCAGGATTTGTTTCTCAACCGCAAAATCGCCCCCGCAGAACGCCGGCATCGGGTGCTCGCCACCACCGTGGATGGCACCATTTTCTGGGTCGAAGGACTGCCCCTGGGGGAAGAATTCAAGGTCCGCGCGACGACTCACCAGCGACTGCGCTGGACGTGGCGGCGGGAGGTTCAGGAATAATCGTCGCGAATTCCAACGAAATCTATTCCTCCAAGCATTGCGCAACAGGCCAATCGAGCCTAGCCTCCGCTGGTTATCGCACTCATGTCTGAGGAAAATCAAATACCGCCTGGCGAACGTCGTCCCGCAGAATCCCGCCTACCCGCAAAGACTTGGATCCTTCTGATCCTTCTGGCCGTCTGTGTTCCCGTCCTGATGTACCTTCAGACGAAACGCGGCCCCGGCCCGGACGAACTCGAATACACTAAGCTTTTCGAGTATGCCCGAGCGGGCCGGATCGAGCCGGGCGGACTGATGCAGCGCATCGAGGGGAGCCTCACCTACGAGGTTACGGGCAAATACACCAAAATCGAGAATGGTAAGACCACTCCCGGAACGCGATTCATTTGCCGGTTGATTCCAAACGAAGCCCGTTTGGATGAACTCCAAACCGTCGGAATCAAGCCCGCCGCCTCTTCTGGAATGTGGATTCCGGTGCTCTTCAATATCCTGCTGCCCCTCGTGGCCATTGGCGCCCTCTTCTATTTCTTCATCTTTAGACAGATTAAGAACGCCGGCCGAGGAGCTCTCAATTTTGGGAAATCTAAAGCCCGACTGCTCACCAAGGAACGTAACAAGACTACGTTCAAAGATGTGGCTGGCGTGGAAGAAGCGAAGGATGAAGTGGCCGAATTGGTGGAGTTCCTCAAAGATCCTAAGAAATTTCAAAAGCTGGGTGGGCGGATTCCGAAAGGCATCTTGATGGTGGGGCCCCCGGGAACCGGGAAAACCCTCATCGCCAAGGCCATTGCCGGTGAAGCCGATGCCGCCTTTTTTAGCATCAGTGGTTCGGACTTCGTGGAAATGTTCGTGGGCGTCGGCGCGAGTCGAGTGCGGGATATGTTTGAACAGGCCCGAAAAAACACCCCATGTTTGATTTTTATTGACGAAATCGACGCGGTGGGTCGTTCACGCGGGCATGGGTTAGGCGGAGGCAACGATGAGCGCGAACAGACGCTGAACGCTTTGCTTGTGGAAATGGACGGGTTCGATACCCAAGAAGGGATTATTATTATTGCGGCCACGAACCGCCCAGACGTTCTCGATCCAGCCCTCCTTCGCCCTGGGCGATTTGATCGGCAAGTTACCGTCAATCTTCCCGATGTACGCGGCCGCGAGGCGATTCTGAAAGTCCACGCTAAGAATGTTAAGCTGGATGGAATGGTGGACCTCTCGGTGATTGCGCGTGGCACCCCGGGATTCTCGGGCGCTGAGCTGGCGAATTTGCTGAACGAGGCGGCCTTGCTCGCCGCTCGGACCAATAAAAAAGCCATCGGAATGGTCGAACTCGAAGAGGCTCGGGACAAAGTCCGTTGGGGCCGTGAGCGCCGCAGCTTGGCGATGACCGAAGAAGAAAAGCGTTTCACCGCGTGGCACGAGGCCGGTCATGCCCTGGTGAATGTCATCCTGAAACAAACTCATCCCCTTCATAAAGTCACCATTATCCCCCGCGGTCGTGCGCTGGGGCTCACGATGATGCTGCCGAAAAATGACGTCCTGAGTCAACGACGGAAGCCGCTCATGGACGAACTCGCCGTCACCATGGCCGGACGGATCGCTGAAGAGTTAGTGGCCGATGACATTTCGACGGGGGCTTCGGGCGATATCCAAATGGCTACTTCCACCGCCAAAGCGATGGTGATGCACTGGGGAATGAGCGAAAAGATCGGCATGGTCATGTACGGTGAGGCCCAAGAATATGTGTTCTTAGGGCGCGACATGATGCGCTCAAAAGAATACAGCGAACGTACGGCGCAAGAAATCGATGCCGAAGTAAAACGAATCATTGACGAAGCGTATCAACGGGCCAAGAGCGTCATCGAAAGCCACCGGACCCAATTGGAATTGGTCGCGAAAGCGCTGCTCGAATACGAGACGCTGGAAGGCTGGCAGGTCGAAGAGATCATCCGTACTGGGACGTTCACCCCTCCGCCTGTTCGGCCGAAGGATATTGACCCTCCGTCCGGCGCCCAGGCCGCCACGCCTCTCCCCGAAGTCATCAAGCCGCTCCCCCCAAAATTGGGTGGGCTCGGAAATCCGGCACCCGCACCGGCCTAGAATATACGGACTAGCGACTGTTCGTTTGCTCGGATAGCTGGCGTACATGAAGGTTCAGCTTGCTTACGGAAAGGGTCATCTGGCAATCGACTTGCCGGATGATCGCACCACAATCATCGAACCCACCGCCCGTCCCGGGTTGGCCGATGAACGGGCTGCTTTCCTAGCCGCCCTCGATCAGCCGATTGGTTGCGGCCCGCTCCACACACGACTCCGGCCCGCGGCTAAGATCTGCATTCTCTTCACCGATATCACTCGGGCCACCCCGAACGGACGAATTTTACCGTGGCTCCTTAAATACCTGGCAGATCACGGAGTGCGCCGGGAACAAATCACCCTGCTCAATCAATTAGGCACGCATCGCCCCAACAGCACCGCCGAGCTGACGCAAATGCTCGGCGCGGAGATTGTGGCGAATTATCGAGTCCTCAATCATGAGCCGGAAAACGAGGCGGCTTGTGTTCCGCTCGGCACGACCAAGACCGGAACCCCGGCGTGGATCAATCGACACGCGGTCGAAGCCGATGTCCGGATTCTCACGGGCTTCATCGAACCCCATTTTTTTGCCGGCTTCAGCGGTGGCCCCAAAGCCCTCATGCCGGGCGTAGCGCACCTAGAAACCGTGATGAGCAATCACGGCGCCCATCACATTGGTGATCCCCAGGCCACCTTCGGACTTTGTGAAGGCAACCCTTTGTGGGAAGAACTTCAAGAAATTGCCCTTCGAGTGGGTTCGAGCTTCCTCCTCAATGTCACGCTGAACGAGCGGCGGGAAATCACCAACGTTTTCGCGGGTGACCTCACCGCAGCCCACCGTGTCGGTAGAGAATACGTTCGAGCCTCGGCCATGCAAAAAGTTGCCGCCCCATTCGAGGTCGTGGTCACCACCAATTCCGGCTACCCACTGGATATGAATTTGTATCAAGGGGTCAAGGGCATGAGTGCTGGGGCGCGCATTCTGAAACCGGGCGGTTTACTCATTCTCGCCGCCGAATGCCGCGAAGGCGTACCCGCCAAGAGCCCGCTCGACCTATTGTTGCGGGAGAGCCGTAGCCCAGAAGAATTGCTCGTCCGGCTGAGCACGCCCGGCTTCGTCCGCCCGGAACAGTGGCAGGCCCAAATCCAAGCCTTGATCCAACGTCGAGCGCGGGTTTTAGTTCATTCCACCATCCCGGACGAAGCACTACGAGCCGCTCATCTCGAACCGTGCCAGGATATTGCCGCCGCGGTCCACCACGAGCTGGAGGTACGCGGGCCGACGGCACGAGTCGCCGTTCTGCCGCACGGTCCACTGACCATTCCCTATCTCGCACCTTCTTCCGATTCGCGTTCACCATGAGACTGAGCCGTCACGATTCCGAGGCAAACGGATTGAACCGCGGATGGACGCCGAGGAACACGGAGGGGAACCAAGAAACTGCCAGGAGACCTTTTTTCTCTCTCATGAGCTTGCCCCACAGGCGACGCCCTGATTTCCGAGCGGCGTTCATCGGTGTCCTTCGGTGGTTCTCCCGCTCATCGGCGGGATGGGGACACTCGAGGGCGTGGTGGCTCGTGGGCGCCCTGAGCTTCATTTTCGACGGGCACGCGGCCCAGGCCCAAACTGCACCCAGCGCCCAGACCCCTGCCCCGCCTCAACCAAGTCGGAATGCTTACCGCCATTCGGATCGTCCGAACCTGGTGCTGATTGTCGCTGATGACTTGGGTTGGGGAGCAATGGGGTGCAACGGTCAAAAGGAAATCCTTACTCCTAATCTTGATCGGCTGGCCACCGAAGGAATGCGATTCACGCAAGCCTACGCCGGTTCACCCGTCGGTGCGCCGAGCCGTTGCAGTCTCCTGACCGGTAAACACTCCGGCCACGCACGCATCCGGAGCACCGATGAAATCCCGCTTCAACCCGAAGACGTCACCGTCGCTCAAGTTCTGCGCACGGCCGGTTATCGAACGGCCGCCGTGGGTACCTGGGGGTTGGGCGGGCAAAACACGCCCGGGCATCCGCGCTCCCAAGGCTTTGAGGAATTCTATGGGTATCTCACCCGGACCGAAGCCTACCATTACTACCCCGCCACCCTGTGGCGGAATGAACAACCGATCCCGCTGATCGGGAACCATCGCGGCGGCCATAAAGTCTATACCCCCGACGAATTCAATCTCGCCGCCACCAACGTCGTGCGGCAGTTTCAAGCCGAGCCTTTTTTCTTCCTCTACACGCCCACTTTGCCCCACGCAAATATTGAGCTGGGGACAAATGGAATGGAAATTCCTAACGCAGGCGTCTACGCCACCAAACCCTGGCCGCAGCCAGAACGGAACAAAGCCGCAATGATTGCGCGGTTAGACGAGGATGTAGGTCGTTTGCTGGCGGCTTTGAAATTCTATCAGCTCGAGCAAGAGACGATCGTCCTCTTTACCAGCGGTAACGGCCCCCATGCCGAAGGCGGATGTGCGACGAATTTCTTCCACGAAACAGGTCCGTTCCGTGGCCAAAAATGCGATTTGTACGAGGGCGGCCTCCGTGTTCCTTGGCTGGTCCGTTGGCCGGGCAAAATACGTGCGGGTTCGACCTCCGAACGGGTCGTCGCGTTTTGGGATCTCTTCCCCACGTTCGCCGAATTGGCACGGTCCCCCATTCCGAGCGGACTGGATGGACTTTCTTTTGCTCCGACGCTCCTCGGCCACCCTCAGACCAATCAAGCGGACCATTTCTATTGGGAATCCCACGACGGCGGCGATCGCCAAGCCGTGCGCTGGGATGATTGGAAAGCCATTCGTCTTGACGCGGGCAAGGCACTCGAACTCTACGATCTGAAAGCCGATCTAGGCGAAACGAACAATGTCGCGGCGGCTCACCCGGAATTGCTGGCCCGGGCTGAATCCCTGTTGCAGACCTCGGCAAATCCGTGGATCAAGCCTGTCAGCCTTGACTCGGCACCGCCGCCCTCGAAATAGAATCGCCCTGGCACCCCCTGCCCTCGAGCGAGAAAAACAGGCGGCGTCCGGCATGAAATGGGCACCCAAAGGTCGGTAGGAGGTATTGTTCACTTGGCTTCTTCTGGTTCCCCCACCCGCAAGCTACCGCACTCCTGACCACCGTCCTACAACTCCTCACCCCCGAAGGTCATCACGGCTTCGCCGCGAGCCTCCGCTTGCTCGTCAACGAAGCCATGGCTCGGGAGCGCGCTGAAGTCCTCCCGGCTCAGCCTTTTGAACGGACTGTGCGCCACTTTCGGGCCAGCAGCGTCATTACGGCGAAGGATAAACCCAACGGGCCAAACGTGCTTCCCGTGTCGGGTACACGGGACGATACGACGCCGTCCAGGCTGACATGGTCAAGAGCATAGTAATTGCCTAAGGCATTCGCATAGTTTTGAAAACGCAACGTGTAGTTGCCCACCGCAAGCGTCATTGCCAGAGATCGCGCGTTCCAAGCGGCGCCCCCTAAAAACGGTCCTTCAGTGGCGGTTGCGACGGTCGCAAGCGAGCTGTCTTTGACCAACACGTCGTAGGCGGTGGGTGGCGCCACGGAAACCCCGTTCAAAAGGGTGTTGTCGAACCAATTCAAGTTGTATCTGAACAAAGCGCCAGCGATGCGATTGAGAGCAATCTGGCCCTTTGGGTGTGATGCTTGAGGATAACGATAAATTTCATACTTGGATACGGGTTGATGGATGTCTCCGTCATTTTATTGATCAATTATTCCACTTGAGATCCCCCGACGGTTGGCGACACGCGCACACCGCCGACGGAATCTGCTGTCATCCCTTAAAGCGAAATTCCAGGGCCAAAGCGGTCAGGGTCATAAAAGATTTTTTTGTGGCGCCTTGAAGGAGCGTGGCGCGTTCTCTGACCAACCCGAGCGGCGGCCGAGTTCCTGGTGCTATCGCCTCCTTTCCCATGGGCACTTCTGTTCGATTGCTGCGCCTGAACGCAGGGGGTATCCTAGCCGCCGAATGAGCGACACTGTTCCGGTCCCGACGCCGCTAGCGCTTGGTGAAGCACCGGCCGCTGAGGCCTTGTTGTCGCTCGTATACGAGGAATTGAGAAAGCTCGCGGCCGACCGAATGGCCAACGAAGCCGCTGGGCATACGTTGCAGCCCACCGCTTTGGTGCATGAGGCTTGGCTGCGACTGGTGCGCGGGAACGACCAGCAGTTTGAGAATCGAGCCCATTTCTTCGCCGCCGCCGCAGAAGCGATGCGCCGGATCCTGATTGACCATGCTCGGCGCAAGTCAGCCCACAAACACGGCGGCCGCCTCGAACGTGTTGACCTGGAACAGATCGACGGGCCGGCCAGGGCGGACGACGACACCTTGTTGCGGGTGAACGATAGCCTGGATGCTTTAACCCGAGAAGACGCCAAGGCGGCTGAATTAGTGAAGCTGCGGTTCTTCGGTGGCCTGAGTGTCGAAGAAGCGGCGGGAGTACTGGGCGTCACCGACCGGACCGCCCGGCGTTATTGGCGCTTTGCCCGGGCCTGGTTGTTGGATGCGCTGTCCAGCTCTGCGAAGTAATGGCGATTCCGATCCTGGATGTCCGGTTCGGCTGGCGAATTGCGCATTGAATCATGGATGAGTTGCAACGAAACCGTATGGATGATCCCGACTCGATGAACGACCCGAGCGAAACACCTCAACGCAGCGTGCGCGATCTGTTCCTCGAGGCAGCCGAAATCGAGGACGCTTTAGCACGGGCCGCGTTCTTGGACGCAGCAAGTATGGGCGACGTCGCCCTACGCCAGCGCCTCGAGCAGTTGCTGGTCGCCGAGGCCGAGGCCGGTCCGCCGAGTGCACACGCATTAGATTTAAATTCGCCGGGAGGTGAGACGGTGGGCGCGCGCGTCGGCCGCTACAAACTGCTGCAACAAATCGGTGAAGGCGGTTGCGGGGTGGTTTTCATGGCGGAACAGGAAGAGCCGGTGCGACGGCGCGTGGCCCTCAAGGTCATCAAGCTGGGCATGGATACGCGGCAGGTTGTGGCTCGGTTCGAGGCCGAGCGCCAAGCGCTGGCAATGATGGATCATCCGAATATTGCGCGAGTGCTCGACGCCGGGGCCACGGACGCCGGCCGACCCTATTTCGTCATGGAACTGGTCCGAGGCGTAAAAATCACGGACTATTGTGACCAACAGCAACTTTCCACCCGCCAGCGGTTGAATCTTTTTGCGCTGGTTTGCCAGGCCGTTCAGCACGCGCACCAAAAAGGGATCATTCACCGCGACCTCAAACCCTCCAACATTCTGGTCACTGAGTTGGACGGAGCGCCGATCCCCAAAGTCATTGATTTTGGCATCGCCAAAGCGGTCGAAGGCCGCCTGACCGACAAGACACTGTTCACCGCGTTCGAGCAGTTTCTCGGCACGCCCCCTTACATGAGTCCGGAACAGGCGTCGATGACCGCGGCGGACATTGACACCCGCAGCGACATCTACAGCCTGGGGGTGCTCCTTTATGAATTGATCACGGGCCGAACCCCATTCGATCAAAGTGAGTTGCTGAAAGTCGGCCTGGACGTAATGCGCCAGACGATCCGGGAAAAAGAGCCGCAATGTCCGTCCACGCGACTGAGCACCCTGGCTGCGGCCGACCT
>JAYVTS010000030.1:0-6252 GCA_043788645.1 Verrucomicrobiota bacterium
CGCTCAGTCGATGGCGGAGTCCGCGCTCAAAAGCAAACTACCCAAGTCGTGTTCGCTTAGTCACCGCCGATCCCCAAAACGGTCGAGAGCGAGCTTTCATCTTGGATCCCTTGGCCGCGGACCAGGAACTGAGCGGTGCGCTCGGAGGCATGCCCTATTGGGAGGGTGCGTGCCGAGTCCTCAACGAAGAAGGTAAAACCATTGGCCAAGCGTTCTTAGAAATGACCGGCTACGCCGGGAGTTGGCGAGGAACTCTCGAGTAGACGGGCCTCAGTTCCGTGGCCCAGTGCGCCAACGTGGCGTGACACAGTGCGGCACCCTTTTTCCCGAACACCCCCTTCATTCCTCAGTTTTTTGGCCTTGCCGAACGGCATCAAATATGCGGAAAAACGCCAATGCAATTGGATAAGTTGACGCAAAAAGCCCAGGAAGCCCTCGCTGCGGCCCAAGAATTGGGCCGAAGTCGCAACCATCAACAGTTCGATAGCGAACATCTGGCCCTGGCCCTCGCCGAACAAGAAGGCGGGGTGGTGCCGCAAGTCCTGCCCCTGGCAGGCGTGGCCGTGGGACGATTCACCGCGGACCTCGAAGCGGAACTGGGGCGCCGCCCCAAAGTGCAAGGCGCGAGTGACGTCATTCCTTCGCGTGATCTGCAAGCCGCCTTGACCGCCGCCACCGGCGAAGCCAAAGCCCTGAAAGACGACTTCGTCTCCACCGAGCATTTGCTCCTGGGGCTCCTCGGCAAAGGCGGGGATACTTTCCGAAAGATTGCGACCCAACACGGTCTCAAACGCGATCTCGTTCTGGCCGCGCTCACAAAAATTCGTGGACATCAGCGCGTCACGGATCAGAACCCCGAAGAAAAACTTCAAACCCTCGAAAAGTACGGCAAAGACCTGACGGACCTCGCACGCAAAGACAAGATCGACCCGGTCATCGGCCGGGACGACGAAATCCGGCGCGTCATGCAAGTCCTTACCCGCCGCACCAAAAACAATCCCGTGCTCATCGGTGAACCCGGCGTGGGCAAAACCGCCATCGTCGAAGGGCTCGCTCGGCGAATTGTCGATGGGGATGTCCCGGAATCACTGAAGGATCGACGCGTCATCGCTCTGGATCTGGCCGCGATGATTGCGGGCGCAAAATTCCGCGGAGAATTCGAGGAACGCCTCAAAGCCTTTCTCAAAGAAGTTACGGCTAGTGAAGGTCGAATCATTCTCTTCATTGACGAACTCCACACCATCGTCGGCGCCGGCAAGGCGGAGGGGGCCTCCGACGCAGCCAACATGCTCAAGCCGCAACTCGCCCGCGGCGAACTTCGCTGCATCGGCGCTACCACGCTGGATGAGTACCGAAAATATATTGAAAAAGATCCGGCCCTCGAACGGCGGTTCCAACCGATCACGGTCGCCGAGCCAACGGTGGAAAACACGGTGGCAATTCTTCGTGGTCTGAAAGAACGCTACGAAACCCACCACGGAGTCCGCATCTTAGACAACGCACTCGTGGCGGCGGCGACGCTCAGTCATCGCTATATCAGCGACCGATTCCTGCCCGACAAAGCGGTCGATCTCGTCGATGAGGCGGCTTCCCGCCTCAAAATGGAACTCGACTCAAAACCGACGGAAATTGACCGCCTGGATCGGGCTACCTTGCAACTCCAGATTGAGCGCACTTCTCTGGCAAAAGAAAAAGACGAACTGAGCAAAGAACGCCTCCGCCGACTCGACGCCGAACTGGGCGATCTCAAAGAAAAATCCGCGGCCCTCACGGCCCAGTGGCAGAACGAAAAAACCGCCATCAACGCGATCACCGTAGTCAACGCCCAATACGAACAAGCGAAGGTTGAACTCGAACAAGCCCGTCGACGCGGAGATCTGTCCGCCGCCGCCGCCATTCAGTACGGTAAACTGCCCGATCTGGAAAAAAAGCTAGCCGCGATTGACGCCAAGACGGCGACCGAGGCGGCCGGGCTGCCTTCCCATAAAGCATCGCACCCGGCCGCTCCTCAGCTGTTGCGTCAAGAAGTCACCGACGAGGACATTGCGAAAGTCGTCGCCGCGTGGACTGGAATTCCCGTCACGCGCATGCTCGAAGGTGAACGAGAGAAATTGATAAAAATGGAAGAGCGTCTCGCGCAGC
This sequence comes from Verrucomicrobiota bacterium, assembly GCA_043788645.1. Classification (GTDB taxonomy): domain Bacteria; phylum Verrucomicrobiota; class Verrucomicrobiia; order Limisphaerales; family UBA9464; genus CANIZL01. The sequence continues at coordinate 2,143 of JAYVTS010000030.1, forward strand.
GAGTCGTGGGACAAAAAGCGGCGGTCACGGCCGTGGCCAATGCTGTCCGTCGGGCCCGCTCCGGCCTCCAAGATCCGAATCGTCCGATTGGTTCTTTCATTTTTCTAGGCCCCACGGGTGTAGGTAAAACGGAACTTGCTCGCTCGCTGGCGCATTTCCTGTTCGATGACGACCAAGCCATGGTGCGCATCGACATGTCCGAGTACATGGAGAAACACACCGTCGCACGTCTCGTCGGCGCGCCTCCAGGTTACGTCGGCTACGAAGAGGGCGGCCAACTCAGCGAAGCGGTGCGGCGCCGACCGTATTCGGTGGTCCTTTTTGACGAAATCGAAAAGGCCCATGCCGACGTCTTCAACGTTCTTTTGCAAGTACTCGACGATGGCCGCCTGACGGATGGCCAGGGCCGTACCGTGGATTTCAAGAATACCATTGTGGTCATGACCTCGAACATTGGGTCCGCGATCATTCAGGAATACTTCCTCGACGGTCACACCACGGGCGTTGCCCGAACGGCGATGGAAGATAAGGTTCGGGGCGAATTGCGGAATCATTTCCGCCCCGAGTTTCTGAATCGCGTGGATGAAACGATCATCTTCAGTGCGTTAGACGAAGCCGAGTTAGCTCAGATTGTGGATATCCAACTCGAGCAAGTGATGAAACGCCTGACGAATCAAAACCTGACGTTAGAGATCGACTCATCCGCACGGGGCTTACTTGCCCGTGAAGGATACGATCCCCAGTTCGGCGCCCGCCCATTGAAGCGAGCTATTCAAGATCTGCTATTGAATCCATTGGCGACTAGACTCTTGGCCGGAGAATTCCCGCCCGGCAGCAAAATCAAAGTGACCGCAAAAAAAGAAGCCCTGGTCTTTGCGGCGGACTAGTCACACAAAGATTTTTTAACACATGATCTTTTTCACACGAAGGCACCCAGGCACGAGGTTTTCTCTCTTTTCTTTTCGACAAACTCCTGTCACGCGCTGATTCAACACCTTCCAGGGCCTAAAATGAATCTACCAAAATCAGAATCCCCTTCGTGCCTGGGTGCCTTCGTGTGAAATTTCTTCCCTCGTGTGAAAAAATGAACCGTTCCTGCGAAGGCAACAAAGCATGAAGTTCTATTCTATTTGACAACGATGACCTCGACGCGCTGGCCCGGCGGGAATCCGGCCCGCTCCATCCATCGGCTGGTGAATCGGATTTTGGGTTTCACCAATCCCTTCAAAGTTGCTAGAATGTACGACATAATAAGTCGGTAACAATCATGCCGCCGCCAGCACTTTAACCTCCTTGTCGAGCCGACCTGCCAAGCGTTTTCCTGCTTGCTCGAGATCGTAGTGGGACTGGAGATTGATCCAGAATTGTGGCGACATGCTAAAATACCGCCCCAGCCGCAAAGCCGTATCGGCGGTAATGGCCCGAACGCCTTTGACAATTTCGTTAATTCGGCGCGGTGGCACTCCGATGTCCTTGGCCAAACGATATTGCGTGATGACCCTAGCCCGGGGTGATCCGTGTAAGTAAGTTGCTTTTCATACTCCATGATAGTCCACTATTTCCACGCCCAAGGCGTTTCCGTTTCGCCACTGAAAACAAATTCGCCATTGATCATTAACTCGAATGCTGGGCTGGCCTTTCCTCGTACCCATTAACGCTTCCAGCCGATTGCCGCGCGGCACGGCCAATTGCCGCACTTCGGTGGCAGCGTGCAACGCCAGCAATTTTCGTCGTGCGGTCCGTTGAATGTCGGCCGGGAATCGGCGGGACAATTCCGCCTGGAATATCCCTTCGGTCTCGACGCACGCAAAGCTCACGAACACTACCCGCTACTAACGTATGACGTTACTAGAGTCAAGCGCGCCGCTGGGAATGTCCCTCAACGTGTTGCTTCGGCAGGTTTGGATCAGGCTCATAAACAAGTCCCCAACGTGCGCACCCTTCACGGTCTTGTAACCCAGCGAGTTCTTCCGGTGCAGGATCGCCATCGTCAGCGTCCGCTCGGCGACGTTATGGTCGAGCGGGGCGCTGGGCACCCGCAAAAACAGGGTCAAAGCCTCCCAATGGTTTTGCAGCTACCGAATGGCCTGGCCCAGCCCGAAGTTGGGTTCCGTGCACTTCTGCACCAACGTTTCGCCCAGCCACGGGTGCAGTTGCTCCATCACCGGCCCACTGTGGGGCTGGTGGTGTGCCAGACGCTCGGCGGCCTCCAGCCCGCGTTCCTTCGCTTCGGCATCGAAGCCGTAGACTTTACCCAGGGATTCCAGGACCTGGCGACATTCCTCCGGGAAGGATTCGGGCACGGCGCCAAATTCCCGCCGGCCATGGCTCAGGCAATTGGCCAATAACGTCCGGAACTCACCCTGGAAGTTGCGGGAAAGCGCATCGCACATCTGGATCGGCGGCTCCCATCCGCTGGCCCGCTGGCGGAGCACCTCGGAGAGGTTTTCCCCGGCGTGTTTCCAGCCGGTGAAAAAGAGCACCGCGGTGTGCGCGCCCATTTCGGCCACCACCGCCGTGGTGAAGCTCCCGGTCCGCTTCGGATCGATCCCGCCGCCACCCTTCGAGCGCAACCTCCCCAATTCGAAAAGCGTGGCCGTCACGGGCGACGATCCCTCCAGCAACGGCGTGATGGCGGGCGGTTGTTGACAGAGTTTGCCGCGCTCACAACCCGGACACGTCTGACCGGCTCTCCAACATGGAGCAGTTGCTCTCCCAATTGCACCGAAGGACTGCAGTCAAACCGGCAGGGCAGATGGGTAACCGCGTGCACGCCGAGCCAGCGCCACAGGAGGTTCGCAAGCCGGGTCTCGCTGGCTTTAATCACCACCACCGCGCCAGCGGGTGTAATCGTGTTGGCGGCCATCGCCCATGTTGTATCCGGTAATCGCTGTTTCACCCACACCTGCTCGAAAAACCGCCGACAGCATTCCGGATACCCGAGCAGGCTCCCAAGCGCATCGTCAGCCCGGTTAGCCCAGGCTTCGCGGGCGCGGGTGACGACTTTTATATCTCCAACGACCGCAAACGTAATGCCGGGATGGGTTTCTGGCCGACTCATGGGCAAGCCTATTGCGCTCAACCCGCTTTCGGACCACCGAAAGGTTAGTGGCAGTTAGCGTGCTTTGGGAGAGCCCACACTAACCTTGTCTGCTTTAAACATCCGGCTGTGTTCGTCGTTGATAAGTGTGCCATTGGTTCGGACAGTGTTGTATCCGAATTGCTCTAGGCCCCATGACCACAAGTTGTCGAGATCCCGCTCAGGCACCAGAAGTGGTTCTCCGCCGAATAAGGCGAAGGGACGTAAGGAGGCCAGCCAGAGGGTTCGCCGCCCCTCGCACAAGTCCCTCCAGCGCGGAGAGTTCCATAAACGGTTGTTCCACTGCTACGTAAGAAAACGGTCACTGTTACATTTTTTGTGATGGACCCAACACGTTTGGCATTTGTCCGGGAAACGGCCCTGCTAGGCCAAACACGTTTGGCAATTCCCCGGAAATTGGCAGTCCTAGGCCAAACCGGCTTCGACCAAGTTTGGCCGAATACATGTTCGGGCGCACCGATATTGTCGCCATGAATCTTCGAGTTTTCGCTCTGGACTAGTTTTGTGCTTGGTGATTTGGCCACCTGAGTCCATGATCGGACGCATTGAGATTCCGATGATATCGCTGCCTTTGATTGCGAAGCGAAGGGGCGTTAGCGCACCCCAGCAGCGCCGAGTTTTCGACGTCTCATGTGCATCGCTATGTCCCGAACGTTAAAGGGTGTATTGCTGCGGAGCGAAGCGGAGCCAAACGCTCCAGTGAACTGCTCCGCGTGTCACGGCGCTTGCTTTCTGCGAGCGGAGCGCCATTTATATTTGGGCGTCTTCCGTTCGTTCCACCGTTGGGCACGCGTCGCGCTACGCTCCGCCGTCGCTGAGCTTGGGTTTAGGCGACTCGCCGCGCCTTGACCGAACGCAACAAAAGCCTCACCTTCGACAGGATGAACTGGACTGAACGCATCACTGTTGATCCAAACGTCTGCCACGGCAAAGCCTGCATTCGGGGCACTCGTGTCATGGTGTCGGTTGTCCTCGACAATTTGGCTGCGGGACTCAGCCAGTCGGACATC
>JAYVTS010000031.1:0-4451 GCA_043788645.1 Verrucomicrobiota bacterium
CTAAGGCCCAAATTGCGACTCGCGTGCGCGAACTCCTCAAGATCGCCAAATTGTAAATCGCAAATCGCAGCTTGACTCCTGTGCGACTTTCGGTCGTTATCCCCACCCTCAACGAGGCGGTGGAGCTACCGGAAACCTTGCGTCGAGCGTGGGCGGTGCCAGAGGTCGCGGAAATCATCGTCAGTGACGGCGGGAGCACTGACGAGACGATGTCGTTGGCACAGACCGGCCGGGCTCGGATCATCTGCGGCGGCCCCGGGCGCGGAGCCCAACTCCAGCGCGGCGCGGAACTCGCGACGGGCGATCTGGTCGTTCTGCTCCACGCCGACACTTGGTTACCGCCGAATGCCGGAAAGGCAGTGACTGAAGCCTTGGGAGACGGAGCCAACGAGGTCAACCCCTTGACCGTCGGAGGCGGTTTCCGGAAAACCTTTCGTGACGCCCCCTGGCCTCTTCAATTCGCCGCCTCTGGGCGTTCCTGGGCGTACTTTCGATTGACGGGCTACCTTTTCGGCGATCAAGCGATCTTTATTCGGCGCACCCAACTCGTTGTGATCGGAGGTGTCCCGGCGTTGCCGTTGATGGAAGAGTTTGCCCTCTGTCGCGCGCTCAAAAAACGAGGCCGCTTAGTTTTGGCCCAAGCAACCGTTAGCACGAGTGCTCGTCGATTTCGGGAAAAGGGTACATTGCGGACTTGGTGGTTAATGGTTCAGTTACAAATCGCTTGGGCACGAGGCATCCCCCCCGACGAACTGCGCCGACGATACGATCCGACGCCTCGACTAGGTTCCAAGAAGTGTTTGCCCCCAGACTGCCTTTAGAGTTTCAGTTTGTGGGAAAAGCGAACCGCATTTCAATTTGCGTCGAATCTGGCGCGAAACTGAGTTACAACCGAGTGACGGCCTGAAAAATTTGCGCAATTATCGGTATTTAAGGCCGCAAACAAGTGCTGGAAGAGCTGTCGTAAAACTGTAAATGGATGGCCTAGAATGAGGGGTTGCTTCGGCCTAGCCACCTAGTCTTCGCGGTGGTGAAACTGATTACCACTTTAGGCCGTTGCGTTTTGGCGTCCGCAGGAATTTCCGCAGGATTAGCCGCCCCGTTTACTTTTCAAGGCACGAATTTGCCGCCCGATTTGTTGATCGGCTTCCGGCAGACAGGCGGGGTGCAGGAGATCATCGTAGACGCCGGTCCGGTTGCGCAGTTTTACTCGGCCAGCCCGGGAACCACGGTGGCCGTGTCGGGCTATAACCTAGGTCAACTCACCAACGTGTTTTCAAGTTTGGATGGTTTGAGCATTTTTGCTGGGGCCGCGGTGCGGGCAGATGGAGAGGATGGCCTCCCGCTCCAAACTCAGTGGGTGAGTCGGCGGCGCGCGGACTCGGAGACACCCTCCAATCCGTGGCTCCGACAATCGTCGTTTTCATTGGCGACTTCCGCCAGTCGGATCAGTAGCATCGGTACCGGGGCATTTACCTTCAGCAGCGGCAATGCCGCGGGTCCCAATAACACGGCCACCGGCGTTGTGCTCCCCTCCAATTTAAGCAGTGGTCTGACGGCTAATATGGGTTCCGGAAACTTAAAAGGAACCTTCCAGGGCAATATCGAGTCAACGACGCCGGTTGATTTCTTGGAGACAAACGGACGGCTTCGGTTCGATTTGCATGAGATTCGGCCCGGATCAGGTCCAGGAGTCTACCGGGGATATTTTGAGTTTAGAGTGGATGGTTCGTTGCGCTTCACCGCGGCCGGTGGAGTCGTTCTGCCGCCACCGGTTCCCGTCATTGTCTCTCTATCACGGGCCGGAACGACGACCGCTTTGTCGGTCCAAACGGCGACTGGATTTAACTATCAACTGCTTCGGATCGATGCCGCGGGGAGTTTGCCTCCCGTCAAGAGCTGGATTCCGGTCGGCAATCCAATCGTCGGCACCGGGAGCGCCCTGACGATTACGGACGTCGCCACTTCTGAAGGCGCCTTCTATGTGGTGCAGGCGTCTCCCTAAACGAACGGAGTCCATTCCAGTCGAGTATTCATCGAAATTCACCGACCAATTTGCGTATCAATCAACCGTTTGCGTCTAATCGTTAACATTATTTGCATGAAAAATCTGACCTGTCCCTCGGCCGATCCTGTTCTTCGGGTCGTGCCACTCGCCGTGATTATCGCGGCGCTTTTCGCGGCACCAGTGACCCTGGCTCAATTCGCCTTTGCTGATCGTGACGTCTTGTTGACGGTGCGGAAGGCGGGGGCGACGTCGTCGCTCGTGGTTGACTTGGGTTCTGATAAACAATTCGATACGGCGCCCGCCGGGAGCACTTTGAATTTGGGCGTTGTTCCAGGCTTGATTTCAACCTTTGGCCCCAATTTGTCGGGGATCCAATTCTCATTTTTGGGCACGGTCCGAAATGCCGATAATGCCGACGCGGCGAATCCTCAACATACGCTTTTTGCCAGTCGATTGCGGGGGGATCTGAACTCCCAAACGACGCCCTGGAATACGCAGTCGGCGACGGCCCAGGCGACGGCGGGCGGCAAGATCTTTACGCTCGGAAATTCGTCCGTCGGTGCCGGCCTCAACTCAAACTTCGCCGTGTTTTCGGCCGGCGACACGTCCCATGGGATTAACCGTTGGGTGGGGAGCGGGATCAGTGGCGGCGGATCGGTCGGCAACCTCAATGGAACCTGGCAGGCCGGCGGCACGCCCGAAGGTAAAGCTCCGGATGTATTTCTAAATGGGGACTATCTCCGCTCTGATTTCTACCGACTCGTACCCAGCTCGGGTGAAGCCGGTTATATTGGGACGTTTGAGCTGAGCGGAGCGGGCGCGCTTTCTTTTTCCACCTCGACGGTCCCGGAACCCTCCGAATTTGCACTGGTCGCGGTGGGATTAGCCGGAGGGTTAGTCGTTTGGGCCCAGCGTCGGCTGCGGTCAGTTTAATTGATTTTCAGGTGTTATCTAATTCAAAAAACTTAAGCATCAATCATATCGAATGAAACTCAAAAATCTCCTCCTCCTGAGCGGCGTGGTGGGCTGGGCGGGGACGGCCCAAGCCCAAGTGGTCGTCTACCTCACTGGATCCACTGCATTCCGAGCTCAGACCTACGCAGGGATCACCAACCTTTACGGGGCGAACCTCACCTCGGTGACCCCTGCCAATGCCACCGGGGGTACCGGCAAGTTGACGTTTACCGGCACGATGCCGACGTTGTACGGCGCGCAAACGGTTACGATCAAAGCTTCCTATAGCGGCTCCGTGGAAGGCGTGGTTAATCTCTTGAACGCGCCCAATCCTCCGGGGGTCGTTCAACCTACCTATCTCAACGTGGACGGGACACCGGACAATAATTCGGTGGCCGACATCGCTTTGTGCGATGTGTTTCAGGATACCACAGATTACAATACGACCATCTACCCGGCGTTGGACGATACGACCGTGGGCGTCGTCTGCTTTCAGTGGACGCGGAGCGTGGTCACGACGAACACGGTCAAGAATATATCGCACCAGCAAGCGCAACAACTCTTTGCGAGTGGAACGGTGCCGGTGTCGTTCCTTTCGGGAAATCCAGCAGACACCCAACTGATCTATCTGGCGGGCCGTTACAAGCTGTCGGGTACGCGGCTCGTTTATCAAGCGGACTCCGGCTTTGGCGCGAACGGCGATGCCTTGCTTTACAAGCTGTCGAGCACCAATACGCCGGTGCAAGACACCGTCGGATTTACGGGTGGAGGCGCGGTTGCGACCTTGCTGAACACCGTCGCGGCGACGGTTCCGTTCTTGGGAACCATCGGGACAAGCGATTCGGCAACGATTAGCGGAGGCGCCAACGCGCTGACGTTCGCGGGTGCGGCCTTCACCCTCGAGAATGTCCGAAACGGCATTTACAGTCTTTGGAGCTACGAGCACGCTTTTGTGCGGCCCGGGTTGAGCGCCACGAAAGTAAAACTGCTGCGGGGCAGCACCAAGCCGACCGATCCGATCCATAGTAACGGTCTGGCGAAGGCGATCGACGATGTTTTGGGGACTTCCACCCTGAATGTCCAATTGTCCACGATGAAGGTGTCGCGCAATTCCGATGGCGGTGTAATTTCGCCCTGAACCAGAGAGGGTTCGCTCATTGATGTGAGTTGGGGGCAGACGCAATCGTCTGCCCCTTTTTTTTCATTGAGTGTTTCACAGTCGTCACCTGGATGCCATGAATTCGACGGATTCGGCCTCCAAATTCACTTCTCTGTGTTAAAAGTGCCGCCGCTACACCGATTGGAAGTTCAGCTTGAGCCCGCCCGCGAGTGGGTTCCGGGTATGGTTGGTTGGGCGATCATCCATGTGGTGAGTGGCTCCGGCTATTGGCAGTCGGCAGGGGGATATCGCGAATTGAACTTGGGTGACGCCTTCCTGGTCCACGCTCGGACGGCGGGTTCATTGCTCGCCAGCCGGATCGGAGGCGTG
>JAYVTS010000032.1:0-9103 GCA_043788645.1 Verrucomicrobiota bacterium
AAGCCTAAAGCCGATGGACTCGACCTACTGAAGTTCGATCTTATCGCCCTTTTTCAAGGTTACGACGGCTTTCTTCCAATCACTGCTCTTCCCCGCGGCCTTCGTCTGTTGGCGGCGGGTTTTGCCAAAGAAATTGGAAGTGTTCACTTTGGTCACCTTGACCTTGAACAACTCTTCGACGGCTTTTTTGACCTCAATGGCGTTGGCCCGGGGATCAACGCGAAGGGTGAACTTGTTTAACTTATCAGCCAGGATCGTTCCTTTTTCGGTGATCCGTACATTCTTAACGATATCGAAAGCAGTGAGTGCCATAGGATTCCTTATTTTTTGGCCAGACGTTCTTCGACTTGAGCAAACGCATCCTTGGTGAACACGAGCTTATCGTAACAGAGTACGTCATAGGTGTTGAGATTCTTACCCGTCGCAACCGCCACCGACGGCACGTTGCGCGAGGCGCGATCAAAGTTATCGTCGAGGGTAGTCACCACAAATAATGACGTGCCTTCAAGGCCCAACGATTTGAGGACGCCTGCAAACTCTTTGGTCTTAGGAGTACCCAAGCGCACTTCATCCAACAAGATCACATCGCCCGCTTTCAAACGCTCACTGAGAGCCTTTCGCAATGCGAGCTGACTGACTTTTTTATTAACTTTCTTGGAAAAATCGCGCGGTTGCGGACCATGGGTCACGCCACCACCACGCCACAACGGGCTACGGAATGAGCCGGCCCGGGCGCGGCCGGTGCCTTTTTGACGCCACGGTTTTTTGTTCGTGCCCGCAACTTCGCCGACCCGCTTGGTGGCAGCGGTGCCACTCCGGAGACCCGCGCGAAACGCAGTCACCGTATCATGAACCGCTTGGGTGCCACGACCGTTTTCAATGACTTCAAACTTAACGTCATGATCACCGGCCACCTGACCTTTGAGAGTTTTGATGGAAATTTTCATGGTTAGTCCTTATTTCTTTACTTTTTTAGCGGCAGCGGCGGCAGCCTTCTTCTCGTCCTTCTTGCCCGCGGCCACTTCCTTGGCTTTCTTGCGTGCGTCATGAATCTGCTTCAGACGAGCCGAACCGATGGAAATCTTCTTGGCCTCCCGCACAATAACGTAATCTCCCTCGCTGCCTGGAAAACCACCTTTAATCAGAAGGACATTGTCGTCCTTCCGTACCTGGATGATCTCAAGATTCTGAGCGGTGCGCCGCACCGAGCCCATGTGTCCGGGCATCTTGAGTCCCTTATTGACGTGACCGGGGAATAGACGGCAACCAATGGCGCCTGACCGACGATGCCATCCCTTGGCGCCGTGGGTCATATCACCACCGGCAAACGCCCAACGGCCGACCACGCCTTCAAAGCCGCGGCCCTTGGTGACACCGATGCAATCGACAAATTGACCAATTGCAAACAGATCCGCCGTCAACACATCTCCCGACTTGACGTCTTTGGAGAAGTCCCGGAATTCCTTGATCCGTTTGACGGCCGCACCGTTGAATTTCTTGATATGGCCGAGCAGGGCCTTGCTGAGTCGCTGCTCTTTTTGGTCGTCGAAGCCGAGCTGAACAGCATTATAGCCGTCCGTGTCGATCTTCTTCACCTGAAGCACGCGGTTCGGACCCACGAGCACGACCGTGACGGGGACCAGCACGCCATCCGCGTCATAGACGCGAGTATGGCCTAATTTCTTTCCTAACAATCCGAGTGGCATGGCGTGGTTAGTTAAATTTTGATAGTGATGTCAACGCCGGCCGGAAGGTTAAGCTTTTTCAGCTCATCCACCGTCTTCGCGGTCGGATCGAGAATATCGATCAACCGTTTGTGCGTGCGTTGTTCGAAGGATTCGTGGGACTTCTTGTCCGCGTGAGGCGAGCGCCCGACGGTTACACGTTCGATCGTGGTGGGGAGGGGAATAGGACCAGCGACCCGGGCTCCAGAGCGTTTGACGGTTTCCACGATTTCAGTCGCGGAAGCGTCAATCACCCGGTGGTCATAGGCCTTGAGTCGGATACGAATACGTTGTCCAGCCATACAAAGAACAGGTTTAAGTGATAACTACGGAAAAGAGGTTTAGCTACGAACGGCCGGTTTTTTCTTGGCCGTGTCGAGAATCGCGGTGAGCACACTATTCGGCACTTGCTCGAAATTCATGGGCTCCATGCTATAGGAAGCACGGCCCTTGGAGAGCGAACGAATGGCCGTCGCATAACCAAACATTTCGGCCAAGGGTACCATCGCACTCAAGATGGTTTGACCGGCTTTGGCATCGACGCCCTGGATGATCCCACGGCGCCGGTTAATATCGCCGAGCAAATCGCCCTGATACTCGTCCGGAGTGGCGACTTCCACTTTCATGACGGGTTCCAGCAGGATGGGACCTGCTTGTGAGAACGCATCTTTCATGGCGAAAATACCCGCCATCCGAAAGGCTAATTCGTTTGAGTCAACCTCGTGGAATGAACCATCCGTAATCTCCACCCGAACGTCGATCACTTGGAAGCCGGCATACACGCCCGACTTAATGGCTTCCCGAATACCGTTTTCGACGGCCGGGATGAATTCCCGAGGGATGGAACCACCGACGATCTTATTGAGCACCTCAACGCCCTTGCCCTTCCCGTTGGGTTCAACGCGAACGCACGCATGGCCGTATTGACCGCGGCCACCGGACTGACGAATCCATTTACCCTCGCCATCAGCTCCCTTGGTGATCGTCTCACGATAAGCAATTTGAGGCGCACCCGCGTCCGCCTCGACGGTGAATTCACGTTTGAGCCGGTCGCGGATAATTTCGAGGTGGAGTTCGCCCATGCCCGCAATAATGAGCTGGCCGGTTTCCTCGTTCGTAAACACCTTGAACGTCGGATCTTCTTCGGCCAAGCGTTGCAGACCCTGCGACATCTTATCTTGATCGGCTTTGGTCTTGGGCTCAATCGCCATCGATATCACCGGTTCTGGGAAGGTAGGCGGTTCGAGAGTTACCTCGAGTGCCTCGTCACACAGCGTGTCACCCGTAGTAATATTCCGAAGGCCGACCAGCGCGGCAATGTCCCCGGAATAAACCGAATCGACATCTTTCCGTTCGCTGCCCTGAATCACCATCAGCCGACTCACCCGTTCACGTTTCCGAGTGCGCGGATTGTAAATGGTATCACCCTTTTTTAACTGTCCTGAGTAGACCCGGAAAAATACCAATTTTCCGGCATAGGCATCGGTCCACAGCTTAAAGGCCAGCGAGCAGAATTTTGAATTGTCATTGGGAGCAACGTCGACCTTCTGGTCCGTTCCCAGGGCCAGGCCTTGGGCGCACGGAATATCAATGGGCGACGGGAGATAATCCACCACCGCATCGACGAGACATTGCACGGCCTTCTTTTTGAAAGCGGAGCCACACAGCACCGGAACGAGTTCGATTCGACAGGTGAGTCGGCGAATCGCGGCTTTGAGTACCGGGGCAGAAATCGGTTTCGCTTCCAGAACGAGTTCAGCAATCGTATCGTCTTTGTTCGAGACGGCTTCAATGAGTTCCTCGAGAGCGGCCTCGGCCTCCTCAATCTGCGCTCCGACCAAAGGCCGCACTTCGTATTTGAGACCTTCGTTGGTGACGTCGCCTTCTCCCCAATAAATCGCTTTTTGGTTCACCAGATCGATCACACCGGCAAACTTGTCTTCAGCGCCAATCGGCAAATAGATCGGGAACGCATAGGCCCCGAGCTTCTTACGCATGTCATTCAGTGCATTCGCGAAATTCGCGCCCGTACGATCCATCTTGTTAACGAACGCAATCCGCGGCACCTTGTACTTGGTGGCCTGGCGCCACACCGTCTCGGACTGTGGCTGAACTCCCGCTACACCACAGAACACGGCGACGGCGCCGTCCAAAACACGCATCGAACGTTCCACCTCAGCCGTGAAATCCACATGTCCGGGAGTATCGATGATGTTAATCCGGTGCGGGATCGCTTCGCGACTCTTGAAAACACCCTCGTCCTTCTTCTGGGTCCAGAAGCAAGTGACTGCGGCGGAAGTAATCGTGATGCCACGCTCCTTTTCCTGCTCCATCCAATCGGTGACCGTATTGCCGTCATCGACATCGCCGATCTTGTGAATCAGACCGGTATAAAACAGGATTCGTTCGGTGGTGGTGGTCTTGCCGGCATCGATATGCGCGGCAATACCAATATTGCGGGTACGCTCGAGGGCGAACTGCCGATTCGGCGAGTTCAGGGCGGCGTTGATCGCGGCTACGTCGCTCATGATCTAGGGAAAATACGTCGGTTGTGGAGATGAAAAACGCCCCGATTGGCCATCGGGGCGCAAATCAAAGTGAGAGTCTACCAGCGGAAATGTGCGAATGCTTTATTGGCCTGAGCCATCTTATGGACATCATCGCGTTTCCGGATCGCGTTTCCTTGACCTTGGTAGGCTTCCATAAATTCGGCGGCAAGCGCGTCTTTCATAGGGATTCCCTTCCGATTGTCAGCAAAGCTAACGATCCATCGCAAGGCCAAAGACGTTTGGCGGTCAGCGGGCACTTCCAAGGGAACTTGGTAGGTCGCACCGCCCACTCGTCGCGCCTTGGTTTCAATGCGCGGTTTGGCGTTATCGACCGCGCGTTGAAGAACTTCCACCGGATTGGCACCCGGATTCTTTTCCGCCAACACATCCAGGGCGCCGTAAACAATTCGGCGTGCGAGATTCTTCTTACCACCATCCATCACCATGTTTACGACACGACCGACGAGGACGCTCTGAAACTTGGTGTCCGCTATGACGGAACGTTTATCAGCTTGACGACGACGAGACATACAAAGAACGAAAATACCAACAGTTAATGGATCAAAAACGACGACAACTACTTCTTTTTAGCGACCACGGCGGCTCCGGCCTTGGCCTTCGGACGTTTGACACCGTACTTAGAACGGCTGACACGACGCTTTTCCACGCCAGCGCAATCCAGCGCGCCGCGGACGATATGGTAGCGCACGCCAGGCAAATCCTTTACGCGCCCACCGCGCACCAGCACGATCGAGTGCTCCTGGAGATTGTGGCCTTCATCTGGGATGTAGGCGATAATCTCAATTCCGTTGGTAAGACGGATCTTCGCCACCTTACGCATCGCGGAATTAGGCTTCTTAGGCGTACGGGTCATGACCTGCAAACAAACGCCCCGCCGGAACGGCGCGTTTTGGAGTGCCGGCGACTTGCTCTTGTAGCGGACCTTTGTGCGGCCCTGACGGACCAACTGATTAATGGTGGGCATTGCAGCCGAAAGTGTATTCGCTTCGTCAAACTCGACGAAACGGAATAAGTAGTTTATCGGTGAACTTGATGAGGGCAATACGTTTTTTTGAGAATTTCACCGGAGTGACTAAACCGGGCACCGGACCTCCCCCCAGGCGGCCTCCCCAAGATGCGACCCACAGCCGCAGTCCCGCCAAGGAAAAACTCTAAAACATACTTGTATTCGCCTCATTCTTTCGAGTTCAATCCGTTGACCCACTCAAAATGATCGAAGTCCTCGTTTCAGGGTAGAGTTCGCCCTGACTCGCGCTACCCTACCCCATGACCAGTCGCCGACCCGTTGCGACCCCTGCCCTCCGGGCTTTCGCGCTCCGCCCTCGATCCCGACCGGGTACACTCCGATTGCTCCGCTTAGCACTTGCATGGAGTTGCCTGAGCCTCATGTCCCGCTCCGACTACGCCGCCTGGCGCCCGTTGGGAATCACCCATGTTTTTTTGATTCTGCTAGAAAACCACGATTGGGCCGAAATCAAAGGGGCCGTCGATTGCCCGTACATCAATCAAAGCCTTTTGCCCGCGGCGTCGTTGGCAGACCACTACTTCACGCCGACCAACAATCATCCCAGCCTACCCAACTACCTCTGGTTGGTAGCCGGCACTAATTTTGGGATTTTGAACGACAGTTCGCCCGCCACCAACACCCGCAAAACGACTAATCACCTCGGATGGCAGCTCGACCTCGCGGGACTTACTTGGCGCAGTTACGCCGAAAACCTCCCGACGAACGTCGTCCCATTGTCCAACGTGGGCAACTACGTACCCCGGCACGTACCCCTGCTTTATTTCAAGAATATCAACACGAATTACGCCTACGTGACCAAGCACTTTCGTCCGTTCGAGGAACTGGCGCTTGATTTGGATCGAGGGACCGTCGCTCGTTTCAATTTTATCACCCCGAACCTCACCAACGACATGCACAACGCAGTCGGTGCCGTCGGCCGCCGCAAGCTGGGCGACAATTGGCTCGCCAAAAACGTACCCAAAATCCTGAAATCTGACGCCTGGAAAAACGGCGGGCTTCTCATGATTGCTTGGGACGAAGGCAGCCGCGGCGCCGCCGAAGGAGACGAGAGTGACGGACCTCTCGGATTGATTGTCCTTGCCCCGACCGCGAAAGGGCACGGGTACGTGAATCATTTGCACTACGATCACAGTTCCACGTTGCGAACGATTCAAGATATTTTCGGCCTACAACCGTACTTGGGGGCGGCGGCCTCCAGTGCTGATCTATCCGACCTCTTCATCCCCATTCCCCAGTTGGGATTCTTTCCGGACTTGATCGCCCCAACTCATTTGCATGTCATCCAGTCCTATCCGGGTCATGTCTATTCTTTGGAGATGACCGGCCGACTTGGCATCAGCCCCTGGGAAGAGACCGCACGCTTCATCGCGACGGGAACAACCTTAGATTTTCCCGTGATATCGCCCAACGCCACCAACGGGCCTGATTTCCGTTTCTACCGTTGCACGGTCCAGCCCTAAACCGGTAGTTCGCATCCTTGCGCCCCGAGATATTTTCGAAGCAACGGTAGGATTAAGCCGGAATTGCCTCGAAGGAGCGCCGGACGTCAGAGTCGAAGCCCGCAGCATTCACCCCCCCATTCGTCGCATGACTCCGCCAGACGGGCTCGCAGTACGTCGCAGCAGAAAGGATACAAACTATCCGGCTAGGCCTTCCCTTTTTTCTTCTTTAGCGCCGGTGTTAGGGGATATCCTCCGCTGCTTTCACTCCTTTGTGGTAGGTGGCGTAGATCAACACGGGAATGGGCAATGATCCGAGGTGTTGCTGAATCAACGGCTCGACCTGGGCCCATTCTAAGCCGCCGAAACCTGTTGCCAGCCGTGGCAGTGCCAAATGAGTAATTTTTTCCGCAACCACAAGTTTGTGGAGTTCACGGAGGCACAAATTGACATTGTGATAGGTGGCCTTCCCCGGATGAGCGTGTTCGCTGGGCGCGGGTTCTTGCGTGAAGAGGTTAATGATCCGGCGACCGTCTGCCCGCGGCCATACCCATAATCCTCCCGCCTTAGGGTGGGCGGTGTGCAGGAGGTGCCGGAAATCCTTGTAGAGTGCCGGCCAATCTTGCCGCAGACTCAGGGCTAATCCTGAATCAAAGCGATCGTTGGGGGCAATGCCATGGGCGATGGCTTGAGCGTCGCTCAGGAGTAGATCGCCAGAAACCAGTTTGATCATTCAAGCGAGACGCTGGCAGCAGAGGTTGAGCCTGCCTACGCATTGCTTGGCGGGAGATCCACAAAAATTGCTCAATCTGGCAAAACAATCTCGAGTTTTCCGGCGCTTGAACACCGGGATTCTACCCAGGCTTTTAAGGAAATCCACGCTTAAGGTTGCGACACCCGTCGCGTCAGGAGAGTTGCCGCGTGAAGGACCAATGGTCGGAAAGAATTAATCCGAACGAGGTTCAACGAGTGACGACTCGAACAAAGCCGACCGGTCCTAGGAAATCTGGAATAAATCCGGTAGCTCCCTTTCCGTCACCAGAAGTAGTTCGCCCAATTTCGTGCCATGGACCGCGCAATTCTATAGCCCCCTCGATCACCAATTGATGCCCCGCGGTTCCTTCGTATTCCCGGTTCAAGCCACCGTCTCCAAACGAATAACTAGTGATCTTGGCCGCCATGATTGGAACCCCACCACGAGTCTTGAGGGTCGCGGTCGTCGTCAGGTATTGGATCTGGCCACTCATTGCCGAGTCAGATCTGGAAATGATCCAGCTCGGTTGCGGCCACGAGACGGCCTTTGCAGCCTCCCGCGCAAAGCTCTCGGAGGGGATCCGAAAGTTGCTCAAAGCGGAGTTGATCCGGGTTGGGTGAACTCGTCAAAAGCACTGGACACGACCACAGGTTTTCCTTTTCCTATGAATCAGCGCAATCCTATCGTTTGCTTTGCCCGCCGATCGTAACCTTCGATGGTCTACAATCCTTGAACTGATGGAAGTCCATGTGCTGAATGGTGGCCAGCAGATCGGCCCGCTGATTTACGCCCATTGGCTCGCCTACAAATGGGCCTCCGACTGATGCCTATTTTTCCTTCGTCGATTTGCTTTCCTGTAATCCGTGCGCGGCCTCGGTCCGGGCTGATTTGAGAAAGTCCGTTGTTTGCAAAAGTTTGGCTTTGAAATAAGGGGCCGCCATGGCAGTGAAAACAATCAGCTCCGTATTGTTCGTGGCGTCGGTCCTATTCCGTGTGGAAGGGTTCGAAACCGCGCTTTTCCTCAGCGGTGAGTTCAACCTCGCCGCTGAGGGAACGGTCGAATTTGGCAGGGTGCGAAATGCCGGGTGAGCAGGAATTGTTCGAGGGCCCGGGCGACGCGGTCCGCCGTTATCTCTGGGGTGCCAAAAGCCCTCACGAACTGCACTTGATTACTGACAGACATCGCGAGCTTGAGGACGATGTGCTCAAGGGTCTCGTGCATTTCCAAAGGATGTTGGATGGGTTGAAGGACTTGCTCGCGAAGATTGGCCGCACGGGCATCCCAAAAAAATGAGGTTCTCCACGCAAGATTGACTAGCGCATGGCATTGCGCGTGCCCGGTTCGCCTTCGGCACCGACGCTGAAACGTATCGTGTCCGAAAAAGCGGACGCCACCCGATGACACGACGCGCAAGATTGACAATCGTTGATTGAGAGCGTGGGATCATTGAAAAGTTGGCGGCCAAGTTCATTTCCCTCTTCGGTCAATGGATTGTCCACGGGTAGGTTCGGCTTGGGGAAAAAGCGGGAGAAGCTCAGTCGATACGGCGTGGTGTGCTCACCCATTTCAAATCCCGCCTTTTGTGAGA
>JAYVTS010000033.1:0-7770 GCA_043788645.1 Verrucomicrobiota bacterium
CGATCCGTTGTACTAGCTTCCGCATTTGACCCCGGGCTCGGAAAGCCCGAACTTTCACTAAAACAACGCTCCAACCAGTCATGGCGCTAATCTCCTTCAATGACCGCTCTTCGATCTCAAGCAATTGGATCACAAGACGGCTGGCCGGGGAGAGTTGAGACAGAATTTTTTGCACTAACGTTCTAGCCCCGTCTGCGTCGGGATTGGTCGTTTCTGGGGCGGCGGCGTGGCGGTCCAACCAAGCTTCTTCATCTTCGGAAATCTGCGACAGAAGCTCCACCGGATGCCGCCTTTCCGCTCGAAGATAATCGTAGCAAGTATTCACCGCCAGCGGCATGAGCCAATGGCCAAACGGAGCCTCACCGCGCCACAGATTGAGACGCCGATACGCCTTCAGAAACACGTCTTGAACCAAGTCGGCCACGTCGTCTTCGCGCCGGGCATATTTTCGAACGACCGCAAACAAGCGGGGTGAATGTCGGCGCACCAATTCCTCAAAACGCTCCGTCTCCCCAGCGCGCACCGCCGCCACCACTACTGCGTCCGCCGCGTTGGCCTCCTTGGCCTCGTCGCCGATCAGGGCCGCCTTGCCGGAGCCGTGGGCTAACGCCAAAACGCCGGTGTCGCCATTGACACCGGCGGCCGGCGGTTGGGTTGGGTTGGGGATCAAGGCACGACGAACCGACTACTTCGCTTCGTGATCCTGTTTTGCGCCTTTTGTTTTCGGCCCATGATGACCCACCAGCTCTAGGCGGGCCAGTTGTTGCTCTTCTTCGGCGGTCAGCTTTCCGTTCGCTTTCTTGGCTTTGAGTGCGGTGATACGGGCCTCGCGTTTGGCGGCCATTGCCTTCCGCTTGGCCACGCGTTGCTCCGGCGTCAGATCTTCCGCCTTGTCGAGACGATGTTTCGTACCGACAGGTTTTTCCGAATCGTTTTTTACCGCTTCTTTGGCGTTGGCGCCGACGGTTTTCACGACCGTCTCGGAATTCTTGCCGTCTTCGGCAAAAGACCACCCGCTGGTCAGCAACGCGGTGGCAGTGAGGACTCGGAATAAATGTTTCATTTTGTCTTTTATCGTTTGCGTCGGGCACAATGCCCGCACTTGAGGGGTGAGACGCCAACCAAGCTGAAAGGTTACGCGACCACGCAACGATTTGAGGTCGAAAACTTGTTCCTATTTCCAAATGAACAGTTCCTCCGTTTGCCGAGTCAGTGCTAGTTAACGTTCATGAGTATCCGTTGGTTCAATTTACCCCGGTGGTTCCGCCCGCTCCACTTCAACCTTTGGTCGGCCGCGATGGCGATGGCGGTCGCCGTGGCCATGGCCGCGGTTGCCCTCGCCAAAGAAGCCTCGCCGCTACCCACCCCGAATCTGGCCCCACCCGACAATCCAAATCGCACTTTGCCGAGCGAGCCAGAACTCGACATCCGCCGCGATGCCACCGTCGCCGCCGTAGAACGGGTCATGCCCGCGGTGGTCAATATCGCCACGCGAACCCGGATTAACCACTCTCACGACGATCCCGATCAACGATTAATTGACGAGTTCTTCGGGCACAGCCGTCAGCCGGAATCTCAAATTAGTCGCGGTTCCGGGGTCGTTATTGACCCTGATGGTTACGTGCTGACCAACGTCCATGTGGTCCAAGATGTAGACGATATCTACGTCCAATTCCCCGATTCGCCCCTGGAACGATTTCCGGCGGATCGAATATCGCTGTCCGTCAGTAAAGACATTGCGGTTCTGAAAATTCGCGCCCCCGCCGGGAAACATTTCCGAACCGTGAAACTCGCGAAGCCGGATGATCTTTTGTTGGGCGAAACAGTTTTAGCCCTCGGTAATCCTTTCGGACTCGGCGGTTCGGTCAGTCGCGGAATTCTTAGTTCAAAATCGCGCCGATCCGATGCCTCGATCACTAACGCTTTGCCGGGATTCACGCGGCTAGATATTCCCGACTGGCTACAAACCGATGCGTCGATTAACCCAGGCAACTCCGGTGGCCCGCTGGTCAACCTTCGGGGTGAACTCATTGGCATCGCGGTCGCCGTGCTTCGGCCCGAAGTGGGCGCACAAGGCATCGGCTTTGCGATCCCGGTCAAACGCATTACCGAGGCCATGGCGGAAACGCTGAGTGGAGACAGTATTGAAGGGCTCTGGTTTGGAGCGCGCCTCAAGCCCGAATTGAATCGCCTGACCGTGACGAGTTTGCAACCCGGCAGTCCCGCCGAAAAGTCAGGGCTCCGGGCGGGCGATATTATTCTCCAAGCCGACAACAAACCCGCTGGGTCCTTGATCGACTTTAACCGAACGTTGGTGGCCGCCGGGCCTGATCGGATGGTTAAATTGCAAATTCGCCGTGACAACGCCGTTCGCTCCATTTCACTCCAGCTCCGGGACGAGGCTGAATTTTTTAATCCCTCGCTGGTTCAGGCTAAAACCGGGCTCGGTTTGAAATTAGGCCGACGCGGCTTTGTTATCTCTTCCGTCGAAGCGAACAGCCCGGCCGCAAAAATTCAGCTCCGGCCAGGCATGCTCATCGTCGGCTTTGACGGCGTCGTCGCCGACGATTTGGTAGCTCTGGCGAAGGTCGCTTACGAGAAACGACCCGGTGAATCGTTAAGATTCAACCTCTTTTTTCAAGAGGGTTGGAATCAGTACCAAGGTGAAATTGAGGTTCCAGTTCGTTAAGCCTGGTAGATCGGACCGTTGTCGATCCCCACGGTACCATCAGTAATACTACCCCTGAGCCTCACGGCCCGTCACTCTGCCCCAGTGAGTTCCAGCGTCCTCGAACTGCGGAACGTTTTTAAATCATTTGGCGATTTTCCCGCCGTCGAGGAGCTGTCGTTTAGTGTGCCGCCAGGTTGTCTCTTCGGATTCCTCGGCCCAAACGGCGCCGGCAAAACAACGACGCTCAGAATGATCCTTGACATCATTCGCCCGTCTTCTGGCTCCATCTCAATTCTCGGTTCGGATTCCGTGCCAAAGGTGCGTGATCGCATCGGCTATTTGCCAGAAGAGAAGGGCCTTTATAAGAAAATGAAGGCGTGGTCGGTGATCGCGTACCTAGCGACCTTGAAAGGCCTTTCCCAATCCGACGCTAAACGCCGAGCGTTGGATCTAATGAATCAACACGGATTGGGACAATTCACCCACGCCCGCACCGAAGCTCTATCCAAAGGGATGGCCCAAAAAGTTCAAGTCCTCGCCAGTATCGCCCATGATCCGGAACTGATCATCTTGGACGAACCGTTCTCGGGACTCGATCCGGTGAATCAAGGCGTTCTTGAAGAACTCGTCCTCGAATTGAAGGCTCGTGGTCGTACGGTCATTTTTAGCACCCACGTCATGCAACACGCGGAACGTCTCTGCGATGCCCTCGTCGTCATAGCTCGAGGTCGGAAGTGTTTCGATGGGACCGTTGCCGAGGTGCGTCGGTTGCTTCCGGCGAAGATCCTTTTGGGGTCTTCTTCGGACCTATCGCCACTCCGAACTTTGTCCGAGGTCACCGCCCTCAATTCTGTTGGGTCGGATAAATGGGAAGTTGAACTGCAGGCCGATGCCGATCCTCAATTGGTACTGGCGGCTTGTTTTGCTATGAACTTGCCTCTGCGCTCTTTCCACGCCGCCCAACCTTCTTTGCACGATATTTTCGTTCACCTCGTTGGGTCGGACGCTCGGGTTGCCGGACGGTGATTCGGGTCCAGTCAATCTAAAATGCGCCGCACCTTCCTCATCGCGCTCCGCGAATTTCTCGAAAACGTTCGGACCAAAGGTTTCTGGTTTGGCATTTTGCTTTTTCCTGTGCTCATCACGGTCAGTGGATTTCTCCCGGGATTCCTGGCCAAGAAAGCCACCTCCACGCGCCAATTTGTCGTGCTCGATCCGGCCGGCCGATATCTACCCTTGCTGGCTGCCGCAATTGCCCAAGACGATCTGTCGCGGCAAAAACGCACTCAACCTCCCGAACCAACGACTAACCGCCTACCTCTCGCGTCGACCAATTCCCCCGATTTAGTTCCGCCTCATTCACCGGTTATTCGCAGCCGCTTCCGCTTGGTGCCACTGCCCGCTGAGGTTGCGGACTTGGGTGATTTTGTTGAGCAAGAAGTCGCTCTGCGCCCTTATTTATCCGGTGAACGTGGAATATCCAACGGCCTTTTTGCCGCGATCGCTATCCCGCCAGACTTCAGGCCTGGCTCCACCACCGCTCTCCGCTATTGGTCCGCGAACCAAGCGGATACCGATCTGCGCGAGTTGATCGAATCGACTCTACGCGGTGAATTTCGCCGCCACGAATACGCTCGCCTTGGTCTCGATAGTGCCGTGATCAAACAAACGGAGGCGATTCGGGTGCCGCTCTCCATCTTGAATCCTTCCAAGGCTTCCGGTTCGGAACAGGTGGGGCTCGCGGATCAATTGACCCAATGGGCGCCAAGCGCGTTCGTTTATCTTTTGTGGGTCGCCATTTTTGCGGTTTCTCAAATGCTGCTCAATTCGGTAATTGAAGAGAAATCGAATCGCCTCATCGAAGTACTCCTTTCCAGCGTCACTCCCGGACAATTCATGATGGGAAAACTGATGGGAATTGCTGCCGTAGGTTCCGTGATGTTGTCGGCTTGGCTCGGATCCCTCTTTTCCGTCGCCCTCTGGCAATCCCAGGCCGCCGCCGCCCAGGCCGGGGCTGGCTCGGTGTTGTCCGAACTTCCCGGTGCCGTGATGGGTCTTGCTACAAATTCTTGGCTCTTGCCAGCGTTCGCATTTTATTTCGTCTGCGGGTATTTGTTGTACGCCGGAATCTTTCTCACCATCGGTTCCCTTTGTAACACGATCAAAGAAGCCCAAAATTTGATGGGCCCCATGATGCTGATCCTGATGGTTCCCCTTTTTCTCATGCCGTTCATCCCGCGCGATCCAAACGGCCCTTTGGCTTCCGCGCTCTCGTGGGTACCACTCTACACCCCGTTTGTCATGATGAACCGCGTCGCAGCTCATCCGCCGTTCTGGGAAGTCATCGGCACAACCGCAGTCCTTCTTAGCTTCATCACACTGGTCCTTTGGGGTTGTGGCCGGATTTTCAGGCTCGCCATTCTTCGCACCGGGCAACCGCCGCGGATGGTGGAGCTTTTTCGTTGGTTAACGACGAGTCGTTAAGGTTAAATCATGGCAATTGTCGCCGTCCGGAGCGTTTAGTTTCCTTGAAAAATCGAAGATCCGATAACTTCCCCAATAACCCGCCAACAACCCCGGTCTTGAAGCTGCAAACTACCCGTTCGACTCTTTGTCCACGAGTGACCCGGACAAGGCCCAAAGTTATCCCCCACAACAAATCGCGATTTGAAGGCCGTCCCGCGCTGACCCCAACAGGTTGTGAGTCTTGTTCACACCCCCTACTACGAGCTTTCTTTTCTTCTATTCTACAGTCTATAGTAGAGCCGCGATGAAGTTGACGATAGCTAAAGAGCAACTCTTGATGGGGCTCCAAGCAGTGCAAAACGTAGTGGGTTCACGATCCACCCTCCCAATCCTTTCCAACGTCCTCTTGAAGGCGGACGCCGGTCTGCTGAACTTCACGGCGACCGATCTGGATGTGACGATCTCGTGCGCGGTCCCAGCGAATGTGGAGGTTTCCGGAGCCGTGACCCTCCCCGTCAAAAAGCTGGTGGGCATCACTCGCGAACTGACCGCCAACGAAATTGATTTGGAGGTTGATGACAAATCGGTGACCTCGATCCGAGCCGGTGCGTCGTTTTTCAAAATCAACGGTCTTGCTGCTGACGAGTACCCGCCGTTGCCGAGCTTCAAAGACACCAAAGCGGTCACGCTGCAACAGGAGAAGCTAAAGGCGATGTTGAGGAAAACGAGTTTTGCGGTGTCGACAGACGAAACCAGGTACGTCCTCAACGGTATTTTCTTCAGCTTCAAAGAATCCAAAGCGACCTTGGTGGCCACCGATGGACGGCGGCTCGCTTTGACCGATGAAGACGCGGAGATTCCGGTCACCAGTCAGGCGGATTTCATTGTTCCAACGAAAGCCATCAATGAACTCAATCGTTTGCTAACAACGGGCCCGGTAGAGATTCAGTTTACCGAAAACCAGGTCTCTTTCAGAACCTCTCCGGCGGTCGAAGGTGGTTTTGGCGTGTTGATCATTTCAAAGTTGGTCGATGGCAACTATCCTAATTATCGCCAAGTCATCCCTCAAGAGCCGCTAGAACGAGTGACGTTGGTGCGGGAAGAATTCCTTCAAGCCCTGCGACGAGCCGAAATCATGACCAGCGACAAATCAAATTCCGTCAAGTTGGCTTTCGGCAAACACCAGCTGGTCATTACCGGCAATACTCCAGAAGTCGGCGAAGCGCGGGAGACAATGTCGATTAACTACAGCGGAAAGGAGATGGCGATTGCGTTCAATCCGGCCTATTTGATGGATCCGCTCAAAGCACTCACAACGGACGAAATCTTTTTTGAATTGATTGACGAATTGAGTCCAGGGGTCGTAAAGTGCAACGAGCCGTTCTTGTACGTGATCATGCCGATGCGAATGACTTGAGCGAAGAGAAAAAAGGGCGCACCTCCGGTTCGACCCGATTCGGAGGGACCACTTCCATGAGTCCAAAATCAAAAGGAACCAACAAATGAGTTTCGTCTTGGGGACGAATTGGAATTAGTTCCAACCATGGCTTCCTCAGTCACTCGGCGTCAGGCGATTCAGTCTATGGCAACGGCGGCTGCCGGTGCCGGTCTGGTTTTTGATGGGTGCCGCTCGAACCCCCCGTCGTTCCGGTCAGCGCAGTCGGAAACAATTCGTCGTGAAAATAATCGTCCGGGCACTCGGGATTGGTTGTTGACTCGGGCTCGGGTGGATGAGGGCTCCAAGTGGCGGTGTCGCTGGATTGAGGGATATGTATCGAAAACCAGTGTCCGAGCAGGGGAACGAATTTCCTTTCATGTCAGCGCGAATCCTCCTTCACCTTTTCGCCTAGAACTCTTTCGACTCGGCTACTACGGGGGCATGGGTGGGCGCAAGGTTGCGGAGAGGGGACCCATCCCCGGGACGACCCAACCCGAGCCCGCGATCGGCCCTCAGCGCTTGCGGGATTGCGCCTGGGAACCCGCCGTCGAAATGGTGATTCCCGCCGATTGGGTCAGCGGAGTCTACCTCGGAAAGCTGACCGCAGAACGGGAAGGAACCCAGAGCTACGTTATTTTTGTGGTCCGCGATGATCGTCGAGCGGATTTCATCGTTCAGTGCAGCGACAACACCTGGCAGGCCTATAACCGTTGGCCGACTCAGTACGGGCTCTACGACAACGGCGAGCACGAATGGTGGTGGGGCGGTGGCGTGTCGGTGGGATTCAACCGGCCGTACGGGAAATATTGTCAGGCGTTGAACGATTACACGTCTACCACCGGTGGCGGAGAGTTTCTGCTGTTTGAGTTCCCCACCGCTTACTGGCTCGAACAACACGGTTACGACGTTACCTACATATCCAATCTCGATACCCACCGCGATCCGGCCGGGTTGTTGCGGGCCAAGGGATTTCTCTCGGTTGGGCATGACGAATACTGGTCGATTGAAATGTTCCGCAACGTGCAAGCGGCCATTGGCGCCGGATTGAGCGTAGCGTTTCTATCCGGTAACGCGGTGTGCGGGAAGATTCTCTACGCGCCAGACCAACACGGCGGTTCCCACCGAACATTTGAACGAGTCGGGGTTTATGGTCCGCCGGGAGGGACGAAAGAATTCATCGCCATGAGTTCCCTTC
>JAYVTS010000034.1:0-4570 GCA_043788645.1 Verrucomicrobiota bacterium
GCTGTGCTCCGACCACCCGCGAGATGCAGTGATAAACCGCCGTCGCCCCACTCAACTTGATTCGTGTCATAAGCTAGACATCCACGCTGCCACACCACCTCACCCTCGTCAACACAATTATGCAGTCAAAATGATTTAAATATGTCTACTATATTGTTCATGAATAATTAAATAGAATCCTGATTACATTTGTCAATATATATTGACAGACTAAATGATATATAAAACTCAATAGATTTATATTGTCATATTATTTTATTTGACGTATTGATACAAAGATCATATCAATATAACTAGAGTAACTTTTTTATAATGGATTATTAACAGAACCGATTCGGCCGCCTGCCAATTAGTCTCTCGCAGCGTCTCGCAGCGTCTCGCGGCGAAAGGGCGTAAAATGTCTGGGCTAAACGCCTCCTCCCCCTCGTGCTAGGCGCGCCGCAGCGTGCTCCGGGGCGCGGCTTCTACGCCGCTTCAACTTCCGCGCCTTTCCTATTCCCACCTTCCGCAAGACGCGCCAAACTGACCGGATGTACTACCAGTTCGCTTGCGTGGCCATTTGTCGTTTTGCCGCTTCGCTCTCATTGGTTTCCGGCCTTTTGAAGGTTGCCTCCCAGGCAGCTGAGGCGCCGTTTGAATTGAAGGACGGTGATCGTGTGCTCTTCATCGGCGACACGTTTTTCGAACGTGAAGTCGATTTCGGTCGGATTGAAACGCGCCTGACCGTAACCTACGCGGACCGTGCCATCACTTTCCGTAATCTTTCTTGGGCCGGCGATACTCCGGTCGGACGGGCTCGTGCAAGCTTCGATTGGAATAAGTCGGAGGAAGATTGGCTGGTTCGAGTGAAGGAACAAATTGGGTTGGTCAAACCGACCGTCGCCTTCTTGAGTTACGGGATGACGTTCGCTCTTGAGCAAGGTCGAATCGGGATATCGCCAATCGAAAAGGCGGCCGAAGCGGAAAAATTTAAGATGAATCTCGGCAAACTCATGGACGCGATTCAGGCTGCGACTGGAGCCAACGCCGATCATCCGGTAAGATTTGTGCTCCTGGCTCCCATTGCCGTATCGACCCGCACCGGACCCAACATTAGTTCGTCCGTCGCTGCCATTCAGGCGGTGGCGCAATCTCGGAACGTGCGCTTTCTCAATCCAGGTTCCATCGAACTGGGCCTCACGGATGACCTTCGATCCCGTCGTGGTCCGGACGGTTTGCAGTTAAATGAATCAGGATATCGCTTTTACGCGGCGGCGATTGCCGATTTGCTAAAGGGGCAAGTAGAATCGCCAAAAAAGCTGTTAGAATTCAGCGAAGCCACGACCGAGGACCTGTTGAACGCCACGGTAAAGCACAAGAATGAGTTATTCTTTCACCGATGGCGTCCCGCCAACTGGACCTACCTCTTTGGATTCCGTAAAAACGAGCAAGGCCGGAATTCGGTTGAAATCCCAAAATTCGATCCACTCGTTGCGGAGTGGGATGCAAAAGTCGGGAAGCTTCGTGATCTGACAAAACAGGATTCCACTGTGGTCAAGGAAGTCACCGATCTCCTCGCCGCCGAGGCGCGTGCGCGCCGGACTGAGCCTCAGGCCCACCAACCTCAAGCGGTACCAACGTTCGAAGTCGCGGAGGGTTTAGAGGCAACGCTGTGGGCGGAAAATCCGTCACTCCACAAGCCCATTCAGATGAACTGGGATCCGCAGGGACGACTGTGGGTCGCTTCCTCAGAACTCTATCCCATGATTCAACCCGGACAACCCGCGACCGACACAGTCGTTGTCCTAGAAGATACCGATGGCGATGGAAAAGCGGATAAGCATACGATTTTCGCCGACGGGCTCGTGGTACCCACGGGCGTTCTACCCGATGGCCGTGGGGGCTGTTATGTCGCTGCGAGCCATCAACTACTGCATTTTGCGGATACCGATGGGGACGGCGTTGCGGACCAGAAGACCATCGTCCTTTCCTCCTTCGGTACCGAAGATACCCATCACAATCTCCACACCCTGCGCTGGGGATACGATGGGCACATGTATTTCAATCAATCCATCTATACTCACACCCATATTGAGACTCCGTTCGGAATGCGCCGTCTTAACAGTGCGGGCATTTGGCGCTTTAATCCGGACACCTACGCCCTCGAAGTATTTACCAAGGGCGGCTGCAATCCATGGGGACATCATTGGGATCAATACGGTAACTCGTTCTTCAGCGATGGTGCCGGTTTCAAAGGGATTTACCACGCGATGGAGGGTGGGACCTACTTCACCTATTCTGACCTACGGCGCGAAGGTGAAAGTATTAGTCCGGGTAACTATCCCAAATTCGCCAGTCTGGAACTAATCCATTCGCCGGTCTTCCCAGCCGATTGGCAGGGAAGCGTCGTGACGTGTGACTTTCGTGCCCATCGAATTGTTCGATTTCGACTGAATGAGGTAGGATCAACCTTTCAGACGCAGGAACTCCCCGACTTGCTGCGCTCGACCAACGTGACATTTCGGCCGATTGATTTGCGGACCGGTCCCGACGGGGCGCTATATATCGCAGATTGGAGTAATCCGATTATTCAGCACGGAGAGGTTGATTTTCGCGATCCGCGTCGGGATAAAGAGCACGGGCGAATTTGGCGAGTCGCTGCGAAAAAGGTCGCCGGAAGTCCGACCACACGCCGTGTGGACCTCGTCAAGAAGTCGACGCCTGAACTCCTTGATCTCACGCTCAGTGCGAATGGATGGGCTCAAGAACAGGCGCGGGTCGTACTCCGGCAGCGAGGTGCGGATCAGGTGTTACCCGCGGTGAAACCTTGGCTGGCGCACCAAACCGATCCGCGTGCGAAGCTCGAAGCGGTGTGGTTATACGAGGCCTACGAGCGTCCCAGCGAAGCCTTGCTGGTTGAGCTAGCGACGGCGAGCGACGGTCGCCTCCGTACCGCCGCCGCCCGACAATTGAGCCGGTAGATGGTTCCAAAAGAGGACCGGAAGCTATTCCAGCGATTGCGTACTTGCTGGCACGGTGATCCCAGCGGGTGTGCATTTTCTCCCGAGGCGTCGTCGTGCTCTCAAAAGAAGCAGGTCAACTCTATGGGTGCTCTGCGTTCTTTTGCGACTATTCCAAGCGGGCGGCCTGGTTCCGCTTAATGCGCCAATCCTTCGTGTTCTTTGATGTAATCCTGTTTTAAGCCAAGCTCTTCGGGAGCGTGAAGAACCAGCATCTTCAATCGAATATCCGCTGGAATCGAAGCCCGAGTAAGTTTTGAAACAATCACCATTGACCCAATCGCTAACGGTACGCACCAAATAGCGGGTTGTTCGCACAAAATACGCAGGAGTGGATGCGATGCCCAAAATTCAATCAACGGTTTAAACCCAACAAAAAGCCGTCCCATGGTGCCCGGGTCAGTCGCTAATGTGCTGGCATTAGTGAGGGCCACTGCCAGGAGAGAACCAAGTCCTCCAGCTAGCATTCCTGTTGCCGCGCCGCGAGCGGTCATTCCTCGCCACCAAACACTCATGAAAAGAAGCGGAAAATAACTGGCCGCAGCAATCGCAAAGGCCTGCCCGACCATGAAGTTGATTTCAAGGTTCTCGACGAAACAACCGAGAACCATGGCCAGACCGCCCACCAAAACCGCGCACCATTTGAACATTTGCATTCGCTCAGCCGCACTCGATTTGGGTCGCAGAATCCGTCCATACACATCGTGCGCCAACGCACCGGTCATCGAAACCAAGAGCCCAGAAAAGGTCGACATAAATGCGGCGAACGCACCCGCACAGGTAATACCACTGAGCACCGATCCCAGGACGCCGAATCGGGTAGCTAGAATGGTGGGGAGTTCCAGTACGACCTTGTCGGTGCCCTTGGCGCCGACGCCCGTGTAAAGGTCGGGGATTAGATTCCGTCCAAAAACGCCAAAAACAGGGGGGAAAACGTAGAAAACACCAATGAGGATCATCACCCACATCGTCGTTCGTTTGGCCGCGACGCCATCGGGGTTTGTGTAAAAACGCACCAAAATGTGGGGCAAACCGGCCGTACCACAGACGATGGCAATAATCAACGAGTAGGTGTACAGAAGGGCATAGGGTTTAGCTTCCGCGGGAGAGAGTTTCGCGGCCTTAGCTGCTTTGGTCGTCAATGGTCCGAAAGGGTTGAGCCACACATCGTCGGTGGGCGCTTTCGCGGGCAACGCTTGACGAGAAACCGGTACCGCCGCGGACGATCCAAGCTGAACGACACTTTGGGATGGGTGGACACCATTCGATTCCAATTGACGGCCGTACCCCGCGTAAACGGTCATGAGCACGAATACCGGAATCGAGATCGCAAATAGCTTCAGCCAATATTGAAAGGCTTGAACCAACGTGATCCCTTTCATTCCACCCAAAGCCACATTCAATGTGATGACCGAACCGACCACGACTACCCCCACTGGATACGGCAATCCAACGCCTCCAAATAGGGTGATATCCTTGAAAACATAGGCCAAGGTCGCCCCGGCCCCTTTCATCTGCGGCATGGTATAAAAAAAACCAATGAACAGGACGAAAATAACCGCGATTTTGCG
>JAYVTS010000035.1:0-7185 GCA_043788645.1 Verrucomicrobiota bacterium
CAATACGGCCAAGCGGTTGGTAGCGCCGTAGCGGACGGAGTAAAAATGGGGGAGAATCGCCAATACGGACAGCAGGAATCCGACGAGGTGCGATCCGGAATCGCCTAGAAAGACCGAAGCACGGGGGAAATTATAGGGCAGATACCCCAACAACGCTCCCGCCACCATGAACGCAAAGGTTGCGACCAGATACTGCCCCAAACCAGCGGTAATAATCCCAAACCACGCGGCCGCAATCACTCCCAGTCCGGCACAGAGCCCATTCATGTTGTCGTTGAAATTGAGGGCATTTGTCACCGTCAATATCCATAAAACCGTGATCAAATAGCTAAATAGAAGACTGTCTAAAAATAGAGTGACGCGCACGCCGACCGCCGCTACGACCAGGGCAATCGCAGCTTGGGCGACGAATTTTGGGAGGGCAGATAATTCCCGATAATCGTCCCAAGCACCGACCAGGAGCATGCCCAACGCACCGAGCAGGATCGCGACCAGCGGCAAAGCTCGGCGATCAATCCCATAGTTGAGCCGTGCGAGAGCGTCGGCGGGAAGGAAGCCCGAGCGTACGATCAGGTAGCCAATCAGCAGCGTCGTTGCCAGTCCCGTGAACACGGCAAAACCACCCGCCAGCGGAATCGGGGTGTGATGAATCTTCCGGTGGCCGGGATCATCCACTAACCCAATGCGTACGCACCAGCGCCGCCACACGGGGAGCGTCAAAGCCGTGACCAGGAGCGGTCCCAACGTGGCAAAAAAATAGAAGAGTGCGGTGGATTTCAGGGGGATAAGTCGTCAGGTGTCGTGGGTCCGGTGTCAGGCTCTGGGGGTATTTTTGCCCCCTTCACCCCTGATACGTTCAGCGAACCGATTCCGAGACAGGAATTTTATTCTGCCCCAGCCGATTATCGAAACATTCCTCGGTCATTGGGAAGCATCAGTCCGTTGGATACCCACAGTAGTTCGGATTGTGGACAGTGTTTTCAATGTTTTTGAATCTAATAGTGTAGTCAACGCTACGGACTGATCAGTAACTCGCTTAACTCGCCACCCAAACGCCCAGACTGCGGCCAGCCGCGGGCGTCTCGAAATTAGGCCAAGCCTCGAATACCTGCCTTGTTTCCCTCCCGGTCACCCTGGCCCAGCTTTTTTGCGGCGGCTCTTCTCATTCACCCTTTGCCTCGGAGATCATTTTGCACCTCGTCGTGGTCGCCCGCAAAATCAAAAATCAGCACGCCCTTGTGCGCTTCGAAAATAAGCCGCCACGCCCGCCCGGTGCGGCACTCGTATAGATTCTTGCCCAGCTTTCTAATCGCCAGTCCGGTGTGCCGGTGCGGCTTGCCAAAGCCTTCCAGAACGAGCCGGAGGGTTGCCGACACTTCTGCTTCCCGGCCGGCTTCCCGTACGGCCTTTTTGAACTACTTGGAGAGTTCAACGGAAATCATTTTTGCTCCCGGTGAAGCGTGTCAGTTCGCCGCGTTTCCGGGCGGTTTTGAGTTCCGCACCGATGCGTTTTTCAGCCGCCGCCAGCTCGTCCGGGTTCAATCCGTATTCCTGCAAGGCGTAATCCATGGAAATGACTTCCACCGGGCGCAACGCCACAATTTGGCCTTCAAATATGAAGCCAACATCTTCTCCTTGCGTGGCTTTTTTGAGCCAATAGCCCAATCGTCCGCGCCCTTCAGTAATCGTCAGAGTCTTTATACGCTCATCGTGGCGCACAGCTGCGGTCTGTGCAAGCCCGTAAAATCCGGCCGCCTGCTCCGCCTTGCCCCGGTCGACGCTCAGCGGTTACGTTTTAAACTTCAGTTCTAGCCCCACCCCCCGCACCACCCAGCGGACTGGCGATGACCTGGGCCCCTGGCGCCCGATTCTGTTAGGGCACCGGCTGGACCCGATTAAACAAGCGGCCCGCCGTCGGGGCGGGCAGGGCGGGAACCAGGTAGGTCCACGGCAGTAACAGAACAGCAAGAATCAGTTGCTGATCCTCCGTGATCATAAATTCAGCCCCGTCCTCGGTGACAAATGTTTCGACGGCTTTGAGCGTGTTTTTCGCCGTCGTGACGGCTGAGCGGGGCTCGCCGCCGCTTCGACCGTAGGCCGCTTTTCCGCGGCCCAAGGCCAAGGCCAGCAAAAGAAGCGACAAATGCGCTTTCACGATCTCCACAACCGAGACTTCATGCACGGACTGACATTTGGTTTTGACGCTCCGCAGAAAAGAGTTTTACCATGTTTCCGACAGGGACGGGATAAAAACCTGTCACCAGCATGCGGGCTCTCCCGGCCAAGGCGGTCCGGCCGTTGCGAAATCCAACCCGCTGATGGTGCGGACTTATCCCAGGACGGAATCCTGCTGAGAAACGATACCTGAGAGGGCGGTCAAATGCGCCCATTCTGTCGGGTCAATCTTCAAAATGATAGTAGACGGTTCCTGAATCTTCGTCGTAAAGAAACGAGCCGTATACTCCTCTCTTTCCGGGGCAGGAAAAAGTGTAGACGTGCGTCACTTGGGACGTATCCCACCAAGCCGTAGAAAAAATTAATAATGCTCGTGAAGCTCCGGAAATGCCGGTATTGGCCAGTTTGGTTGGTCGGTTCGTGCGGGCTGTCGCTTTCGCCCGGCCGGGCGGATGGTCCGCTCGCGCCGTCGCTGTTTGTGCGGGTGATCCAGTCGAGTGACGCTACGGCCAACAATGCCGCCCGCAAGGCGTTGGACGCGTCGATCACAACGTGGAGTCAGACGCAAGATTTGGCGGGAAGCTACTGGATGGCGGCCCTGGAGCGGCCGTACTCGCTGACACGGATTGAGGTGGTGAATCGCGCCGCCCCGAACGATGCAGAACTGGCCGGGCTGACGTTGCGTCTACTGAATCTGGATGATCAGGTCGTGTTTCAGTCAGTCCTGACGAATCCGGGTCCGGCGGCGACGTTCTCGGCGGATCTGCCCGCGGGGACGCACGCGCGCTCAGTCTGGATCGGGTTGGAAGACAATCAGAAAAATGGCGGCGGCCATTTCCGGGTGAGCCTCGCTGAAGTGCGCCTTTTCGGAGATCTGGCGATTCCCTTCATGCCCCCCTCCACTTCGGGACCCGGGCCGACCCTCAACGCCAAGGTCACCCAGTCGACGGCCTTCAGCACCGCCTTTCCGGCATCGAACGCCATGGATGGCGATCCGTCCACCTTCACCCACACCGCCAGTCAGCCGAATGATTATTGGCTCGCGGATCTGGGTGCGGAATTTCCTATCGACCGCGTCGAATTGGTGAATCGCCAGGATTGCTGTTCTGCCCGGCTCGGCGGGGTGGTGACCCGCATTTACAACGGAGCATCCAACGTCCTGGCCAACGCGGTCGAAACGATCAAGGATCCGGGTCTCGGCGGCACCTGGACGTGGACGCCGCCGACGGGGACGAAGGGCCGGTATCTCCGGGTCGGACTGGAAAACGGCAAGAAGAACGCCGATGGGAATTACTATATCACACTGGCGGAGGCCCGGGTGTGGTCCGGCAACCGGAACCTGCTCGTTTCCGCGGGTGGCAATGGGTCGGTGACCAACAACCTCGCATCGAACAAACCCAGCTACATGGTTCGCCTTACCCCGGACATCCGGCCCGCGGGCAATGCGAATGACGACAGTTATGGGACCGAAACCAGGACCACCACCGCGACGGTGGACGCCTATTGGGAGGTGGATCTGGGCCAGACGTTTGCGCTCTATGGCGTGCGAACCATTGCGGCCAGTGGGATTGGCGGCCGCCTCACCAACACGATCGCCCGGTGCTTTGACGCCAATCACAATTCCGTCTACGCCAAGAAACTGGTGGGCACCACCGAGGTGCTGGACACCGATCTCGGCGGGCCGGTGTTCGCCCGATACGTGCGCATTGGGCTGGAGAACAAGCAGCGGACCGATCCGGCCGGCGGAATCGAGTGGTATATTGGCATGCGCGAAGTCGAGGTTTTTGGGAGACCCACAAACGAAGTCGGCATCCTCCAATTCACCGCGTCGGCACCACAAATTTCACCAGGGCAGCCGGTGTCCCTTTCCTGGGGCGTCGAAGGTATCCATCGGGTCGAGTTGCATCCGACGGCAGGTTCAGTCGGGGCACCAACGGATTCATCGGGCGCGGGTCGGATGAATTTGAGTCCAACGCGATCCACTGAATATCTCCTCATCGCCACCAACGCGACCGAGGTCTTCACCCGCGCGCTAGCGGTAACGGTGGGGAACGATCCGCTGCCGGTGCGGCTGAGTGAAATTGTCACCGACAACAAGTATTCGCTGGCGGACGGTTACGGCAACGCGCCGGATTGGATTGAATTGCGCAATCCGGGCGACCTGCCCGTGGACCTGGTCGGCTATGGACTATCCGATGATCCGGCGCGGCCGATGAAATGGGTGTTTCCGGCGGCGATCATCGCTCCGCATTCCGAGTTGGTCGTTTTTGCCTCGGGGTCCAAGACGCCCGTTGATCCCACGGGGAATTTCCACGCGAGTTTCAAACTGAATAAGACGGGCGGATCGGTGGTGCTGACGGCACCGAAC
This sequence comes from Verrucomicrobiota bacterium, assembly GCA_043788645.1. Classification (GTDB taxonomy): domain Bacteria; phylum Verrucomicrobiota; class Verrucomicrobiia; order Limisphaerales; family UBA9464; genus CANIZL01. The sequence goes on from JAYVTS010000035.1 coordinate 4,544, forward strand.
GGGCGCTCGACGGTGGATCGCCTGGCGTCCTATCCACCTCTGGACACCGACCTCGCCTACGGACGGGATTTGGATGGAAACTGGACCTATCTCGAACCCACCCCAGGCGCGGTCAATCTCGCGACCTCCTATGCGGGTTGGGTGCGGCCGGCGGCATTCAGCCAGGCACGCGGCTTCTTTCAAAACGCCTTCAGCCTGACCCTTTCGAGCGCCGACCCGGATGGCGCCGTCTATTATTCGTTCGATGGTTCGGTGCCCTCGGTGCCTTATACGACCGCTCTTTTGATCGCCACGACCAAGTCGATGCGGGTCCAGGTCCGGCGTTCCGGCTATCGGCCGGCACGAATTCAGAGCCAGACCTATCTCTTTCTCGACAAGGTTATTGCGTCGTCCGTGATGAACACGGGAATCACGAAAGACTCACGCTATGTCTCCCGCGTCAAACCCGGACTGCTCGCCCTGCCCTCGATTTCTCTGATCGTTCCCGGCCAGCCGGGCTACGAAGAACAGGAAGGTTCTGTGGAAATCTTTCTGCCGGATGGAACCCCGCCCGTGCAGGCGAATTGCGGTGTCGAACGTTTTGGCGGCTCGTATGAGAATTTTGCCAAGAAAAGTTTCCGGGTCGTCTGCCACGCCAAATATGGCACCACGCGGATCAAGGCGCCGCTCTTCAAAGGCTTTGACCACGGCGTGGCTCCGGTGGCGTCCTTCAGCGAATTGGAATTCCGCTCCGGTTCGCAAGACATGGTCGAGCGCGGTTTTTATATGGCGGGACCGTTCGTCGAGGACAGCCTGCAGGACATGGGCGATTTGAATCCACACAATCGCTTCATGCATGTTTATCTGAATGGCGTTTACTGGGGCCTGTACCATGCGCGCGAACCGCTGGTGCAGCGTTTTCTCGCGAATTATCTGGGCGGCGCGGCGGAGGATTATGTGAACGTGCGGGGCAACGACAATGTCGGCGACAATTTCGTGCTCGGCACGCCGACGCCGCCCGCCATCCAGTCGTGGGAAAAGGCACTGGCGCTGAAAAATAAATACCAGTCGCTACGCAACTACGTGGACGTCCGGAGCCTGATCGATTTCATGCTCCTGTGGTATTACGGCGATTGTGAATCGGAATTCCGGGCGAGCGGTCCGGTGAATGCCGGCTCGGGTTTCAAGTTTTGGGAGGCTGACGCCGATGGCTTCCTGCGGACCGCCGCGCTGGGCTTGAATCGCAGCGACAATCCCGGGCCAGGCGGGCTTTTTGGCGGGCTTGTGGCCGAAGGGGATGCGGATTTCAAGACGTTGCTGGCGGACCGGATTTACGCTGTGTTTTTCAACGACGGTGCACTCACCCCGGCGCGGAATGACGCCCGTCTGGCGGCCCGCATGAATGAGATCAATGACAGCCTGCTGGCGGAGTGTGCGCGCTGGGGTTACCGGACACCCGCCAATTGGCTGGCTTCCGCAGCCACGATCCGCTCGAAATTATTTCCCACCCGGACAGCGCAGATAATCTCGCAGCTACGTTCCCGGGGTTATTTTCCGGCGTTTGATCCCCCGGCATTTGATCTCTACGGCGGCACCGTGACCCATGGCTTTCATCCGCAACTCACCGTGCCCGGCGGCGTGATTTATTATACACTCGACGCCAGCGATCCGCGTCTCGCTGGCGGTGCCATCGCGCCGACCGCCCTGTCGTGGACCAATGGGGCGGTCGCGTTGACCCGGGACACGGTTCTCTCTGCACGGGTGCGCCAGGCGAACGGCCGCTGGTCAGCCCTGGCGCAGCCTCATTATATGATCGCCGTGAACCACCCGCCGATCTGGCTGCCGCAAGCCGATGTGCGTTTCCCGGCCGGTCTCCCGCTGACGCTCCCGATGGGCGTCACCGATCCGGATCTTCCGGCGCAGACGCTGATGCTCACCGCAACGGGATTGCCACCGGGGCTGTCGTTGGATGCCGCCGCCGTGCGGATCGTGGGTGTCGGCACGATGCCAGGGGAATATTCGGTGGATCTGACGGCCGCGGACAATCAGTTGCCGCCCCAGGCGGGAGTCTTGCGTTTTGTAATCCACCTGACCGAACCATTTCTGCTTTCCGCCCGGTCTCTTGCCGCCGGTGTGCAGCTCAGCTTCCCTGCTAACGTGGGCGAAACGTACCGACTTGAATTTGCAGACGATCTGACGCCTCCCGTGTGGCACACGTTGCAGGAATTTGCGCCGACCAACACCAACCGCGTGACCTGGACAGAACCTCGAAACGACGCGTCTTCGCGCCGGTTTTTCAGGGTGAAATGGACCCGCTGAGGCACGGCGGCCGGGTTAGCCGCCGATTGGTGGATCGGCGTTTGCTGAAAAAGCAGTCGATTGCTGCGGGAGAAAAGATCTATTCATTTTTCGAGCCGCCCACCGAGTGGATCAACCAGGGCAAGTTTCCAGGCTACTGAGGTTCGGCGTCAGCGGGCATCGTGACCAAACGGAATCTGTTCCGAATTTTTCAACTAGGCAAGATCACCAACCGATCAATTTTTTCCAAGCTCGTTCGCCCGGTCAGGGCCATCGCCTGCTCCAGTTCATCGCGCAGTAGTTCAACGACCCGTGCGACGCCCGTCGCACCCTGTGCGGCCAAGCCGTGGAGATACGGTCGGCCG
>JAYVTS010000036.1:0-3568 GCA_043788645.1 Verrucomicrobiota bacterium
CCGCTCTGGCGGGGGGACCATGTGAGCGTCAAACAGTTGGTCGAAGACTTCTCCAGCTATCTCTACCTTCCTCGCTTGAAGGATCCCGAAGTGCTTGTAAATGCGGTTCGGGACGGCGTTGCGTCCACCACCTGGCACTTGGAGACATTTGGATTTGCCGAGGCTTGGGACGATAAGGCCGGACGTTACCTCGGACTGCGCGCTGGCCGAGTCGTTTCGGTATCGGTGAATGCGCCGGGACTTGTGGTTAAATCGGAGTGCACCGCGGCCCAATTGGCTAAGGAGGAAGCGACAAAACCCGGGGCAATCCCGCAGTCCCCGCCAAGTCTAGAAATCTCTGTGCCTCCCGCACAATCGATCGGGCAAGGAGTCGCTGCGCCACTGCCCGCGGCCGCCGCCACAGAAAAGCCGAATCATTTCTTCGGTAGCGTGCAGGTCGATCCCACACGAATCACCCGCGACGTCGATGCACTCGCCAAAGAGATCATCCAACACCTCGCGAGCCTGCCAGGGGCAGTCGTAAACGTGACCGTCGAGATTCAAGCCAACGTGCCCTCAGGAATTCCAGATGGCACGGTTCGTACCGTGGGCGAGAACTGTCGGACTCTGAAGTTTTCGAGTCACGGTTTTGAGAGGGAGTAGCCGGAAGAACCCATCAATACAGGCGTGTTAATCCACAATTCAGAATGCCCTAGCCAGCGCATTGATGGAAGCCGACATTAAAGATCCAACAATTTGTTTGTGGGAGATTCCCGCGGATGCCGTAAAGTGCCAGGAAACGAAGGGAACTAACTAGGTCAACTAGGTTGATACGATGGAGTGGCGTTATCGCTGGAGTGACAACTCCAGCGCTGGTCCGGCCAGGCTCAGCGCCATGTGCTTTTCCTTCGATCTCGCCATGTCCCGCGTGATCTCCGAAAGTTCATCGCAAATGTACCAGCGCGTCTCGCCTCGGGCTCTTGAGGCCTGCACGTAGGTCATTTCACGGTCGATCATCGGGTCCGAAACTAGGATGAACGACTTCTCCGCTGTCATGCCCTGGGCTTTGTGGGTCGTCATTGCGTAACCGAGACGCAGATGCGGGCAGACTTCGGTGTCGACCCGGACCTGCTCGGAAGCCGCAGGAACCGTTACAAGAGCTCTGCACCACGCAACTCGTTGAACCACAACCGCCTCAGGACCTCTCGCTCTACGGCCTCCCGGGAGGGGAGGTTATTTGGTTTCCGTCTGTTCCATGACCCTGTCGGTGGGTAATTGGGGGGTGAAGATGGGCCTTGCCTCAGGGGTGTCGGCGTCGTTTCATGCTGGCGCAATGACCATCCGCGACCACGAATTCGTCGAACTTACCACGGAGAGCGGTCCGATGCGGACCCAAGTGTTCCGGCCCCAAGCGCCGGGGCGATATCCGGGGATTGTTTTATACTCCGAAATCTTCCAGATCACCGCCCCGATTCGCCGTACCGCTGCGTTCCTAGCCGGGCACGGTTACGTCGTGGCCGTACCGGAAATTTGGCATGAGTTCGAGGCGGCCGGGTGTGCGCTGGGATACGATCAAGCAGGGGCTGATCGTGGCAACGCGTTGAAATTGTTGAAGCGTTTGGAGCATATCGACGCCGATGGGCGCACGGTTTTGACTTTCTTGAAGGGGCACGCCGCTTGCACTGGACGTTTGGGGACCTTGGGCATTTGTGTCGGCGGGCATTTGAGTTTGCGGCTGGCGGCAAAAAATGCGGAGGTGCTCGCGGCGACCTGTTTTTACGCCACCGATGTCCACAAAGGGTCGCTGGGAGAAGGGATGAACGACGATACGTTGACGAGTACTCGGGGCATGACGGCGGAAGCGTTGCTGATCTGGGGTCGGCAGGATCCCCATGTGCCGGGGTGGGGACGAGCCAAGGTTTACTCGGCCTTGAATGATTACGGAGTCAATTTCACTTGGCACGAATTCAATGGTCAACATGCTTTCCTTCGGGATGAAGGACCCCGGTACGATCCGGCTTTAGCGCGGTTGAGTTTTGATCTGGTGCTGGAGCTTTTTCACCGACGTTTGGGCGAGGGGGATCGACCCGTCACGGCGGCCGCTGGTCCCAGCGAGTCGCGGCACTGAGGGCAGGGGTCCGAGAATCGGTGGATGGCATTCTTTGACCCCCGGTTGGTTTCCCGCATATTTGAGGAGCTTTCGATGAGCATCCGTTATGACATCTCTCACCTCTTGCGCGACTGGGACTACCTTCCCGGGCAGGTGGTGGCGCGCCGTTTCAAGGGTCGAGATGGAGCGGAGAAGCTCCAGTTGAGGGTCGACCTCGGAGTCCTACAAATGAACGCTTTAGGGCGTCCAGATGGCAAGCGCCCGCTTGGTTCGGAGTCTTGGTTCGAGGCCTACAAGACGCAAATGGAGCAATGGAAAGAAAGTCACGGAGGCAGTGATGACGCGTTCACGCTCGGCGCGTTGGAATGTGGCCGTTTGCAACAGGAGACCATTCAATATCATCATCGCTACATCTGCTGGTTCCAATTGGGCGACTACGATGGGGTGGAGCGCGATTGTGAGCGTAATTCACAGGTGTACCAATTCGCGGCCAATTTTGCGGCGACGGAAGATCTGGCTTGGAGTCTGCTGCAATTTGTACCGCAGATGGTGATGATGCGGACTCGGGCGCGGGGCACCGCTTACCTCAAAAAGAACCAGTGGAACTTGGCCTTGGAAGCCATTCGCGAAGGGTTAGAAGAACTCGAAGCTTTTCTAAGGGATAATGGGCGCGAAGAAGCCATTGAATCCAGCGGAGAAATTGCCTCTCTGCGGGGTTGGATGGAAGATGTCCGCAACAAGAAGCCGTTGTCCGAGCGGGAAACCCTGGAACGACAACTGGGCGAGGCGATTGATTCCGAGGATTACGAAAAGGCGGCGCGGTTGAGGGATCAATTGCGGCGGTTCCAAACCCCCGGGGCCTGATTCCATTCTGATCGAATCAATGCTTGTCGTGGTTCAATTTACCCTTTCTCTATCGCTATGTCCCTTCAGCAACAAATCGTCGACGGCCTGAAGCAGGCCATGCTCGCCCGGCAGGCAGAACGAGTGAACACGCTCCGTTTTCTCAAATCGGCGTTTGGATACGCCCAAATTGAGAAAAAGAGCGAATCCCTGACCGATGCCGAAGTCTCGGTCGTGCTCCAAAAAGAGGCCAAGAAGCGCAAAGATGCCATCGCGGGTTTTACCGCGGGTGGGCGGGCGGAATCCGCTGCGAACGAGCACGCGGAGCTTCAGATCATTGAAGAATTTCTGCCGAAAGCACTCTCGGTCGAGGAGATGGAAGCGTTAGTCAAGGTGGCCATTGCCGAAGTGGGTGCGACGTCCAAGAAAGACATGGGCGCCGTCATGAAAGCCGCGTCGGCGAAGGCCGGAGGACGCGCTGACGGTAAGGTTCTGAGCGGACTGGTTGGGAAATTGCTTCCGTAAACAATCCGCGGGCGATCAACCCCGGTGGCGCTCCGATTCATCGCTGGCCGGTTTTCGATTAGGTATTGGCTTTATTCTCATGGCGAAAATTCTGTTGGTGGATGATGAGTT
>JAYVTS010000037.1:0-2253 GCA_043788645.1 Verrucomicrobiota bacterium
TCCATATCTTTTCCTTACCCCCTCATCAGGCCCGCGAAAAGTCACGGCGTCAATCCTAAAATTGTCGCTGTTTTTATTAACCACAAAAGAATACATGGAACGTATAGAACCGGAAACCCCTCGCTTTTGCGGTCTTTGCGTTCTCTTGGGGCGATTCATTGGGGAAGGTCGACCCGTTTGATTACCGTATCTCGTTGCGCCCAGAGTGGGTCCAACTCCGGGTAGTCGAGATTGTAATGCAAGCCCCGGCTCTCCGGTCGTTGCAACGCGCAGCCGACAATCAGCTCAGCCACCGTGGCAATATTGCGAAGTTCGAGAACGTCGCCCGTGACCATGTGTCCCCAATAATAGTCGTGAATTTCTTCCTGGAGGTTTTTAAGCCGCTTTTGCGCCCGCTGAAGTCGTTTATTCGTCCGCACAATGCCGACGTAATCCCACATCAGCCGGCGTATTTCATCCCAATTATGAGATACCACGACGAGTTCGTCGGGATCCGTTGCCGTCCCCGTTTCCCAAACAGGTATCGAAACCGGTACCCGCTCAGGCGGACACTTGAGTACCTGCCCGGCGGCGCGATGCGCACAAACCAATGCTTCTAAAAGCGAGTTGCTCGCCAGCCGATTGGCACCGTGTAACCCCGTGCAGGCTACCTCGCCCACCGCATATAATCCGCCAATCTCAGTCCGACCCTCCAAGTCCGTGACGACCCCTCCGCACTGATAATGGGCCGCGGGAACCACCGGCACGGGTTCCCGCGTCATATCGAGGCCCAGCTCGCGAAGTCGAGCGCAAATGGTGGGAAAATGGTCCTGTATAAATGTTGCCCCTTTATGGGTGATATCGAGCAACACACACTCTGCACCCGTCTTTTTCATCTCGGCATCGATGGCCCGCGCTACAATGTCACGCGGCGCTAACTCTGCTTTAGGATGATATCGATCCATGAAGCGTCGCCCATCTTCGCCCAGCAGATGGCCCCCTTCGCCTCGAACGACTTCCGTAATCAAGAACGTCCGCGCCTTTGAATGATAGAGACAAGTGGGATGAAATTGAATGAACTCCATATTGGCGATCGCCGCCCCGGCCCGATACGCCATCGCCACGCCATCCCCCGTCGCAATATCCGGATTGGTCGTATAGAGATAGACTTTACCACAGCCACCCGTGGCCAAAACCACGACCGGCGCCGCAAACACCTCAACCTGCGCAGTGGGTTGATTCAGGACATAGACACCCACCACTCGATCCCGCCCCTTCAACCCGAGTTTTGCAGTCGTAATAAGATCAATCGCGAAGTGATTTTCGAGGACCGTGATGTGAGGGTGCGCGGCAATCGCCGCCAGGAGGGCTCGCTCAATCTCGGCCCCCGTTGCATCCTTCGCGTGCAAAATTCGCCGAGCGGAATGGCCGCCTTCACGGGTGAGATCGGGGCCTATTCCATCCGCCGCCGGTGAGAATTCGGTCCCTAACGCAATGAGCTCTGCGATCCGGGTCGGACCTTCCTCCACAATCGTTCGGACCGCGGTTTCACGGCATAAACCCGCCCCGGCTGCGAGCGTGTCACGAACGTGCAACTCAAAGGAATCGTCCCGACTCCACACTCCCGCGATGCCGCCTTGAGCCCAGTTGGTATTGGAATCCGCGCGGCGTTTCTTCGTGAGAATGGCCACCCGCCCCTGCCCTGCCACCTTGAGCGCAAAGGTTAATCCGGCAATGCCGCTGCCCAGTACGAGGTAATCAAACGAACGCGGTTCCATGGACACGATGGGAGGAGTAGTCGCTAACTCCGCCTCGGGCCAACCAATGACGATTCCTCGGTTTGCCCGGGCGCAACTCCGTTTCATCGCGATTATCGCGAAAGCACCGCCTGGTGAGCGCGTTTCTGCGCCGGTGCCTTGATCGCACCCAAATCCACACCCACCTCCGCGCCCCCTGAAGACCCGGCGCGGTCACGCCGGGCGGCCAGCGAAGGCGCCGGCCGGTCCGAAATTCCCCGGGGCGGGTGCCGCCCCGGCACCCACGCGCGACGCAGGGAGCGCATCTCTGCCGACGAACTAAAGAATTCTTAGGGATCATGCCAGGCGAATCCGGAGCTGATCCATTTCCAACCCGCCGGCACAGAAGACGGCGCTCCTAGCCCGGATATTTCATATCCTTTCTGCTACGACTTGCTGCGAGCCCGTCTGGCGGCGTTGGCCTCGCGTTCCGAGCCGGACAGTATGTACTCATACAGTCCGGCTCGGAATCGCTTCG
>JAYVTS010000038.1:0-1632 GCA_043788645.1 Verrucomicrobiota bacterium
GCGGTCATTACATCATTGTCATTGCCTTGGATGAGGGTATCACCCGCAACCACCCCGGCATAAGCGTGCCCGGCATCGCTCGGTACCGCGGGTCTGAAGAAATAGTCGGTTGCGACTACGGTCGGGCTAAAGAGCACGAGCAACAGAGTGACCAACCACGCGGTAATGGGCTTTTTGGACTCTTTTGCGAGTTCGGTTTTTACTATTTCTCCAATTAGTAGCATTTTGACCCTTCTTGATTTTTTCCATTCCAGTTCCTGACCTGAATATCGCCTCGATCCCCAAGCGTAGCGCGACTGCCCTGGGGTGGACGACCTGATCGGAGCCGAATGAAATTCGGTTAGGCTATTCTCGTTTCAATCAAAACGCAAAACTTATTATCGAAAATCGCAAAATCGCCCAGGGCGCGGTGTTTTGGCCGCTCGTAGGAGTTTTGCCACGAAAGAACGAAGAAACCACAGGGATCTGGCGCTGCTGCCGCCCGAAGGTGTGGCATCAGGTCCAGCCTTCCGAAGCGCCTTCAATTGATTAAAGTGCTTGTGGACTTCGACCATCACTTCCGCCACGGCACCGGGGTTGGTTACCGCTGGGAAATTCGCTGGAGTCTTTCCGCAGAGCGTCCAGAACCAAATTCTTCCAGTAATTCGATTGCGCGACGCTTTGGATCGCGGTGAGCGTTCATGCCAGTAGCGCGAATCCACTCTTTGCGCGGTGCTTGTTCGTCTTGGTTTGTTCCTAAGATTGCGTTCGTACCATTCACCTCGTTACTGCTCAATCGCGGAGGAAAGGTTAGAGGGAGTTTGAAGATTCTTTCGGAACGATCCAGCGCATTGGCCAGGGCTTAGAACTGCACCCGAGGAAAGGCCCCTCCTCGACCGCAGGCGTCAAAACCAAACTGCCACCAAGGCGAATACGGCATGGACTCACCGAGAACGAGCATTCGGCCATCCGGGATGAGCAAACAAATGCCCACCTGGTTGCCCGAGATTTTGTCGGCCAATAACTGGCGAACCTGGCTCTCCAACGCCTTGGATGAGGAGTCGACGCGACGTTGCTTGCAACGAGTTCGCACGGTTTCGACGAACCGTGGTGGAAGCGCGGGATTAAGGGCGTAGCGTTTTTTTTGGAGGCCGTAATCGGCAATGATCCGCTCGACGCTGCGTTGACTGATAGAGTGCTTCTTCTGCCGGAGCTTTTGGGTGATGACCTCCGGAGAGCAATCCGGATCGTGGAAGCGCTGGGCAATGACCTGACGGACAATCGCCGAGGTGCAACGGTAGTTGGTTTTTGGACCGCGTTTATCCGGGATCAACGCCATGGCACCCCCCTCTTTGAAGGCGGAGAGAATCTGGTACTAGCGTTGTCGGCTATAGTCGAATTGCGCGGCGACCGCGGAAACGCCCCAATCGGAACGTTCACCCAAAACCAGCATGGCCAGTTGCCGGGCGAGCGGATCGCCTTCCGAGATGGCGAGTGAACCTCCTGGACCTTTAAAGGCTGGAAAATGGGATTTGATGGAAAGATCCATAAATTCAGACCTCAGAAAAGCCGGGGCAAACCAGAAAATGGAGTGGTGAGTTCAAATCCCTTGAAACGGGGTAAATTTGAGGCCTGCGGCGTTCACTGTCCGAC
>JAYVTS010000039.1:0-7137 GCA_043788645.1 Verrucomicrobiota bacterium
GGTTGGACATCACGCAGTAAGTGAGCACTCGAACCCCGCAGAACTGCTCGTATTCCCGCATCAATTTCACGAATTTTTCTCGCTCCACGTCACCCAGGACAAAGTCACGATTCACCACCCGAGAGAGGCAGTGATAGTACATCGCCTCGGTGGGTGCCGCCGGTTTCATTCGCGCGTAGCGCATCCGCACACCGTGCCAGGGGTTCGGACGACAGACAAGACATATTGATTAATCCAGCCGTCCCTTTATAGACCCTGAAGTGTTTGGGTCAGGTATTCTGTTCAGACTCCCGTGAACGATGTTTTCCGCGCGATCGCCGCAAGCCGTGCTCGTCAAGCTCATGACCAGTGCGAACAAAGTCATGCGGCCGTTGCTGGATGCACTGCGAGAAGCGGCGGGCGTTGGCGACGGAACGAATTTCAGGAACTTGACGATCCAGGGCTAGTTCACTCGCGGCGGTTGATCGAAAGGGAACCCTAAGAAGTCGAAGACCAGTTTAGTCCGGTCATGAATTGCCCGCTGCGAAAGGCCGGGCCATTCGTACATCGCGTTCCTCGACGCGAAGTCGGCGGCGCCTGAAAAGACGCGGTCAAGGCGGGAATGAATCACCGGCACACTGATCCACGAGGGAATCGGTCTTCAGGCAAAGTATGAAATTGCCGACGATGAGGTCTCACCCCAACGTGTGTTAGCCCGATTTTCCTGTGCGCCGATTCATTTCGAGCTACATCATTGCCATAGCATGTCTCCCGGAACTCCGGCGATTGAAATCGACCGTTTGGAACGTCGATTCGGTGAAATCACCGCTTTAAATCGAGTGAGTTTATCGATTCGACAGGGAGAGTTTTTCTCCCTGCTTGGCCCTTCCGGCTGCGGCAAAACCACTCTCTTGCGGATCATCGGCGGACTGGATGTCGCCGATGCGGGCACGGTCCGGATCAATGGCGTGGATTCGAACCGGATTCCCGCACACCGTCGGCCAGTGAATACTGTGTTCCAGTCCTACGCGCTGTTTCCGCACCTGAGCGTCCGGGAAAATGTCGCGTTTGGATTGCGGATGAAAAAAGTTCCGCCCGGCGAGCTGGAAGAACGGGTCCGAAAGGTCATGGAGCTAGTTGAGATCGAAACCCTCGCCAGCCGACGTCCAAACCAGCTTTCAGGGGGGCAGAAACAGCGCGTCGCCCTGGCCCGCGCAATCGTCAATGAGCCGACCGTCCTACTGCTCGACGAACCGCTCGGCGCCCTCGACCTCAAGCTCCGCAAACAGTTGCAGGTCGAATTGCTCAAGCTTCAGCGGCGCCTCGGCATCACCTTTGTTTACGTCACTCACGACCAGGATGAAGCCCTCGTATTGAGTGATCGCATCGCCGTCATGCGCGACGGAAACATTGAACAAATCGGGAACTCACAGGATTTGTACGAGCATCCGCGGACCCGCTTCGTCAGCCATCGTATGAAACGCTCCTCCTGGCTGCTCAGCCTCAATGCGGCGGTGTTGTATCTATTCCTCTACGCCCCGATCGTGGTGGTGGTCGTCTACTCGTTTAACTCCGCCAAACGTGGTGGCCCATGGCGGGGCTTCACTACGGAATGGTACGGCACGCTGCTCAGCAGCCCCGAGAAACTATCCGCGGTCCAGAACACCCTGATCCTGGCCGTCTCCAGCACCGCCATTTCGACCGTCCTCGGCACGATGCTGGGCTACGGTCTCAGCCGGTACCGGTTTCCCGCCAAGGAATTCTTCTCCTGGCTTATGTACATCCCCGTGATGATACCAGACATCGTCGCCGCGGTCGCGATGCTGATGTTCTTCGCCATGATTCGGGACCGGTTGGGAATTTTCGAATTGGGTCTGCCCACCATGATCTTGGCCCACGCTACGTTTCAAATTCCGCTCATTGGAATCATCGTCCGTTCGCGGCTCTCGGGCATGGATCCAGCCATCGAAGAAGCCGCGCACGATCTTGGTGCTAGCACCTGGCAAACCTTTCGCCATGTGACTCTGCCCCTGATGCTGCCCGGCGTCTATGCCGGCGCGGCTCTGGCCTTCACTTCGAGCATTGATGACTTTGTGGTCAGTTTTTTCACCGCCGGCCCGGGGGCGACCACGCTGCCGATACTGATCTATTCGTCGGTCAAACGCGGCATCACCCCAGAAATCAACGCGCTAGCAACGCTGATTGTGGTCGCGTCGATTCTCGGGACGATTGCCGTTACCCTTTTGCAGCAGCGGAGCGAAATGAAACCAAAACGCCAAAGATGATCAAATATTTGCTAATTTTACTAGGCTTGATGCTCTGTGGCTGCGGAAAGCCAAAGCAACCGTTATTTGTCTTCATTTATCCCGATTATATCGACCCGGGAGTGGTCGCGGATTTTGAGCGCGAATTCAACTGCAAGGTAACCTTTGATTTCTTTGAGGATCCTAACGTCATGGACGCAAAACTCGCCGCCGGCGGTTCGTCGACCTATGACGTTGTGGACGCCAGTCATGTACAATTGCCCAGCTTGATCCAGCGCAGCCTGATTGCGCCGCTCCGGCGCGAAAACATTCCCAACTTTAGCAACCTGGATCCAAAATTCGTTAATCCGCAATTCGATCCCAGCAATCGATACGCGGCGCCCTATTTGTGGGGCACGACCGGAATCTATCTGCGCCGTAGTGCAGACAAAGCGCTGGAGGAGACTTGGGCTCTGGTTTTCGATCCGGCCAGGCAGCCGGGACCGTTTCATTTATTGGAAGACTATCGGCTCTGCGTCGGCGCAGCTCTCCACTACAAAGGCTATAAGATGAACGCCACCGATCCCAAGGAACTGGCCGAGGCTCGAGATCTTCTGGTCGAAGCCAAAAAGCGCTCGCTCGGTTTTGCCTCAAGTTTTGCGGCCAAGAATCGAGTGCTCGCAAAGGATGCGGCGATGGCCATCGTTTACAACAACGACGCCATGCGCGGCGAAGCCGAAGATCCCGACACCCACTATTTCATCCCCAAGGAAGGCGGCGGCATTTGGCTGGATAATCTATGCATTCCCGCCAAGGCTCGGCACCGCGATTTGGCTGAAAAATTTATCAACCATGTCCTCGATGCAAAGGCGGGCGCGAAAATCGCGACCTTTGCGCGGACGGGCAGCCCCAACCACGCGGCACTGGAGTTCATCAATCCTGCCGACCGGAAAAACCCCGGTATTTATCCGCCCCCGGAAGTGATGGCGCGCCTGGAATATGGCTACGATCTCGGTGATAAGAACAAGCTCTATGACGAGATCTGGACGCAGATTAAAGCGAAATAAAAACGCGGACCGCATGCCCAATTACCTGCTGATTCTACTGGCCGCGATGCTCGCAGGCTGCGGCCACCCTAAACGGCAGGTCAACATACTGACATTCCCGGATTTCATCGAGCCAAAGGCGGTCGCGAGTTTCGAACGTGAGTTTAATTGCAAGGTCGTGATCGACTACGTGGACAGTGGCGATACCTCTGATGGTAAGCTCAAGGCAGGTGGCGCGACTGCCTACGACATTGTCTCGATGAGTGACGTAACAAGCTATACCCCACTCGGATTCCTCGCTCCTCTTGATTCAAACGCCATACCCAACCTCAAGAACATCGATCCCCAGTTTGACGTCCTGTCATTTTCCGGCGGAGTACGGTATTCCGTTCCCTACTTGTGGGGCGCAACCGGACTTTACGTGCGCAAAGTCGGGGGCAGGCCAGTGGAGGACTCCTGGAGCTTGATCTTTGACGCGAAGAAGCAGCGTGGCCCATTCTACCTTTTGAATGAGAGCCGTACGACTATCGGAGCGGCCCTTCGGTTCCTAGGACACAGCGTGAACAGCACCGACCGCAGGGAGCTTGCGGCGGCGGGCGAGGTCTTGATGGAAGCCAAAGGGAGATCACTCGGATTCATCGATGGAACTTCGGTCAAGAATCGCATCATCGCGAAGGACGCAAGCGCAGCGATCGCTTGGAACGGCAGTTCGGTGGACGGCTCGAAGGAGGATCCCGAAACCCAATTCCTCGTTCCAGGGGAGGGTTCGTGCATGCTGTTGGATGGTTTCAGCATTCTTGCAAAAGCCCCTCATCGTGATTTGGCCGACAAGTTTCTAAACCACATTCTTGACGCCAGAATTGGAGCGCAGATCGCCAACTTCCTTCACATTGCAACGGCGAACAAGGCCGCCTTGGAATTCATCGAGCCGGATGATTTGAAGAATCCGGGTATTTATCCCCCGCCTGAAGTGCTGAAGCGACTCGAAACAGTACGAGAGCTTGGCGAAAAGGCCAAGCTCTACGACGAACTCTGGACGCAGATTAAAGCGAAGTAACGCCTGCAACTCGCTATGAATAAAGGTATCTTCCTCTTCCTCGCGTGTCTGCTCGCTGGCTGTGGCCAGCCAAAGAACACGCTGAATGTACTCACTTTTGCTGACTACATCGATCCCCAGGTGGTTTCTGATTTCGAAAGGCAATTCGAATGCAAAGTCGTCTTGGATTTCTTCAACAGCGGTGATGCCGTGATGGCAAAGCTGGCCGGAGGAGGCGACGTCCTTTACGACATCGTATGCGTGGGCGACGGCGAGGTACCGACTTTCAACCGACTTGGGTTGCTGGCACCACTCCGGGCAGAAAACCTGCCCAATCTCAAAAACGTCGATCCCGAGTTTATCCAGCGATCATCCGATCCCGAACACCGGTACAGCATTCCGTACTGTTGGTTCGCGATGGGTTTGTATGTACGCAAACCGAAGGATGGGGCGCTAGATGAATCCTGGAGCTTGATTTTTGATCCTGCGAAACAACGCGGTTCATTTCTGCTCGTAGACGAATCTCGAACCTGTATTGCCGTCGCGCTTTCCTATAAGGGCTACGATGTGAATAGTCTCAATCCGAAGGAATTGTTGGAGGCACGGGATCTCTTGATCGAGTCCAAGAAACGTTCGCTTGGTTTCGATGTTCCGGCGGCTCTTCAAAACCGAGTCAAATCCGGCAGTGCGACCATGGCGCTTGGTTTCGCGGGTGTTGATCCGAAGGTTCCGCGAGACCCCGACACCTACTTCTTCATTCCGCGCGAGGGTTCCTACATTGGTCTCGACCGGCTAGCCATTCCGGCAAAAGCGCGGCACCGCGAGCTGGCGGAGACATTCCTCAACTACCTCCTGGACGCAAAAGTGGGCGCGCAGAACGCCAAGGCTTTGGGCATGGCGACTGCTAACAAGGCGGCAAAAGAACTTCTTCCCGCGGAAATTCGCAACGACCCTGAAATCTATCCACCGCCCGAGGTCATGCGCCGGCTCCAGTTCATCAAGGACGTTGGCGAACAAACCAGGCTCTACGACGAGATCTGGACGCAAATCAAAGCCAAATAACCTCTGCGGATCGCTATGAATAAATACCTCGTCATCCTTCTCGCCGGTCTGCTCTCCGGCTGCAACCCGCCGAAGCAACAACTGAATGTCATGATCTGGAGCGACTATTTCGATCCTGGTATCGCCGCGGACTTTGAAAAGGAATTCAACTGCAAGGTCATCCTCGATTTCGTCGACGAGAATGAGACGCTGATGGCCAAACTGGCCAGCGGAGGGGCAGGCGTTTACGACGTGATCGCGCCTTCGGGCTATATCATTCCGGCAATGATCCAGCGAGGTTTGCTCCAATCATTGCGCTTTGATAATTTACCCAACGTCAAACACATCGATCCGCAGTTTAAAAAAACGGAGTTCGATCCCGAAAATCGCTATACGGTTCCCCTCGATTTCGGGACGACTGGAATTCTGATTCGCAAAACTGCCGGCGAAACGATCGACGAGAGCTGGAGCCTGATCTTCGATCCGGCGAAACAGCCCGGTCCATTTCTGCTGATTGAAGATCCGCGCGGCTGCATCGACGCGGCGATGAAATTCAGGGGATATGAACCAAACAGCACAAATCCCAAAGAGTTAGCCGAAGCGGGGGATCTTCTGGTGACGGTCAAGAAGCGGTCACTTGGTTTCGCCTTGTTTGCAGATGCTGCCAACCGAGTGCTCCGGAAGGAAGCGGTCATGTGCATGGCCGCAAGCAACGAAGCGGCGCGTGTGATGAAAGAAGATCCTGAGCTCTACTTCTTCATTCCACGGGAAGGCGGCGGCAAATGGATGGACAACTTGGCGATTCCCAGCGGGGCTCCGCACCGCAACTTGGCCGAGAAGTTCATCAATTACCTTATGGACCCGAAGGTGAGCGCTCGAGTAACTTCCTTTAACCTGACCGGTAACCCGAATCGAGCCGCGCTCCAATTCTTGAGACCTGTTGACCGAACAAGTCCGGCCATCTATCCGTCGCGCGAAGTGTTCGACAGACTTTGGTATGGAAAAGACCTCGGGGAGAAGCAAAAGCTTTACGACGAGCTTTGGACCCTAATCAAAGCAAAGTAAAGCCAAGCCGTATTATGACACGATACCTATCTTTATTTTTCATCGTACTGCTTGGGGGTTGCGACAAACCAAAGCAGGCTCTCAGCATTTTAACCTTTACTGATTACATTGACCGTACCGTCGTGTCCGACTTTGAGAAGCAGTTTGATTGTAAAGTGGTTCTGGATTTCGTGGATACCGGTGATGCCATTATGGCGAAAATCGAGGTGGGAGGTAATGCTGTTTACGACATTGTCTGCATTGGCGATGGCGAGACGCCGGTGTTCGCGGGTCTCGGGCTCCTAAATCCGCTTCGTACTGGGGACCTGCAGAACCTGAAGAATGTCGATCCGGAATTTATTCGGCGATCCTCGGATCCTGATCATCGCTACAGTATTCCGTATGCTTGGTTTGCGGTGGGTTTGTATGTGCAAAGGCCAAAGGATCGGCCCTTAAATGAGACGTGGGGTTTGCTTTTTGATCCAAAAAGACAACGGGGTTCATTTCTATTATTGGACGAATCACGTACTTGCATTGCGGCGGCCCTTTGCTACCTAGGTTAGAGTGTCAACACGACCAATTCGACTCAGCTACTAGAGGCGCGTGATTTGTTGATTCAGACGAAGAAGCGGTCGCTAGGCTTTTCGGTGCCAACGGCAATGCAAGATCGTGTACGAGCCGGAGTGGCGGGTATGGCGATAAGTTCCACAGGGGTTTATCCCGGAGCCACACGCAGTGCAGACAGCTA
>JAYVTS010000040.1:0-10518 GCA_043788645.1 Verrucomicrobiota bacterium
GTACTCGCAATCCTCGGCTCTCACCCCTTTGGCAATGCGCCCAGCGGCACCAGGCGACTTTCTTGGAATGTTACCCGGTCACGCTCAAGCGGCTGTGCATCATTGCCCAGCAGACGATCATGGCGGCCCTCCGGGCGGCCCTGAATCTCCCCAAAGGCCGGCCTGCGTTCCTTTTGACCCTCCACACTTTCTTAGCCGTTTATGTGGAGCTCCACATAAACGGCTAAGTTTTCGGCAGAGTAATGCGCTGGCCTTGACCTTGATATTTGCCCGTGCGTTTCGAGTAACTGGTTTCGCATGGTTCGCCTTGGAGAAATAGAATTTGGACAATTCCCTCATTAGCGTACAAACGGCAATCGGCCGCACTGCTATTGCTAAATTCCAAAGTTAAATGCCCGCGCCAACCCGCTTCCGCTGGAGTGACGTTCGCGATGATTCCACAGCGCGCATAAGTACTCTTTCCCAAGCAAATCGCGGTGACGTCCTCGGGCAGATGCAAGCCCTCGACCGCTACCCCTAAGCCGTAACTGCGGGCCGGTAAGATAAAATACTTTCCATGGGCGTCGCTGTGAAGGGGAGCGCTTTCGAGATTACGAGGATTGAACGCTTTCGGATCCAGCACGGTACCGGGCACATGGCGAAAGATTCGGAACTCTTTCGCGGACAATCGCAAGTCATACCCAAAACTCGACAAGCCGAACGAAAGTGCTGGTTGCTGATCGGAGGTCACTCGGATCAGTTCGGGCACGAACGGCCGAATCAATCCGCGCCGCGCCAGGAGGGTAATTTGTCGATCATTCAGGATCATAGCCAAGCTTCGCAGGTTCCGCCGAAATGCCTCCGGGTCAAGGGATGGGTGCGTCATTCATCGGTGATGCTTTCCCGCAACAATCAGCCCCCTTGGACTTCGTTCGTCGGCATCCTCTGCGGACACTGTCACCGAGCGCTCGCCGCATCGTCCGGTGATGAAAAGTCAGTGGTTCTCTCCTGAGTACCGTCGAGCATTTGTGGTATTATTTCCAGTCGAGGCCTAGGGCCGCCAGTTCTTGTCGTAGCAGGCGGAGATTCCAAATTTGCACGGCACCGGATTCGCACACCACCGCCACAGAATCCCCAGAGCTACTAAAACGAACCTCGGATATATACTCCGGCAACGCGTGTCGTAACGTCACCAGCTCGCGGCCGGTCCCCGGATCGAGCAATTGGACAAGATACGGGGTGCGAGCAATCGCCAAGGAGCGACCGTCGATCGAATAATTGAGGTGCCAATGTCCGGGCTTCTCCGGCAAGGCTGAGAGCCGCCACTGACAATCACCCGTCGCTAGGTCCCAAACCGCTGTTTCATCCGAGCCCGTCGATGCCAATTGGCGACTATCAGGACTAAACGCTACCTGACTTCCCCAACGGAGTTCTCGTTCCCATTGCAATTGACCGGTCCGCGCCTGCCACAGTCGAACGCCATGATGATTCCGCGTGCCGGTTGCAATCCACTCCCCATCCGAACTAACAGCTACCGTTTCGGCACTCTCCTGCCGATGCTCCCAGATCAAATTCGTCTCTTGCCGATGGACTTGCAGCAGCGGGCCGTCGAGAAACGCCCACCCATTGCGCCACACATCGGCAGGATGCTTGGTCGAATAACGCGCAGATCCGACGGATTTCCGCTCGGTCAACCGAAACGGTTCGGCGGTCGGTCGATCTAGCCGGTAGCGGAAAACGCCGTCAAATTCGCTCGCCACGAGATATTGGTCGGCCGCATCCCACCACACTCGGTACGTCCCCGGAGTGCCGCCACGGGCCAGTTCCGCGCCTGTTTCTGCAGAAAACACCCGAATCCCTTCGCCCGCCACCACTAAGTATTTTTCGTCTGCGGAGAAGGCGATATCCACACATGAAAAAGGCTGCCGAAAAGTTCGCACGGCCGTCGCGGGTTGAAATTGATGACTATCGAGTCTCGAATTATTTGCCTGACTGGCTCCGAAACACCGCGTGGCTCGATCCGTCACCACACTTCCACCCCAATTGTTTAATCGCAATATCTCTCGTCCAGTCCGCCCCTCCCAGAAGCGGGTCGTCGCATCCCACGAAACCGTCATCACACTGTCGTCATCCGGGAAAAATCCCAAATCAATAATCCGACTCTGATGTCCAGACATCGCGGGACACAGCCGACCCGTCTCGATTTCCCACACGAATACGCGTGCGTCCGTCGCTGAAAAACAGACCGAGCGACCCGCGCTTGACCATTCAAGAAATTCCTGTTCTATCCCCGGGTCAATGGTTTGCAGACGGCGCCCCTG
Organism: Verrucomicrobiota bacterium; assembly: GCA_043788645.1. Taxonomy (GTDB): domain Bacteria; phylum Verrucomicrobiota; class Verrucomicrobiia; order Limisphaerales; family UBA9464; genus CANIZL01. The sequence goes on from JAYVTS010000040.1 coordinate 2,301, forward strand.
AACAACATCCCAACATTCAATTCGTTTCTCGGGACCGCCAAAAAGGACGATGCGTCTCCCATCCGGGCTGAACCGAAAATCCCCACGGCGACGTGCAACGGAAAAGCTGTCGAGTTCGCGTAGTTCCGGGATGGTCATTCGATAGAACCGACCGTCCGCGCGCCAGTGGCCGATTGTTTCCTCATCCGGCCCGAATTCAAACGATTCATCGAGCTTCAAATCCACCGTAAACTGAACCGCGGGATTCGTGCTGGACCAAGCTATAAGATGAGTCTCTTTGTTCAGATGCCGCCATCGCCCACGCCGTGTCTGAGAAAATAGCCCTGGACCGATTCCCACCGGAAAGGGGACATTCTCTAAGATAGCGCCATCCGTCGCCGACCGGACCCGAACCTGACCCTGTCGATCATCTTCGAGATATTTTTCGGTCCCTTGGTAAAATGCGAGTGATTGTCGATCCACCGGGTAATTGGTCCAAAACGGTAGGGTCTTCACCAGGGGTAGAGCGAGAGCTGCGACCGCTTCGTTGCGCAGGGCGACGAGGGGAGCCATACCCGCGGCTTGCCGAATGGCAATCAAAGCCCGGGCTCGTCGATCCGGTTCATGACTTTCTAACAACGCCCGGGCCTGCTGCAACCGGGCCTCACCCAATTGAGTGCGCCCGGTTTTCTCAGCCGCCTCGGCCCGTTGGCGAAGCAATCGCTCGCGCCCCGCCTGATACCGCGCTATCACCACTCCGGCCATCGCAATGAGACTGACACCGGCCGCCAACGCCAGGAACCGACGAGCCCGGATTAAGCGGGCCTCAAGCGTTCGAAGTTGAGTCACGGATCGACCCATTTGCAGCAACGCTAGGTCCCGCACCAGATCCGCCGCGGAACGATAGCGGTCTAGCACCTGAGGAGCACAGGCCCGGGCAATAATCGCATTGACCTCGAGAAGCGAATTCCGTTCGGGGCCCTCGAGAAGCTCCATCGGTAACGAGGGGTAGTCGTTCCGATCCAACCCGGTGGCTGCTTCGTAAATGACTTTGCCTAGTGAATAGATATCGGCCGAGGCTTTGCCGGGCCCTTCTGGAGGAATGAATCCTTCGGTGCCTACGAAAGATCCTCCGTCTGCGACCTCGGTCACTAAACCAACGTCCGCCAAAAGAGGGCGACCGCGAACAAAAACGATGTTGGCCGGTTTAATATCACGATGAACCAGATTTCGTTGATGCAGAAAATCTAAAGCCTCGGCTAGTGCATGAAACCACCGCACGCATTCAGAAATCGGTAGACGCCCACGCGCCCGTATCTCCTGCTGCAAGGTACTCGGTACGTACGAAGCGACTGCCAGCGCCATCGACTCACCGCTTGGCATCGGACCGACCATCGGGGCAGCCGGATCCGCTAGCTCCATCACATAATAGAAAAATCCCGCCTGTTCATGATGTCCGACTTGGAGAATATCGACAAAACCTTCGTGTGATCGGCTCACCGGTTCAAATCGCTGAATGCCGAGGAATTCCCGTTCATAAGGCCGACTGCTCCCAAAAGAACTCCGATACACCAGCTTGATGGCTCTAAACGTCCCCAAAGCACTGCGCGCAAGCCAGACCTCCCCGTAGCTGCCTCGACCGATGAGTCGAAGCAGTTCGTGGTCAGGAATCGCCGGTGCGGACACGGGCATCAGGATGATTGACCGCGGGCCGTCCAGGCAACCATCGGTTTTGGCAGGTGATTCTATGGCCGCCGAGCGTTTAACAATTCCACCTGTAGAGCCGGTAGGCGAACGGAGCCAATGAGCGGTTGGTTTTTCGCCATGCCATGACAGTCACTTCCGCCCGTGGCCACCAGGTTCAGTTTCGTCGCCAATGCGGCGTAGCCAGAAGCCTGACCAGCGGTGTGCTTTGTGTGCCAACATTCAAGCCCGTCGAGTCCAAACGCAGCGATCTTCGGTATCAGCCCATCATTGCGATACAACCCCGGATGAGCCAACACAGCGACGCCCTTTGCGGCATGGATCAGGCCCACCGCGGTGACGACATCCATGCGCGCTTTCCCGACAAACGCAACCCGTCCCTTCTTCAAAAATCGTTCAAACGCAGAGTCAAAATCCGCCGCCAGACCGGCGTCCACCAACGCTCGCGCCACATGCGGGCGGCCCGGAGAATTGCAGCCGGCCAAGTCCGTGACTGCTTGCAAAGAAAGGGGTATCCCCGCGGTATTGAGGCGTTGCACCATCTCGCCAATTCGACTTTGGCGAACCTGTTGAAAATGGCGCAAGGCCACGAGAAATGGTTCGTGCGTCAGGTCGAGAAAATATCCCAGAATGTGAACCTCCATGCCGTCGCACTCCGCCGTCAGCTCGGCACCGACGATGAACTCCAGACCTTCTTGAACGCACGCCGTGGCCATTCGGGGGCAACCATCCACCGTATCATGATCCGTCAGAGCGACAATGCTCAGTCGCTGTTCCCGAGCGCGCCGTGCCAATTCCTCGGGTGCAAACGTGCCGTCAGAAAAAGACGTATGGAGATGAAGATCCGCGAACCGGCCTGGGGTGGCCCGGAGCGCAGTCGCTAGCGTCGTCACACCGGGTGGCCGTCCTTGGCGGTGCGAGCGGGTCGGAGCACCTCGGCCTTGATTTGATCGAGAATGCCGTTCACGAATTTCCCGCTATCCTCCGTCGAAAATTTCTTGGCAATATCGACCGCTTCGTTAATGCTGACGATGGGCGGAATGTCGTCCCGATGCAGCATTTCGTAGATCGCCAGCCGCATGAGATTGCGATCCACGACCGCCATGCGGTGCAGGTCCCAATTCTTGGCATGTTTTTTTATGCGTTCATCCAGGGCGGGTCGGTGCTCTAAAACCCCGCGAATTAAGTCATCGGCAAAAACGCGCGTCGCACTCTCCTCATCGGTCGGAGGCGGGAGTTCGATTTTCTCGTTGTACAGAGCTGCATGGCCGCGGCCTTCCATCACCGTGTTCATGCGGGTGCTGTTCCAAAAATGATCCAGCGCCGCCGCGAGTTCGGCGGGTGTCGAAGGCGGATTCATGTCGGCCTGAAAAAGGAACTGCAACGCCCGTTCCCGGGCCTCACGGCGTTTACGCATCGGATCCAACTGTGACGGAACTCAGTGGACGAGGAAACGGTTTTTCAACCCCCTCATTCTTGTCAATCGTCCCTCTCCCAGGACCGCGGATAAGTCGTGTTTTTCACCGGATCAACCGCCGGACCGCCCACTGATCTCGGCGCGTGGTTGGGGATAACTCGCACGCGCCTACTCCTGATCGCGTGGCAGCGGCGGGGCGCCGCGTCCCGTCCGCGCGCAGCTCTCCCGGGGTCAGGGAGCGGACTTAATCGTGATCAGAATGGGAGGCGAAAGCGAGACGACTCCGTAGCTGTCCTGCACATGCGCGTCGATGACATACTGGCCAGCGGTCGGTTTGACCCATTCGATCAGATAAGGCGCCTTCGTGGCGGTGCCGATCAGGTGGCGGTTTGCCCAGAAATTGACCTTCACAATCGATCCGTCTCCCGGTGTAACCGAGGCCGAAATCGAAACCTTGGCTGGCAAGGTCACCACACTGTTGTTCAGGGGCGCCGTCAGGGTCACGGAGGGCGCAGCACTCGTGACACTAAACTTAACAGCGGTCGAGCTAGTGGACACCCCATGGTTATCCGTGGCCCTCGCGACCACGAGATGTTCACCGAAAGTAGGACTCTTCCAATCCGTGGAAAACGGTGCGTGGGTCGATTCGCCGATCAGATGTTGGTCCAAATAAAAGCGAACCCTCACCACCGTGCCATCCCCATCGATAGCCGAGGCCGTGAAACTGATTTTGTTCGTGACGCTGAAAACAGTTCCCGGCTGCGGGGCCGTTACCGCCACCACGGGAGCCGAATTGCTGACGATCAAGCGGACCGAGGGCGATTCTCCCAGTTCACCGAAAATCCCGACCGCCCGAGCTTCCAACTCATAGCGACCCGGAGCTGCGTCCGGCCAGATGAACGAATAGGGCGAATTCGCGACACTTCCGACCAGCCGCCCATTGGCGTAAAATTCCACCTCAGTAATGGCCCCTCCGTCCGCCGGTGCCGTGGCCGTCGCCACGAGCGTCACGGGTCCCGGATGCACCACCGCCCCACTCACCGGTTCCGTCAAAACCACGCTTGCTCGCGAATTCGTCACGGTAACATTCACCGCTGCGGACAGGCCGACTTGACCGATACCATCGACTGCTTTCGCAAAAAGCGCATACGATTTTGCGCCCACGGAATTGGTCCAATGAATCGAATAGGGTGCATTTGAGGCAACCCCCAGCAGCGTATCCCCGGCAAAGAAACTGACGCTGGAAATGCCGTCTTGCGCGTCACTCGCCTCGGCCGTCACAACCAGGACAGGCCCCTTCACGACCGCCCCGCTCGTGGGGACGGTAATGGCCACCGTCGGCAGGTAGTGGTTAAAAAGTTCCTGGATGATCGTCACCGTTACCGGCTTTCTTGTCTCGACGGCATAGTGCGCATTCGTCACCAGTTGCAACTGCACCGTCTGGTTGTGGATCGACGGCTGCGCCGTCGCCAAGGGTCGAACCAAAATATCCACGGCCGAAACTCCGGCCGGAATCGTCACCGGTGAACTCAATGCTTCGTAGTCCGTGCCATTGACTGCACTGCCGCCGATCAAAAGGTCTACCTTGACCTCCGTCGCGGTATTCCCGGATCGCACCAGTGTAAACGCGGCGGTCGAATTGGGCGCCAACGCCACGGGATCGGGTGCCAACAGCTTCACTAGAGTCGGCAACTCCGGGAGCGGAGGAAGCTCAAGCGCCTGAAGAGAAGTATTTCCGGCGGAGGCAATGGCAATGACCACCGCCACACCCATAAAATGGGACCAAAAGGGACGTACGCTAAAACTCATAAATTTTAAACTCTTTTCGACTAATGAAATGACATTTGAAACGAGATCAATACCGGATGACCTCGACCCATTCTTTGGTCCAGACCGCCCGAAGTGACTCCCCCCATGCTGCCGACGGCCCGCAACTATTCAAGTCCCCATTTTAAGTCGAATCGTTGCTCCCATGCGGGTGCCCCGACGCGGTCCTGCATTTCCTTCGGAGTGAGGCTTGGCGCTGGGGCTGCCAGCTTCCACGTTGGCCCAGTGATTGTTGAGTTTACCCGTCAACTCGGCGCGGGTCAGGTGCTTAACGCAGACCAAGTCGCCGTGGCCGTTTCCGCTTTGGCCGACGAAGGAGGGTTGTTGACCGATAAGGCCGCGTTTCTAACTGCCCTGGCCAAAAAAGGAGAGACCGCTGATGAGATTGCGGCGTTTGCCCGAGAATTGCGCAACCGCTCCGTTCAATTGCCATTGCCCGCTGATTTTCGGGCGGGCCAGGAAGTACTGGATGTCTGCGGCACCGGCGGTGATCGATTGAACACGTTCAACATTTCCACCACGGTGGCGCTGGTGTGCGCGGCGGCCGATGTCGTGGTGGCCAAACACGGAAATCGTGCCATCACCTCGCAATCCGGCAGCGCGGACGTCCTCGAAGCCTTGGGAATCTCCATTGATTTGGAGCCGGCCGCGGCCGCGGAATCGCTCCAACGCCATGGGTTCGTCTTCCTCTTTGCGCCAAAATTTCACCCGTCGTTTAAGGGTATCGGTCCAGCGCGTCGGCTTTGCGCAGAACAAGGCCAGCGGACCATTTTCAATTTTCTTGGACCCCTATTGAATCCAGCTCGACCGACGGCGCAACTCCTTGGAGTCTCGCGACCGGAACTGACCGAACCGATGGCCCGAACTTTACAGGCGCTAGGCTTGCGAAGAGCCCTCGTGGTCGCCGGTGAAGTCCCGATACCGGATGGGGCGATGGCGCATTTGGATGAGTTCTCGACCCTGGGCGAAAACACCGTGGCAGAATTTTATCAAGATCGAGCATTGAGTTGTTGTCGGTGGTCGCCGGCGGATTTGCCCCTAGCGCCAGCGACCCTCACTGACTTGGCTGGCGGTAATGCCCAGACCAACGCGGGCTTGATCAAAGATCTGCTCTATGGTGAATTGATGGGGCCTAAACTGGAAGCGGTGTTACTCAATGCGGGCGCAGCGCTATTCGTCGCCGGTCGGGCGAGATCGATTGCCGAAGGATGGAATGTAGCGGAGGAGACGATTCGTTCAGGCGCGGCCGCGAAGAAACTGAGGGCTTTGCAGGGATCGACCTGAGGGACGACGTGGATGGACGGGACCCGTGATTTCTGTTGGCCAGCATTACTTGGGCATCCCTATATTTGGGTTGTCCGCGAGACTGCTGGCGTTCCCGCGAGACCGTTTTCTCGAATACAAATGAACACCGTTACACAACTCAAGACTGTTAAAGGCAATACGGCGACCAAGGTCGCCACGGAACTATCCCGCACGGGCGGCCTGCTTCGGCTCGCTCCCACCTGGGTGCCGCGCTCGTTTCTTCAGCCCGGTTTGCGAATCAAATTGCATCCCGACGATACCTACGCTTACGGCTTGAACCGCGGTGGGATTGATGAACGCTGGTTTGCTTCCACCACTCCGGCCGCAAACGAGAACCGGACGCCCGACGAGGGTCTCAGCTACGTCGTCATCGGCGGCGAACGCTTCACGTTGGCCAAAGCCGTGGAAGATGGGGGGGCGACATTGATCGGCAAGGCGATCTGGAAAAAGTATGGTAAGTGGCCGGTTTACTCGAAATTCTTCGATAACATGGGGCCAATTCCACATCATATGCACCAGAGCGCAAAGCAGGCAAAACGGGTCGGGCAAGAGGGCAAGCCGGAATCCTATTATTTTCCGCCACAACACAATAACGTCGGCAATCATTTTCCCTACACGTTTATGGGTTTTGAACCGGGCACCACCAAGGCTCAGGTCCGCAAGTGCCTTGAAAATTGGAATAAAGGCGACAACGGAATCCTGGATCTCTCGAAGGCGTACCGGCTTAAACCCGGTACCGGTTGGCTGATCGACCCGTGTATTCTTCACGCCCCTGGCTCGTTGTGTACCTATGAGCCGCAGTGGGGCAGCGACGTCTTTGGGATGTATCAGAGCTTGGTGGAAGGCCGAGAAGTACCCTGGAGCCTGCTCGTGAAGGATATGCCCAAGAAATATCACCAGGACCTGGATTTTATCGTGGAGCAGCTGAATTGGGACAAAAACGTCGATCCACTCTTCAAGGAACATCATTATTTGGAACCGGTCCCGGTTGCTGATACCCGTAGCGCCGGGTATGTGGATCGTTGGATCGTCTACGGCAAAGTGGATGACGAACAGCTTTTCACGGCGAAGGAACTTACGGTCGAGCCTGGCGTCAAGGCAACGGTGAAGGACAACGGCGCTTACGGTTTGATCTGCGTCCAAGGCGTTGGCCGGATCAATGGGTTGCCGCTGAATAGCCCGAAGCTGATTCGGTTCACCGAACTTACCGAAGATGAATATTTCTGCACCGAGGATGGCGCGAACGCCGGAGTGACGTTTGAGAACTTGAGCGAAACGGAGCCGCTGGTGATCCTGCGGTATTTCGGTCCAGAAGTGAATCCGGACGCCCCGGAAATGGGGGCGTATCGGAAGAACAAGTTCTGAGGAAATCCAAGCCTTGCCTTCGTGATGGGTTAGTTGCCCGTCTTTACTTCGACCACGTCATGGGGCGAGGCTTCTTTCTGTCCCGCGGCGCTGACCCGAATGTAGCAGGCTTTTGATCGTAGTTGAGCCAGGTCGGCCGCGCCCAAATACCCCATCCCACTTTGTAACCCCCCGACGAGTTGAGTGATCACCTGGTCGACGGGTCCGGCTACCTCTTTGAGGGCCTCCACACCTTCCGCCGCCACTTTCCGGGTGTTGTCGGCCGAATGACCGTAACGGGCGGCAGAGCCGGCTTTCATGGCGGCCAGACTTCCCATTCCCCGGTACTGTTTATAGAGCTTGCCGTTGATTTCGAGGATTTGGCCGGGCGCCTCCGGGCATCCGGCGAAAAGCCCCCCACAAACGACGGCGTTGGCTAGGGTTAACGCTTTGACGATGTCCCCAGATTTGGTAATTCCGCCATCTGCCAAAATAGTCACTCCGCATTGGGCGGCAGCGCGTGAGGCCACGTACAAGGCCGTCAACTGAGGAATGCCCACCCCCGCTACCACTCGCGTCGTGCAAATGGACCCGGGCCCTTGACCTACTTTGATGCAGTTTGCCCCGGCTTGAGCCAGAAAT
>JAYVTS010000041.1:0-3778 GCA_043788645.1 Verrucomicrobiota bacterium
GGAGCCCGCGGGTCGCCTTCGGCAGGAGCAGATGCAGCACTCCGTGCAGCAGGGACATATCCTTGTTCGGCGGGATCACATCAACGCAGTCCGGGCGGACTCGGGTACGATTCTTTTCCTGCCGGACTTTCATCTGAGTGGCGCGTTGGAGCAGCTCGGGCATCAGCCCTTTGCGGGTCGGGTCCAAATGCTGGACGATGACGAACGCCATGCCACTGTCGGCCGGAACATGTCCGAGGAATTGTTCCAACGCTTATCGTTGCCTTCCCCAACCGACGGTGGATGATAATAATTAGAGTTCACGATTTCAAGGTATTTTGGAAGCCAATAGCGGGCGAGTGCTATGGGGTAAAACCCGACTATCCGGGCTAGTTCGGATAGTCGGGTTTCACCCCATAGAAAACCTGAAGAGCCCGCGCCATCCTTTTTTGAAGCCGCTGACGGCTCATCATTAACCGACAGATCGACGGCAGTTAACAGTAAACACGTCACTAAACAAAACAGCATGAATACACTAGAAATTAAGGGCGACTGGAACATCACCAAAGGCAAGCTCAAACAGAAATGGGCCCAACTCACGGATGACGATCTGGTCTTCGTCGCCGGGAAACAGGATGAACTGATTGGTCGGATTCAAAAGCGCACGGGCGAAGCCCGAGAGGCCGTTGAAAAAGCCGTCAAAGAGTTCTGCAAAGCGGGATGCTCTTGAAAGACGATTGCGCCGGACAGCGAACTCACTCAGTCATGCCGACGCAGCCAATTTCTGTTCTTCCTGCCGTCGGGTTTTACCCGCTGGAGAAACCCTGCGACCAGTCTATCCTACTAATTCTCCTTGAAAGAAAACTTTAAGCAATCGCGGCAGTGGCTCAGCGAAAAAATTGCACCTTGATTTTCAACCCCTCATCAGCACTTTATTTAATATTTTCATCCAGCTCCATGACTATGATTCCACGAATTCCCCGATTCAACCAATCCGTTCTCTTCCTGTTGTGCCTCGCCACCCTGTTGGGTGTCCTCGGCACCGGGTGCAATACCGCCCATGGCTTCGGCAAGGATGTCCAAAAAGCCGGTGAAAAAATTCAGGACGGTACAAAGTAGTCAATCTCCCAAAAAAATCACTTTCTATGCTCTATACAATCGCAGTCATCCTGATCGTTTTGTGGCTACTAGGGATGGTGACCAGTGCGACGATGGGTGGTTTCATCCACATTCTGTTGGTCATCGCGATCGTCATGGCACTCGTCAATCTCATTTCCAGGCGAAAGAGTCTTTGATTTTTAAAAAATATATTTCAAATGTAAAAATCTGATACAGAACAGGTTGCCACCAATCGGCTAAGCAGGCATTCATGAATAAACTCAAGTATTTCAGAAACCTGCCGATCTTTGCCTTCAAAGACTGAAAGCTGTTTGATTTAACCGGTTATCCGGGGACACCCCAAAACCTGGGTGAGAATCAAAGCGGAGGTCGAATTCGTATGTTGCGCGACGTCGATACCCGCGATCCGATGGCAGTGGCCACTCGGGTTCGCGCCGATTACCAGTCCATGTTTGAGGACGCGGACCGGCTGTTTATTCCGCAAGCACTCTTCTGGGCGTTTGATTGTTTCACCGGGCGGCATCAGGACTACTTGCCGATCGACGCCCGCTATCACGATCTAGAGCATTCCTTGCAAGGAGTCCTTTGCCTGTCGGCCCTCTTGCGGGGCCGACAAGAGGCTGGTGAAGGGCCGCGCCTACCACGATCAGTTTTTGAATTGGCCATTTTGGCCATCCTGTTTCATGACACCGGCTACCTAAAACGGCGATCGGATAGCACCGGAACCGGAGCAAAATATACCGCCACCCATGTGGATCGTAGTTGTCACTTCGCCGAAATGTTCCTGACCAGTAAAGGCTATCGCCCGAACGAAGTTCTATCCGTTCAAAACATGATTCGCTGCACCGGCATGGGAACCAGTGTGGCGACGATTCCGTTTCCGACGGACGCGGAACAGATTGCCGGACTGGCCTTAGGCACCGCGGATTTGATCGGCCAAATGGCGGCCAGCGACTATGTGGAGAAGCTGCCTCGATTGTACGAGGAATTCCTCGAAGCTGGCCGATTCAGCGGAAACTCGGGTGCCATCGCCTTTTCCAGTGCGGAAGATTTGGTCCAGAAAACTCCCGGATTCTGGGAGAAATACGTCTTCCCAAAACTTTCCTCAGATTTTCGGGGACTTTTCCGCTTTCTGGCGCGACCCGGCCCGGACGGGCCCAACGGCTACCTGCGCGAGATTGAAGCCAATCTGTTGCGAATCCAGATGTTGAGTCGGAGTTCGTTTTCAATTGCAGGCTGAGGGCGCTGGCGAAAGGCGAAAGTGGATTGGATTTACCTTGCCCGAATCAAGGTTCTCCGGGAGGATCCTGCGAGACAGAATGAAAAGAGTACGGCGAATCTCCATTGTCCCACAGCGTTCTAACCAAATCCGTGTCCGATCGGTACCTGCATCTCCAAAAACGTTTGAAAGCCAGGTCCGCCTACGTCAATGCGATCAATGCCTTGGAATTGACGCCAGAAGGACTGACCCCGGGTCAGCAATTCGCCTCCGATCAAATTCGTACGGAATACGCAAAGGCGATCGAACTCCATTTGCTTTGACCCACACTGTGCTCCTTGTGGATTTGCAGGGAAAGGCCCCGGAGGTGGGGCGGTTGGGGCTTTTTACCTTACTCGCTCTCGCGGATCAGCCGCTGCGCTTCATGAATCGCCGTCGTGAGGTGGACTTCCAGCGCATGGGCAATCCGAAGGAGCGTTGTCAGACTGGGCACATGTTGACTGGATTCCAGCATTGAAATGAATGACTGGCTGACACCAGCCCGGCTGGCCAACACGTTCATGGACATGCCTTTCCGTCTTCGCTCCGCCGCTAGGTGGCGGACGATTTGATGACTGGCCGCTTCGGCAGCGTCACGCTTCGCCATCCGCGATGGTGACCTCGATTCGGCTTAACTTGCTTATCAATATACTGATCTTCGGCGGTATGTTTTTTCGAATTCTGCTTTCCTCGGAGTCGCCGGCTACCTGCAACAGCGGCCACAGTTGTCCCAACGTCCTGGAATTGACAACCGGAAATATCGCCATCATCGGGCGCGACATCACCGACAACGCCGCCGCCCACCTGTTGCCCGGCGCGGGTTGCGGTCAAGGTGAGCGAATCGTGGAGATTCCGCGGCGCATCTTTGTCGACGCCAGTCGCAATCTTTGACCCGCTACCGCACCTCCCCAGATTCGTGGTAAAGCCTCGGAATGGAGCTTGCTTGGTTTCGTGAAAATTGGTTCAGCCTAACCCAAAGCGTTGGGATCATCGGCAGTTTGGTCTTCACCAGCCTAACCCTGCGGCGCGATATTTTGGCTCGGCGCCGGACTGACGACCAAGCACTTACGCAGCAGCATCGTGAGCTTTGGAGCGAGGTTCATCGGCGACCAGAACTCGCGGGAGTGGTCAAAATGGAGGCGGACCTCGTCGCGGAACCGGTGACGGTAGTCGAAGAAGAATTCCTCAACCTGGTCTTCGTCCACTTCCAAACGAGCTGGTCGCGAGCCCGGGAAGGTTCCGTTCTCAAACTGCGCGTTTTGGAGAACGACGCCTCTCATTTCTTCAAACTGCCGGTTCCGAATTGGGTTTGGCGTCGAACGAGGTCACGTTAGGCGCCGGAATTCGCTTCGTTTGTCGAAAACGCCCTGACAACCAAATGAGACTCAAACACCACCCCCTTGAACGTCAGGTGTGCTTGCC
>JAYVTS010000042.1:0-13002 GCA_043788645.1 Verrucomicrobiota bacterium
TCGTCTGCTCGGAGGATCCCCATTGACACCACGGCAAAATTCGCTCCAGTTCAAATCAGACAAGATCAAAAATCACCCACAAATTCTGCGGAAGAGCCAAAAATCCTCATGAACCATGAGCGAAACCATCGACTTCACCCTTCTCACCGCTGCCGACCGCGAACCGATAGCGCGGCTGCTGCATCGCGCCCTCGTCCACTGGTATGAGAGCCGTCTGGGACAAGGAGCCCGCTTTGGTGACAGCCACGTGCCCTTCACGCTTTTCCCCGATGTGTATGAGGCGCTCGATCCCGGAGAATGCGTCACCGCCCGCACAGACAGCGGCGAGATCGTCGGCGTGTGCTTTTCGCATGAGCGTGAAACGCATGTCTCCGTCGGCATCGTCGCCACCGCGCCGGATGCTGGTGGACGCGGCATCGCGAAGAAGATGATGTCGCTCGTGCTGGAGAGGGCGAAACGCCTCGGCAAACCGGTGCGGCTCGTGTCGAGTCTGCTCAATCTCGACTCGTTCTCACTCTACTCGCGGCTCGGGTTCGTCCCGGGAGCCATTTTTCAAGATCTGCTCATCACCGTGCCCGACACCGGCCTGACCGCCACCGCGCCCGCAGGCATCGAACGCGTGCGCGAGGCCGTTTTGGCCGATGCACCACGCATCGCTGACTTCGAGCAAACGCAGCAAGGCATCCGTCGCGAGAAGGATTTCGCGTTCTTCGTGCGCAACGAGGTCGGTGCTTGGCGTCTGCTCGTATCCGAGGCCGCAGACAGCTCCGTGGACGGCTTCCTCGGCATGAGCACGCATCCCTTCTGCACCATAATCGGCCCCGGCGTCGCTGCCGATGAGGAAACGGCCATCGCCTTGCTTTGGAAAGCGCTCGACGGCCTGCGTGGCAAGACGCTCGTCTTTCTCGCTCCCTGCGCTGCCTCTACGCTTGTGCGCAACGCCTACTCATGGGGCGCTCGCAACGTGGAACTCCACATCGCGCAATCCACCGCCCCGGTCGCTGGCGCGAAGGGCATCGTGTTTCCGACGTTTATGCCGGAGACGGCGTGAGTAATTCCCCCCTCTGCGTAGCGCCAACAACCAAAATCTTATCAATATTTCTTATCAATAACTCTGTTGTTCGTATGTGACGCCGATCCGAACGGAGATCTTTCGGGATAGCCGTACGCGGTTGTCGGGGAATCTGGCCACCAGCCTCTTCCGGAAAAATCCGAACAACCAAGGCCTACGGAGGGAGAAAATCCTCCATCCAAGCCCGAATCCGGGTGAAAACGGGCTTTGTGGGGTGCTGAAACGGAGGGGAGGCGGAACTATTTTCGAGGGATGGGAAGGCCGTGAGTCACTTGCACTTTACTTGCACTTATTCGTAAGTGCTTGATTATCAATGGAGCGGGTGAAGGGAATCGAACCCTCGTTACGGGCTTGGGAAGCCCATATTTTACCATTGAACCGCATCCGCTTCCGTCAAAACCCTTCAGGTAGCCGCTGACTCCACAAACTGCAACCACGGAAATGCCCTTAGTCCTCCCACACCTTCTCCAAACCGGCACCTCGCCGTTTCTTCTCCGTTTTATCACAACGGTAGTTTACAGGCCTAAACCCGCCCCGTAAGTCCCCGTTCGCCCTACGGCAATTCGGAACTCGTGATACACGTTCCCCCCCACGAACCACGATCAAACAAAGAGGTACAACTCCCTCGCCTCAACACCGCTTTTCCCTAAACTCAAGCCTCGACGAACACTCTCGACTCCACAATCTTCGGGTCATTCTTCCCGTTTCCATGTCCCCTCCGCCTTTCACTAGGTTCATCACCGCCACGGCCACCGCCACCGCAGCGGCCATCGTCGCGGCCATCGTCACGGCCACGCTTTCTCACTGCCCACTCGCTCGGGCGGATGGTCCCGCGGATAATGTCGCCGAAAAAGTCCGGCGCATACCCCCCGCCGGCATCGCGATTCCCGATGACGTACGACGCGAACTCGCCGAACGAGTCGCTCAGCTCGGAGTTGAACTCGAATCCGCTCGCGCCGCTTTTGCCCAAAAACCCGACCGCCTCGCCCTCCTCCCCGACATCCAAATTTATCATAAAGCCGTCGATTGGGCGCTGCGCTACGATGAGGTGTTCCGTACGAACGAAATCGCCGCCGCAAAATCCCAGATCCAGACGGCCTCCGACCGCCTGGCCGCGCTCCAAGAGGGTCAGGCGCCGTGGTCCGAGGCGACGGGCCCAATCGCCCGGGGTTACCGGTCGCACATCGACGATTCCATTCAACCGTACGGCTTGGTGGTCCCCGCTAGTTACCGAGCCAATTCGGGAAAGAAATGGCGACTGGACTTTTGGTTCCACGGTCGCGGCGAACAATTGAGCGAGCTGTCCTTTATTGCGGATCGCTCCAAAAACCTCGGTGAATTTAGCCCCCCAGATACGTTCGTCCTCCACCTCTACGGACGTTATTGCAATGGCTCTCGGTTCGCGGGTGAAACAGATTTTTGGGAGGCCCTCGCGGAGGTGCAACGGCGATATCCCATCGACGAAAATCGCATGGTGGTTCGGGGTTTCTCGCTGGGCGGTGCGGCGTGTTGGCACCTGACCACCCATTTCGCTTCGCATTGGGCCGCCGCCGCACCCGGGGCCGGTTTTAGTGAAACGGCCGAATTCCTGAACGTTTTCCAAAACGAAAAACTCCAGCCGACGGCGTGGGAACAAAAACTGTGGCGGATGTACGATTCCACCAGCCACGCGCTGAACACCACCATGGTTCCACTTGTGGCCTATAGTGGAGAAATTGACGGTCAACGGCAGGCGGCCCGCGCCATGGAAAAAGCGATGGCCACCGAAGGACTCGCGCTCACCCACTTGATCGGACCCAAGACGGGCCATAGCTACGAGAAAACGACGAAGGTAGAACTCATCCGACGCATTGATGCACTGGCCGCCCACGGTCGCGATCCGGTTCCGCGGGAGGTTCACTTCGTCACGCACACTCTCCGATACAACCAAATGGCCTGGGTGACCGTGGACGCTCTGGGTGAACATTGGGAACCCGCCCGGGTCAATGGCTGGCAATCCGCGTCGGACAATCGCATTGAACTGACGACCACCAATGTCACCGCGCTCACGCTGCGTTTCGATTCGGGTGAAGCCGGGTTTGAGGTTTTCCACGGGGTCAACGTCCGGCTTGACGGCGATATCCTCGTGGGCCCTGCGCCGGGCTCGGACCGGTCCTGGAGCGCGTCCTTTCATCGGGAAGGCGCTGGGTGGAAGTTGGGCGCACTGCCCCCAGGTGAATTGCGGAAGGAACATGGTCTTCAAGGGCCGATCGACGATGCGTTCATGGATTCGTTCCTGTTGGTGCGCCCGACCGGTTCGGCGCTGAACCCAGAGGTCGGGGCTTGGGCTAAAGCCGAATTTGAGCGAGCGGTGGAACAGTGGCGCCGCCAATACCGCGGCGATGCCCGGGTGAAGGACGACATCGCAGTGACGGACGCAGATCTCGCGGCGAACAACGTGGTGTTGTGGGGTGATCCAAAGAGCAATGCGTTGTTGGGAAGGTTGGCCGACCGATTGCCCATCCGTTGGACCATCGAGGGCGTCCGGGTGGGAACTGACCATTTCCCGGCGGCGAACCATGTGGCGGAACTGGTGTATCCGAATCCGCTCAACCCGCACCGCTACGTGGTGGTGAATAGCAGCTTCACTTTTCGCGAATACGATTACCTGAACAACGCCCGTCAAACCTCGAAGCTACCGGATTGGGCGGTGGTCGATATCACAACACCGCCGGGATCACGCTGGCCAGGACGGATTGCCGCGGCGGGATTTTTTGGGGAACATTGGGAACTGAAGTGACCTTTGGCGCCGACGCTTGAGCACCCACCAGGCTTTGCCAAGGCCACCAGCGAAGGCTTCACTCTCCGCCGATGAAGCTTTCGGAATTACATCTCGGCCAACGGGTGGCACATCCTCAATACGGGGAAGGCCTCGTGAAGGCCATCAATGAATACGCGGCCGAAATCCAATTCAACGACGGCCGCAAGCCCGTTGAACCGGAGGCGGCGGGACTCGTACCCGCCGAAGCTTCGGCGTCGCTCAGTGGTCTGGCCGTTCCGCTCGAACAGTTGATTCGCGAGATCGTCGAAAGTGCGGTGGACCGTCTCGGGTTACAAAAACCCGACGCGGTGGTGAACGAGCTGGGAAAACGGTGGAAGGGCGGGAAGCTCGTTTTGCACTCCGCAGATCCGACCCTGACGCCCAAGGAAGTCGAGCTGGAATTGTTCTTCCACAAACTGGTCATGATGCGAAACCAATTGCGCGTACTTGAACAAAAAATTAATGGGAACGAAGTTCTGAGCAGCGCCGAAAAATTCGATTGCCAGCAATATATCACTCGGTGCTATGGCTCGATGACGACCTTCAACCTGCTGTTTAAGGACAAGGAATCCTATTTTTGAAATGCGATGAAACGGATCGGCGCCCAGCGGGGTTCGGCTTTCACCGTTCTCCTTCCCAGCACGGCCCTCTGAACCTAGCGTCCTCGGACGCATACGCATGATTCGCTCTTTTGCTTTCACCACGGCGGGAAAACTTCATACGAAGGACATCGACGTCTTCTTGATGCCCAGCCTTCTGGCCGACACGAGTCTTTTCCTCTGGGTTGACCTTGAAAAAGCGACCCTGGAAGAATCCCGCCAAGTCCTCGAAAACGTCTTCCACTTTCATCCGCTGAGCATTGAGGATTGCATCAACGACAGTCTTTCGCCCAAGGTCGAATCGTATGAACCCAAGGAAGACGACCGGTTTGCGCCGTACCTGTTCATGGTGATTCACGGAGTTGACTACAATCGGCAGGACAGCGTTTTTGCCACGAGCGAACTGGACTTTTTTCTCGGCAAAAACTTTCTGGTTACCTACCACAACGTCCCGCTTCGGAGCATTTCCCAAGTGGAGGAACGCTGCCTCAGATCCACGGTCTCGGTGGCTCGGGCGCCCGATCGGGTGGCTCACGCGTTACTGGACAGTTTGGTTGATAACTACAAACCGGCTCTCGAAGAACTGAGCGAAGAGATCAGTGAACTCGACGAACTCGTGCTCAAATCTGCCACTCCCGTCACCCTGGAACGGGTGCTCAAGGCTAAGAAGGAGGTGCAGCACCTTCGCAAAATCATGGGCCCACAACGCGAGGTGTTAGCCCGATTTGCGCGAGGGGAGTTCAAGCTGATTCGCCCACATCTGGTGCCGTATTATCGCGATGTCTACGATGGGCTCTATCACATCTCCGAACTCGCCCAAGGCTATACGGATTCGCTTTCGGGCATTCTCCAAACCTACCTGAACGTAGCCGCCAACCAACAAGGCGAAGTGGTCAAAGTCTTGACCATGATTACGATCCTGACGACGCCTGCGACGATTATTGCGAGCTGGTACGGGATGAACTTCAAGTTTATGAGCGAGTTGGAATGGAAGCACGGATACGCCTATGTCCTGGTGCTGACGATCCTGAGCACGCTGGGCACCTTGGTCTATTTTAAACAAAAAAAATGGCTCTAAAACGCCCGGATCCCAAACGTCCCGCGCCAGTACCCACGTCGTTTCTTGACCGGGTCTTGGGCCGGATTGGCCGCCTCGACACCGAAGGGTTGCAGACGGTGATTCAACGGCTCGCCCAAGAGCGGGCCTTCCTCGAGACGCTTTTTAACACGATCGAAGACGGTATCATCGTCGCGGACGAAGCGGGTTGCGTGTTGTATTTTAACGCCGCGGCGGCTCGCCTGATCGGCTTGCCCGCCACCGGTGTGGAGGGCGAGCCGGTCCGAAAATTTCTTCCCGAATTGGATTGGGACACGTTGATCGCCAGTGACCGCCGGGGAAACCGGGCGGTGCGCCACGAGTTTGAGATTGGCTATCCTCGTCCTCGATACGTCCGATTGTTTGCCGCCGCGTTGGACGGAGAAGCGACGGGCAGCGCCGGTCTGGCGCTTATCCTGCATGATGCGACGGAAGCGCGACAGGCGACTTCGGCGGCGATTGAATCTGAAAAGATCCATGCGCTAACGCTTCTCGCCGCCAGCGTGGCGCACGAATTGGGCAATCCCCTGAATGCACTTCATATCCATCTCCAACTGATGGAGCGAGAGGTGCGAAAATTGCGTGACCACCCGGATGACGCCGAAGAACTGTCGCTTCGGGCCGGTCGATTGGAACAGTTTCTAGGGGTGGCTCGGGGCGAGATTTCACGATTGGACTACATTATTACCGAGTTTCTGCAAGCCATGCGCCCGACGCCGCCCAGGTTCCAATCGGCGTCGCTTCATGAAGTCGTGGCCACCACACTCGCCTTGCTTCGTCCGGAACTGGAAAACCGCCGATTGGAGGTTCGGGAGCAATTGGCGCCGCACCTGCCGGAGGTGCGCCATGATCCGGCGCAGATTCAGCAAGTGCTCGTCAACCTTGTAAAAAACGCGATGCAGGCGATGTCGCCCGGCGGACAATTGACACTCGCTTCGGGAGCCACGACCGAAGCCGTCTGGTTGAGCGTATCGGATACCGGCTGCGGCATACCCGCGGACCGTCTCAATCGGATTTTTGAGCCGTTTTATACGACCAAGCAGAAGGGCACGGGTTTGGGACTTTTGATTGTGCAACGCATTCTTCGAGAGCATGGAGGGCGGATCGAACTCGAGAGCCGCGTGGGGCAGGGAACGACCTTTAAGCTGTGGTTTCCTCTCTTGGATCGGCCGCCTGTGCTCCTGGAAGGTTCAACCAGTTCCGCTCCGCCCGGGAAATAGTCGGCCACAGAAATTTTCTATGCACACTCCGGATCATGCGCCGTTTCTGACCACTCATTGGAGTCTTGTCTTCGCCGCCGGACAGACCACGGCGGAAAATCACGAGGACGCGTTGAACGAACTTTGCCGTGCCTATTGGCCGCCGCTTTATGCTTTTCTCCGGCGCGAGGGTCGATCCCCTGAGCAGGCGGCAGATCTCACTCAAGGTTTTTTTGCGTTAATGCTGGAACGCGGTTCGTTCGGTCACGCGGACCCGCTCCGGGGTCGATTTAGAACGTTTTTGCTCACCGCGCTCAAACGCTATGCCACGGACCAATTCCGCATTGATTCAGCCCAAAAACGGGGAGGCGGTCGCGAGATGCTGCCGCTCGATACGGGCGCGCTTAACGAAGAAGAAGCCCAACTCGCCGTCACTCCCATTGAAACCGAAACCCCGGAACATCTCTACCTTCGCCGCTGGGCGAGTGCGCTCCTGGACCTCGCGGTAACGCGGACCCGGGAGGACTATGGCCGTTTAGGACAAACCGCGCTTTTCGACGCCCTCAAGGCCTCGGTCTGGGGGACCGACGAAGTCCTCACCTCGGGCGCCATCGCGGCGCAACTCGGATTGAGCGACGGATCGGTACGTACGGCGACCACTCGATTGCGTGAGCGGTTTCGCACTCGACTCCGAAGTTGCGTCCGTGAGACCCTGAGCCCCGATGTGTCCGACCACGAAATTGACGCCGAATTGAGGGAGCTGACCGCCACCCTTCGTGCAACCCATTAGACCTTAGACCGGATATTTCCGGTTCCAATCCCTCGTGGCTTCTGCCCCTGATCCGCCTACTGTATGCCCATGAGTACCCCTCAGTCTGACGCCACCTTGGCCGTCTTCCTGGATCTTGAAAACATCGCCCTCGGTGCGCGAGACGCCCGGTTTCCGAGATTCGACATCCAGAAGATTCTGGAACGTCTCCTTTTGAAAGGCCACATCGTCGTGAAGAAGGCCTACTGCGATTTTGACCGGTACAAAGAGTTTAAGCGCGACCTGCACGAGGCCGCGTTCGAATTGATTGAAATTCCACACCTCCGCTTATCCGGGAAAAACTCGGCCGATATCCGTATGGTCGTGGATGCCCTCGACCTTTGCTATACGAAGGGTCATGTGGACACCTTTGCGATCATTAGCGGTGACTCCGATTTCTCGCCGTTGGTCAGCAAATTACGAGAAAATAACAAAACCGTGATTGGAGTTGGGGTAAAGAATTCAACGTCGGATTTGTTCATTAACAATTGCGACGTTTTCATGTACTACGACGATTTGGTACGACGCGAGCCCTCCAAAGGACGCCAGCGGAGTGCCAGTCGCCCACCTCCAACGGGCCCCATGGGCGCCCCGCGGATCACTCCGGTCGTACCGACGAGTAGCGGCAATGCGGCAGTATTGGCGGCCGACGAAAATGGTCCCGGTCCCGGTCCCGGATTGGATAAAGCCCTCGATCTCGTGGTCGAAACGTTAGATGCCCTGGCCGAGGAACGGGCCGAAGACGAGCACATTTGGGGTTCGATGATCAAGCAAGCATTGAAGCGGCGTCACCCTGGGTTCAACGAGCGCGCCCACGGGTTCCGTTCCTTTAACGACCTCCTGCTCGAAGGCCAGAAACGGGGTTTGGTCCGCCTATTTGTGGACGAAAAATCCGGTGGCTATCGCGTTTTGCCAGTGGAATAGGTCAAATCCCACCTTTCACGTTTAACCTCAGAAAGTCTTGGCTCAGCGGAATGACCGTATCACTTTCCTGGGGCACACTCTCCTACTACATGCCACTTCAGAAACAGATTTGCGGTCAAGATTGCGAAATGCAACTCAGCGGACGGGTTGATGGAACCGCGGCTCACGCGCTGGAGCTGGAAGTGTTAACTCTGGCCAAGACTTCGATTCAGAACGTCTACTTGAATCTATCCGGGGCGGACTTCCTTTGTTCGGCCGCCCTACGAGTGGTTCTCCAAGCCAATCGACAGTGGAAAACCCGAGGCCGAAGCTTCGTGATATCGCGTACCTCGCCCGAGGTGGATCAGATCTTGGATTTGACCGGGATGCGCGAACTAATCGTCGAGTCCAAGTAACCCATGTCTGCCGCGGCGACCATGACGCTCCCGGTCACGCCTGAACTTCCTCGGACTGCTCATGCGCGTCTCGAAGCCTTTGCGGCGGCCTCTGCGTTGCCGGCCAAAGTTCTCTTTGCGGCGGACACGGCCTTGGAAGAGCTATTGCAAAACGTCCTCGATTATAGCGGTGCGCATGAAGTGCGCATTCGGTTGGCGATCGAATTTGGCGAATTGCGTTTAGAATTGGCCGACGATGGTCGCCCCTACAACCCACTTTTGACGGAGGGTCCAGACTTAGGTCGTCCGCTGGAGGAACGAGAGGTGGGCGGGTTGGGTATCCATCTGGTCCGAAAGATGATGGATCGGACCGCTTACGAGCATCGGGGTGGCTGCAACCGAGTGAGTCTGGCCAAGGCCCTGGCGTAGGCAAGGGAAGCGGGTAGTACTGATTGGCGGGAGCGGTCTTGGCCGGAGTTTGGCAAGTTGATGCCCAACAACCGGCTTGAAGAAATGATGCCGATAGGGAGGTTGATTAACCGCTGTCTGTTTTCGTGGGTCAGATGAAAGGACCCTGATTTTCGGTAGCTTCGGGGCACAAAGTTGTTGACCAATTCGAGACGCAATGGAGCCGGAGAATTCCGTGGCTTGACCCAGGCAACGTTGCAAAAAAAACTCGGGCGTGACCTAACCACGATCATCTATCAGAGCGGCATTATTTTAGCGGGTTCAGCGAACTATGAAGATGGCTCGACCAATGGGGGGATGTTGCGGGTGGTCGATCTTGCGCACGGAGTGAGCGGAGATGCCGTTTTGCACCCGTCCCAGAGCACGGGTCCACTCGCCTTGGCTGACGTCGATGGAGATGGCATTCCGGAAGTGTTTGTCGGCGGCCGGGCGCAAGGGGGGCGATATCCGCAGGCGGTGGCGTCTCAATTGCTCAAGCAAACCGGGGGTCGCTTTGTACCCGTTCAACGTTGGGAATCGCTCGGCTTGGTCAGCGGCGCCTGCTTTACCGATCTGAATGGCGACGGCGTGCCGGATCCATTGATTAGCTATACGGGTGTAGACGGTCGTGAATTACCGGTCCGTAAATGGGATAGTTGGGTTCATTGTATCCCTGGTCTTCGTGATACTTTTCCGACTCGGGCAGCGTTTGGGGTGGCCGATGTGACGGAGATTTTCGGCGGGGCTGCTTCGGGTGTACCGGTGGGCTTGGCCACTTGGTTCGATTCCGTGATCTTGTTAAATCGAGGTGACTCCTTCGAACTCCATGCGCTACCGCTAGAAGCCCAAGTGGCACCGGTCTATGGTATCGTGGTGGCTGATTTTGATGGGGACGGATCGGAGGATCTTTTCTTGGCACAGAATTCTTTTGCAACGGATCCCGAGGAATTGCGCCATGACGCGGGCCGCGGTGTCATGCTTCGAGGGGATGGTCGAGGTGGATTTGAAACGGTACCGGGTCAGATCAGCGGCGTTTCGGTTTATGGTGAAAGTCGTGGGGCCGCAACGGCGGACTACAACGAAGATGGGCGACCCGATTTGGTGGTGGGACAAAACAGTGCGCCGACGCGTCTGTTTCGCAATGAGACCGGCAAACCCGTTCTACGGGTTCACCAAAATTTTGACGGAACGAGCACGAGTCGATGATGACGATAATCGTATTTCACAGATTCTCCGGTTTTAAGGCGCCCAACCAGCGGGTCCGTTGCTTTTTTTCTGGCTCCTGTTGGTTCACCTCATTTCGCTCAATGCGGCCATTCTTCCGTTGCCCGCTTGTCTGTTAGCGCCGCTGGGATTTACGCGTCTGACTCAGGAAACCACTGGGCTGAACTTCACGAATGATGTTCCCGAGGCTCGGCAGCTCACCAATCAACTGCTGCTCGACGGTTCCGGCGTCGCCTTAGGAGACGTGGATGGTGACGGTCGTCCGGATTTGGTGGCAGGGAACTGGGGGCGGAACAGCGTTTATGAACTTTATTGGTACTCGCTCAAAACTTCTCCCGGCATGGCCACCTTTATACCCGGGATGATGCAGGTACGGCCCAGGTCCTTCTGGGGCGGGGCGATGGCACCTTTCAGGCGCTGGAGGCTTCGGCCGCGGGGATTCGTATTGACGACGAACAACGGAGCATCTTGAGTTTTCCGAATAGCTCGGGACAGGGCAGTGAGGTGGTGGTCACCGGAACGGCCGGCCGAGTTTGGCATTACCGAACTTCGGCGCCTTAGACTTTGTGTTAAGTAACAGCCCGTGTCCTTGCTTTGGAAAGGGTATCCGGGCAGTTTGCCGCCGTCATGTTTCGTCACCGATCTCTAACGCCAAAAGCTGACCCAGCGGCCTGCGAGCAATGGACTGCGGGATGGACAATGGGTGATCTTCGACTCAGTCTCAACGTAATCGCTACCTTGAGGTTTTGGCTGTTTCTATTTTGGGTAGGACTTTTAGGGGAAGGTCGGGGCAGGGGTGCCGTGACGAATGTTGCTGCGCTCCCGGCCGCCGGTAGGAGGCCGACGTTGCACGAGATTTTGCCGTCGCAACCGGCCAGTACACTTCGTATGATTGAAAGGCTTAGTCATATTCGAGACACCGCTGACCCCAGCACGCTGTCCAATATGAACGAGCGCTACGCGTCTCAACTGCGGCGACTAGCAAATCAGCAGACCAATCGGCAACAACGGGTTCTGCTGAACTATCAGCTGGCGATCCAATTGCTGAAGGCAGGTCACACGGAAGAGTCTCTGGCCGAATTCAACGCGCTGGAAGCCTCGTTGCCGGCTGCGGGCTTGGTCCTGGACTCCCAACGACGGGTCGAGTTGCGAATGCTCCGAGCCACTGCGTTTCTTCGACTTGGCGAGCAGGAAAACTGTGTGAGCAATCATACGAGTGATTCCTGCCTCTTTCCCCTAGGCCCGCTCGGATATCACCAAATTCCACGCGGTTCGCGAGCGGCCATTCCATTACTCACCGAGCAACTCAGGGAATTTCCCGGTGACCCCGGCGCTCGCTGGCTCCTGAACTTGGCCCATATGACGCTGGGCGAGTATCCGGACAAGGTTCCGAGCCAATGGGTCATTCCGCCAAAGGTCTTTGAGTCTGAATACGACTTGCCACGTTTTCCAGACATTGCCGCCGGGTTGGGTTTGGACGTCGATGATTTGGCGGGCGGTTGTATTTTGGAAGATTTTGATAACGACGGATTTATTGATATCGTCGCATCGGCCTGGGGGTTAGATGGGCAATTGCGGTATTTTCATAACGATGGGAACGGTGAGTTCACCGAACGGACTGTCGAAGCGGGGCTCATTGGAATCAGGGACGGTCTCAATATTCAACAAACAGATTATAATAATGATGGTCGTCCGGATATCTGGATCCTTCGGGGTGCCTGGCAACGAAAGGCGGGGCGTATTCCGAATTCGCTGCTGCGAAACAATGGCGATGGCACGTTTACGGATGTAACAGAAGAAGTCGGTTTGCTCAGCTATCATCCAACCCAGACATCGGTGTGGTTTGACTACGACGGCGATGGTTGGCTGGATTTGTTTGTGGGGAATGAATCCACCGATCCCAAGGATCCGGATAGGTGCGAACTGTTTCACAACAATCGGGACGGCACCTTTACGGAATGCGCCGTCGCGAGCGGACTCGATATTGTCCGCTATGTGAAAGGGGTGGCGACTGCGGATTATGATCACGATGGACGACCCGACCTATACCTATCGTGCCTGGATGGCCCCAATCTTCTCTTCCACAATGAGGGTGCGGGGACTGCTCCCGGGCTTTGGAGGTTTTCTGAAGGGGCAGCGAAGGCGGGGGTGACTGAACCCCTTCATAGTTTCCCGACCTGGTTTTTTGACTTCGACAATGATGGCTGGGAAGACTTGTTTGTATCGGGCTATTCGATTCGCAATGTCGGGGATATTGCGGCGGATTATCTCGGTGCACCGAACGATGCCGAGCGGCCGAGACTTTACCACAACAATCACGATGGGACATTTACGGATGTGACGAAAGCCACGCATCTCAATCGTGTCTGCCATACCATGGGTTGTAATTTCGGCGACCTGGACAATGACGGTTGGTTAGATTTTTACCTCGGAACGGGTGATCCGGAGTTGAGTACCTT
>JAYVTS010000043.1:0-8572 GCA_043788645.1 Verrucomicrobiota bacterium
CCAAGATCCAGCCGGCATAACGATCATACTGTGGAAAGCCAAAAAACTCGACGCCCTCAATTGCGGAGGTGAGAAAGGACAGAAAAGCCCCGAGAATCAGGGCGGCGGCGCTGGGCCGAAGCAATTGGGACTTTTCAAGTTGAGCGAGCCGCGCTGAATATCGGCCGAGCAGAAAAAGCACTAAACCGAGGCCGCCGAAAAGAAACCCTGGCAAGGCCGCCACGATGGGTTCTGGTGCATCCTTGGACGTGAGCCGACGGTAAAACCAAGCGACGGCGCCCGCTTCGAGCACGAACAGGAGCAGCGTGAAAAGGGGGATCAGATAACGCTCGAATTGTTCCCTGGAACGTCGGGCGGGAAACGTTTCGGCCGCCGTCGAATCGAACATGGAGGCCTGGGAACGCGAACGGGCGAGATCTGCCAATTCAATTTGTTCCCCTTCCTCCCGGAGGTTCAGCCGCATTTGAAACCACGCGACCAGCGCCGTTAGAAAGCCGATGCCGACAAAGCTGGCCGTCAGTTCAGCGGTAAAGGACGCGGCGGCGCGGCCCAGCACCGTCAGGCTCGCAGCGGCGAGGCCGAGGGCAATCAGGTTGATCAATCCGTTACGGGCAAGTGAGCGGTTCATCAGCGGTCGGCGATACTGGCGTGTGTTCGGTTCAATTCAACTCCCGTTCTTCAAACAGCACCAACGCGGCGGCAAGCCAGGTGATCAGTGAGGTCGTGAGGTAAATCGCGGCTTTCGGGACAAATTGCCAAATCGTAGCGGCGGTCTGCGTCCCTTCTAAGGCGTCCGCCACCCAAAACTGAGACCAATTCGGGACGATGGCGTATAAAACTTTCGCCCAAAGAACCCCCTCAGCCGCCGGGCGGCCGAAGAAATAATCCGAAATGAGCCCAAGGAAAAAAAACGTGCAGCAGATCGCCAAGGTCGGAATGACGTCGAGCCGCGTGGAACAGGCGAGCGCCAACGCCGCCAAAACCCAGAGCGCGAAAAGGATGAGAAGAACGGCGGGAACGAGGCGCCAATCGGCATTTTGGTTCCCGTCGAACATTCGCTCATGATTGGTGAACTTCAGCAGTCCGAAAACGACCAGACTGCAAAACCCCACCACCGCCCAAACCGCATCCGAAACAAAGGGACGACGCAGAAAGTAATTCAAAAATCCACCGAGCAAATACGCCGCCAGGACCGCCCCGAAATACAATCCCAGAGCTGATCGGTCCGCGTCGCCATACGCATCAAAGGCAATCCGGCTCGCCAAAAGCGCCGCCGTCAGGTTGTGGAGCGTGAGCAACGTGAGTACTCCGGCCAATCCAGCGAATTTGCCCATCAAAAACGTGGCGCGGCTCACGGGTTTGGCCAATACGGTCAGGACCGTTCCTGACCGGATCTCTTGCGCAACCGACGAAGAGGCGCACAGGACCGCACCCACGAGGCCCGCTACCAAGGTCACGGCCAACGTCATGTCCTTCACCAGTTTGACATCTTCGCCCAGCCCAAAGTAAGGGACCGCCGACAGGAACACGGCAAAGAGTCCAGACGTGGTCAACACCAGCAGGTAAACCGGCTGGCGGACCAATTCCATAAACGCATTGACTGCTATGACCAGAAATTGCCTCACACGGGGATCAGGGATAACTGTTTGGCAGTTAGCATACGGTGAAAGTGGGACGGGTCAAAGATTCCTAACAGCAAAGTTGCTACGAGACAAGAGAGGGTGGCGGAACGTTCGGATTAAATCACCGGCCGGATGTCCGACGTTCGCCGGGAGTGCTGAGTTCTCGCCACGGTTGGATGAGTTCGATTTCTTCCGGCTTCAGCGACCTCACATCAAGCCTTTGGGCCAGTTGCTGCGCGGTTTGGCGCTGGCCCGCAGCTCCCAGTGCGGCTACAAAGAGGAGTCGAACTCGGACGGGCCCGTTGGTGGGGTCAAATTTTCTTTCCTCGAGCAACGCGAGTGCTGCTTCTGGATTGTCCTGACGAAGTTCCGCCAGGGCCATCGTGAGCCGAAACCGGTCGCTCTCCGGGAATTTTTGGAAACGGGCTTTGGCCTCGTCCGCGTTCGCTCCAATCCGCTGGCGTAGGATCAGCTCGAACCATCCGATAAGATCCGCTACTTCCAGGTTTTCGGGTTGGAACTGATGCACGCGGCGCAAGGTGGAGAGGAGGTCTTGCACATCGTCCGAGCCCGCCAGTAAACGAACAATCTCGTGCGCTGCCCGATTTACTTGGACCGGATTAGCGAGTAATTTTTCATAAGCTTCGGCGGCGAGCTTCGGTTGGCCGAGTCGTTCCGCGTAGCCCGCCACCACCGCCACATGTTCAGGATTGCTTCGGACCAGTGCGATGGCCTGCTTGAGGTAGCCGTTGACCGCATTCGTATTGCCTTGGCGATGCTGAACCTGGGCTCGAAAACAGTGTCGGAGTTCCGGTGCGATCGAGAGCGAATTGTCGTTAATCAAGCTGAGCACCTCGTCCCAACGATTGACGTTCGCTTTGGCTTGAAGCCAGCGTTGGGCGGCTCCGGCGTGGGCTCGACAAAGTTCTTCCGAAATCACCTCATTGATTCGCTCGGAAGCGTCATGCACTAAGAGCCAGTCAGCGACGAGAAGCCGTTCTTCAGTGCTCGGCGAGGGACCCAGCCGCTGAATCGCGAGAGTCGCCAGAATCGGTTGTTCTAACGCGGGGGCGAGTCGTCGCCGCAGATCAAACCACATTAGGTCTTGCGCTAAAGTCCGAGCTGGAAACGCCTCTAAAATGCGGACCAGAACCTTGATTTCACTGCGATCTAGCGTGGGGTCCTGGGTGAGGCGATCAATCGCCGCCATGCGCTGGGGCTTTGGGGAAATCGCTAGACCCCACAAGATCCTTTTGCCCGCAGACTGCCTTGCGGGATCCGGTCGGTT
Organism: Verrucomicrobiota bacterium; assembly: GCA_043788645.1. Classification (GTDB taxonomy): domain Bacteria; phylum Verrucomicrobiota; class Verrucomicrobiia; order Limisphaerales; family UBA9464; genus CANIZL01. The sequence goes on from JAYVTS010000043.1 coordinate 2,911, forward strand.
CAGTTGTAAGAGGCCCAGGCGGAGTGCCGCTTTGTCATCGCTCGGGTAAGTCTGAAACGCGACGTCCGCGAGCCGGGTGGCCTCCTCGGCCAGACCGAGACGTTCCAGTGCCTCAATTCCCATCAACAACGCGTCTCGATGAAGGGGCGCACTTTCTAGAATTTTACCAATTTGCTCCCGAGCAATATCTGGGCGGCTATGCCCGAGTCCCTGGCGCGCATACAGCAGGCGGTCCTCAACCGTCGCGGCACCCGAGTGGATCAACATCGAGTAGTACTGAAGCGAGGTTTCGCTGCCAGCGAGAGTGAGGTACTGCGCGGCGAGTCGCAGGACTTCCGGTTCCATGGGAGCAAAACCCAGAGCAAGCCGCAACGAATGATCCGAAGCCACCCAATTCTTGGCGGGAATCAGTTTCGTCCGCACTTCCGTCACCAACTGCAAAGCGCGCCAATGTTTGTATTTTTGGTAGGTCGGCCGCGCACCCAAGGCCGTCGCTACAATCAAGGCCACGACGGCACACAACAAAACCGGAATACTGATGGAGCGGTCTTTAAACATGGTAACGGCGGGGAGCTTGCACTGTTCCCCCCCAACTGACAGCCCGGGAGCGTAGGCGAAACACCCGGCTTTTCTCAAGTCTTGCTCAGAGAAATCCGAACGTCACAAATCTAGGGTTCGCCGCTTGCGGACCGACCCGCCGATTCCGTAGCCTCGGGGGGTCATGAAAAAACTTCTCTTCCTTTTTCTGGCGGTCGGGACCGCTCTGACCCTCGCTGCCACGACGGCCGTTGCGGCCAAAAAGAAATCCGGCGCCAAACTGCGTCACGTAGTGGCTTTCAAATTCAAGGAGGGTACAAAATCTGACGAAATCCGGAAAATCGAAATGGCTTTCGGGGCTTTGAAAACCAAAATTCCGCAAGTCGACAAATACGAATGGGGCCAAAACGTCAGCCCGGAAAAGCACGACCGCGGTTGCACCCATGTGTTCCTCGTTACGTTTCGCTCCGAAAAAGATCGGGATGAGTATCTCGTTCACCCCGATCACAAAGCGTTTGGCCAATTGCTAGGTCCGGTACTAGCCGAAGCCTTCGTCGTCGATTACTGGGCCAAGGACTAATCCCGAATCGCATTCCAGGGGAGTTCCGTCCACGCCGAGGCTGGATTCGTCGCCGCGTGCGGAGGGTGACTCCAGCCGGTCCAACTTTCGATCACCTCCATGAAACCAATTCCATTTTCCGAGATGCCCGGAATCCAACGGCAGTTGGCGTTATTGACCTTGCTGGGGGACGACGACCTGGCGATCTCGAACCGCATCCGCGCTCAACTGATCGCGGGTGGCCAAGGGACGTTGGATTGGCTCGAGAATCACCGTTTTCATGATGAACCTCTCGTGCGTCGCCGAGTTCGGGAGATTTTTCAGCATTTTGCCGCAGCTCAAGCGGATACGGAATTTCTAACGTTCACCTTAGCTCACGGTGAACATTTCGATCTCGAACAGGCGATCTGGCTCTTCGTTCGAACCCGTTTTCCGGAATCGCCAATCAGCGGTTATCGGGCTCAATTAGACGAATGGGCGGGCGAGCTTCGGTCGGAAATAGCCGAATGCACGACCGCGGAAGCGAGGCTCCAACGGATCAACCACCACATCTACCGCACGCTCGGGTTCAAAGGAAATTCGGGGAACTACTACGATCCCGAAAATAGCTATCTCAACCGAGTGATGGATCGGCGCCGCGGAATCCCAATTTCGCTCGGTGTCCTCTATCTCTTTCTCGCCCACCGCTTGAATCTTCCGGTCACCGGGATCGGAATGCCCGGGCATTTCCTCTGCCGATATCAAACCCCGCGTGAAGAGTTCTATATCGATGCTTTCCATGAAGGTCAATTATTGACTAAAATTGATTGCCGCAAATTCCTGAAAAATGCAGCGGTTGATATCGACGAATCGGCGTTGTTGCCGATCAGTTCGCGACGCATCCTACAGCGGGTCATCGCCAATCTTCACCTCATTCACAAAGGAGCCGGTGAACGACGGGAAAGTGATCGGCTACAACGTTATCTCATGGCATTAGCTCGATAAAGCAAAAGGCGAATTACCGGGAGAGCTTTCCCAAGGAATTGCCGCCAAGCGTGCGAAAGAGAACATTTCGGCTCTTCGCGTTCTCTGCGTGATTTTGCCCCCCAATCCAGCCGGTTAAGCGGTCGGCCAAGTCCGCATCAAGGTCAGCAAATCCGTGACGGATGGACTTTCGGCCGTTCGGACATAGTGACCGCTGGTACTGACTCCGCACAGAACACTGGTGGCGTTGTCGAGACCTAATAGCTTTCCTAGGCAAAAACCGCTATTAAAATGATCCCCGGCGCCCGTCGTAATGATTGGCTTACGACAAACCGGACCCTCCACCACGTCAGCGTGGCCTTTTGAAACAGCCAAAGCAAAAGGTACAGGATGCACGACTAAGGTATCGACTGCCAAGTGCTCTTGGATCGTGATTGCCAGCGAGGCGAGTCCCTCCCAGTCCCCGGTGGGGGCGCTGAAACCTAGTACCTGGCCGACTTCACTCGCCTCCTTTTCGTTCAGACCGAGAATGACATCGAATTTGGCCTGGAATTTTGAGATAAGTTCCAAGGCACGACGAATATCCTCGGGCGTCCGTTTTTCAGGGTCCGCTAAATCAAAGAAAATCTTACGTCGTGGCCCAGTCAGGCTCGGCAGAATTTCCGTCTCCACCGCGGCCCAGATATCGGACATATAAGGCAACATCGTCCAATTCACGAAGCCAATCAGATCGGCGTGCGTGAGTTGGGCCGTAAATTTCTCGCGCCCATAGCGTTGGCACACATTTTCCCAATTGACCTCCTTCAATGTGTAGTGCTTGCCCACCATGAGTTTGCCGTCGTCGAATTCGAGGGCATCGGTCAGCCCTGGACCACAGATAGAATGGACGTCGGCTCTCTTTTGGAACGGAGCAAAGACGGGATGAATCGCCGGATACCCAAGTGCTCCCAGGTAGGTGGTTTTTATTCCAAAGCTGGCCAGCGCGTTAGCCATAATAGGCCCGTTGCCGCCGAGTTTGGTCATGCGATTGACCAGTTCGATGTTGGTCGATTTACCGGCCGCGGCCGCGAGTCGAGCAGCGTAAGCAGCAATCGTCGGAACACGATCAAATCGTTCAGCGTCGTAGCGTTTATCCACGACGTGTAAAATTTCATCGACGAACCCGTCTAAACCCACAAAAGCAGTGAGTTGGGGCACCCGAAGGGCTACCGCCGCAAGGCGACCAGCCGCCGCGTCCCGAAACGAGGGGGAGTTTTGCATGATCATAGGATGGAGAATAAATTGGAATGGTCGTATTTTGCATCGCCTCCCTAGATCGGAGGATGAAAGTGAAGAGAATCGCCAGGCTGAGCCTGGGACATTTTGTGGGCGACATCGCTCAGAAAATTGAGGTGCGCCAACTTCGGCAGGGCTTTCACGGTGAGCCCGATGGATGCCTCGTGAGTCGCTAAAGGTGGCCAACAAAGCAGGGATTGTTCCGGTGCTAAGGAATGGCCTTGCTCCTGAAAACTAACGAGCGGTTGCAACCCAAGGAACTCGACCGGTCGCGTCGAGATCGCGGCCAAGAACTCCTTCAGCGTCAGGGACAAATTGCGAATTTCTCCGATTTCAGCATCCAATTGCCAAACCTGAGAATCACGGAATAAAAATTGATCCCCGAAACAATCTTGGGCGAAAGGAAGGTCGGTCGAATGGATCGTAGGATAGAGACGATGCAAGGCCCGCGGACCCGTCCACACATCCTGAAGGGAGTGCCAGTCCGGGAGATTGCAAATCCCGCGGAAATGAAAACCGCCGGCACAAGCAATGAACCCATTTCTTTGTCGAAGCACCCCTGCGATCGAAACCGGCAGCGTTTCCAAGAGACTGAACTCGTTAATTTCGGGACCGGTCCACGAAACAGCAGGAATCGAGAAAAGAGCGGACACGACGGGAATCATTGTGTCGGGTTGAAGGTGATCCAATAGAAAAGCGGCGCGGGAAAACGGACGTCAATCGTTCTCGAGTCCCAGGAGGCCGAGGAGACGGTCCAGTTCCTTATCGCTCGCGAACCGAAGCTCAATGCTGCCCTGGCCGGCGGCATACTTAAGAGCAATTTTTGTAGCAAATCGTTCGCGGAGGCGGTTCTCCACGTCCACAACATGGACGTCGCGGGGCGCGACCACTTTGGGAGGCGGGGTTCCTGGCTTCAATTTCGGCTCGGTCCAGCGGGCGACGAGTTCCTCAAGTTGGCGCACGGTTAAGCTGTCCTTTTCCACGCGGTCAGCGGCGCTTTCTTGCAGACCGACGTCGGCCAAACCAAGAAGTACTTTCGCGTGCCCTACACTGAGCCGGCCGGCGCGCACGGCAGACTGGGTTCTGGGTGCCAGTTTCAGCAAGCGCAGAGCGTTGGCGACCACCACCCGCCCGCGGCCAACCTTTTGGGCAATTTGCTCCTGGGTAAATTGGAACTGCGTGCTGAGTAAAGCATACCCGTGAGCTTCTTCCATGGGATTCAAGTTTTCGCGCTGAAGATTCTCGATGAGTGCTAACTCCAGGACTTCCGCATCGGTGGCGACGCGTTCGATGATCGGGACATCCGCCAGACCGAGCAGTTTCGCCGCCCGCCAACGGCGCTCGCCCGCGATGAGTTCAAAACGATCACCGGACGGGCGAACGATGAGGGGCTGAACAATGCCTTGTTCCCGAATCGAATCGGCAAGATCTTGAAGGGATTCCGGCGGGAAATCTTTGCGGGGTTGCAGCGGGCTCGGAAAAACGCGGGCAAGGGCGACTCGTTGAACTGCGGTTCCGGGACGAGGAGCCGGGAGCCCGGTGACGGGCGGGTGCGGGAGGGCGGGAGAGCCGGATCCACTCGGCGCTGGCACGATGACAGGGGCGAGAGCGGGGGCGGAATGTGCGGACGGAGGCGCTTTGCCGCCGCCGAGCAGCGCACCCAAGCCGCGTCCGAGAGCCGGTTTTGACATGTGGTTCAGGGTAGGTGGTAGATTGACCGGGTGAAGAATGTTTCCGCGAAGAGGTTGGAATCCAGCTCCGAGCGGATTGGGCGGGACGTTCAAAGCGAAAATTCGACCTCTCAATTCTGCAACGACTATCCTGGGACGAGGCCATAAGCTACCGGATCCCCTGCTCTCTAGACCTCACCAATCCAGAAAAAGCCGCTTCCACTCGATTTCGCAGAACTCAAACTAAAAAAACATTTGGTCATTATAAATATATTGACAAAACAAAATTTTTGTATAGCCGGGTTATTTATGGACCTCCCTCGAATATAGAGTGCTATTCAGTCTTTTTATATTGACATAATTTTTTTAAATAAACTATCAATATTATTATATTGACTATTATTAAATTAATTATTACAGATTACATATTTAACACATTAAATATTATAAGTTGTTTTGATTATTATTTTGACATAACGGACCTAGACCTTGTTTTATTTATCATGATAAATATTTTGAACTAGTTTACAATCATTTTGACTGGATATTTGTGTTGACGAGGGTGGGGTGGTGTGGCAGCGTGGATGTCTAGCTTATGACACGAATCAAGTTGAGTGGGGCGACGGCGGTTTATCACTGCATCTCGCGGGTGGTCGGA
>JAYVTS010000044.1:0-3288 GCA_043788645.1 Verrucomicrobiota bacterium
CGTGGCCGAGAGCGCGCAGGCGCTCGCCGAAGTCAATTCCAGTCCAAAAACAGTAGTTCTGCTGCCGATGGCCGAACCGGTGGCCGATAGATCCAGGCGCCGGACTCTCTTTACCGCCCGTTGGCGTGCAACTGTGGCTCTCGCCGCGTGTCTGGCGTTGCTGCTCGGTCTCAGTGGTTGGTACTTTAGCCCCACGATGGGTGCGCCGGTGCTGACGGCTGTGTCCCTCGGAACGGTGACTCTGGAGCGTACGGGTCAAACCATTGCGGCGACCGTTGGAATGCCCCTGCAGTCGGGCGACGTGGTCCGCACCGCCACGAACGCGACGGCCACAATCGGCTTCGGCCGGGAGCCAACGCGCTTCGAAGTGCGCGCCGAAACCGAGTTGAAGTTGGATTCGTTCGCGAATGCAAAGCGCTTCACGCTACGCTCGGGCAAGGTTGAAGCCAGCGTCGCCCGCCAGCGCCCGTTCAAACCGATGCTCCTGCGCACGACGCAGGCGGAGGCCAGGGTGTTGGGTACTAAATTCACGCTCACGGCCACGACCACCGCCACGCGCCTGGAGGTGGCAGAGGGTCAGGTCCAGCTCACGCGCGCCACCGACGGCACGCATGTAAAGGTTCCTGGCGGCTATTATACGATTGCCGCAGACATCACTGAATTGTCCGTGCTACCGAATACTGGCAGCATCCGGCGCGAAATCTGGACCGGCATATCCGGCGGCGAAGTAAACGATTTGCTGGACCATCCACATTATCCCAACCGGCCCAACTATTCTGATAAACTCAAAGCTTTCGAAACGCCGGTTAGCGAGACCAACAACTATGCCTGTCGTATAATTGGCTATCTGCATCCGCCGATTACAGGCGATTACACGTTCTGGATTGCGAGTGGCGGCAACGGCTCCCTCTGGCTAAGTCCTGATGAAAATCCCACAGGCAAAGTTCGTATCGCGACCACGCCCGGCGGATTGCTCCGGAATTGGCAGGACTCATCCACAAAACGGAATAATCTCATGATGCCGCGATCTCCCCCAATCCAGCTCCTGGCGGGACGACGTTACTTCATTCAAGCGATTGAGAAAGCCGCCACTAATTCCAGCCATCTCGAAGTCGCTTGGAAACGACCCGATGCCGAGCGCGAAATCATATCTGGTGATTTTCTCTCACCCTTCACCAGCAAATCCAAAGTGAGGCCACGATGAAATCCGGTTCCTCTGGGTGCCTCAGGTCACTGGCCCTCTTCGGCCGGCCATTGGGGCGGTGCGCGCCACCGGCCTGGTTTGGCGGGCAGTCCGCCCGCCGGTCGGCCCCCGCCTTTACCCTCACGGAACTGCTCGTCGTCATGGCGGTCATCGCGATTCTTGCATCATTGATTCTACCCGGCCTGAGCTCGGCGAAGAGTCAAGCCAAGTCGACCTATTGCCTCAACAACCTGAAGCAACTTCAATTAGCCTTCTTCAATTACGCGCACAATAACGGCGATGCGCTTGTCCCCAATTACTCTCGAAGCAGCAATTTGATTCAACAAGCGGTCGCTCCCTCTTGGGTGCTGGGAAACGCCAAGCACGACAATTCCACCATCAATCTCGAAGCCGGTCTCCTTTTTCGTGAAATCGGCGACGATGCCGTGTATCACTGTCCCTCTGACAATTCGAAAGGCCCTTTGCCGTCGGGCTCAAGGACTCGGAGCTATGCCCTTTCCGGCTGGGCGTCGGCAAGCGATGTCGAAGGGAAGGGCGAGAAGTTCGACCCTTGGATGACCCGGTTGTCCGAGTTAACCACCCGGTCGTCGGCCGAGGTTTTTGCCTTTATTGACGAACACGCAGACAGCATCGACGACGGTGTTTTCGCGGTCAACGATCGCAGCAAGGTTTTGGAATGGAAAGACCTGCCTGCGGGTCGTCACAATCAAGGTTACAATCTTTCCTTTCTTGATGAGCACGTAGAGCACTGGCGCTGGCAAGCGCCAAAGGTCTTTCGCAATTACGATCAACGACCGTATAACGACTTAGACAAAGAAGACCTTTTCAAGATTCGAAATCATCTCTCCGATGAGAAATAGCAGCAATCCAACAATTACCACCCATGATCCCATATTCGTTATTTGAATCGATCACAAACGAACGTCCGGAATACCCTCACCGCTTGGATTCTCGACGCGGCCTGATCGGCGGGGCGACGTTGAATCTCCAGGGAGCCCGGACGACTCGAGCGCGCAAGAATCGGCGGAGATTCATCCAAGATGCGCTGACCCGCTGGCCGCACTCCGTTCCTCATGAATCAGCGGCGACCTGGGTATTATTAAGGCACACGCCTTCCTTGCGTGGCTTCACACTGATCGAGCTTTTAGTTGTGATTGCGATCGTTGCAATCCTGGCCGGGCTGCTGTTGCCAGCCTTGGGGAAGGCCAAGGCCACCGCGCAACAGACTCGCTGCCTGAGCAATCTCAAGCAGCTCCAACTTGCCTGGCTTATGTACCCCGACGATTACAACGACCGATTGGCGCCAAACAAATCGGTCAACGTTGCCAATGTTGCCGGCTCGTGGGTATTAGGGAACGCCCAAAAGGACACGACGACGACGAATATTCAAAATGGCGTTCTTTTTCCCTACACTAGGACCACAGGGATTTATATTTGCCCTTCCGACAGATTCACGATGACTGGGATGCAAAATGTTCGCCGCACGCGTAGTTACTCAGGCGGAGGTCCCACCACGCACAGCGAATTAAGTGGCAAGTTGACTTGGAGCTGGGAATCTGCCGATTTTCCGCAAATCAATCTGACCGGTACCGCAACGGGACTGCAAAACCTTCCAGTGGGGCCCTCCAAAACTTTTATTTTCATCGATGAAAATGAGATGAGCATCGACGACGGGATTTTTGCCATCGGTCCCGACTTTTGGTGGGAAATGCCTTCGGATCGACATAATCAGGGATGCAACCTTTCGTTTGCGGATGGGCACGTTGATCACTTCCGATGGCAAGCGCCGAAGAGGTTCGTAAGATACGAGCAGGAAGTCGAAGCGAAGGACGGCGGGAAAGACCGGCGGGATTTGAATCGATTGCTGGATGCAATTCAACCTTACTGGCACTGACTTATGCATCCGATCCCGGTCGTTGACGGATACCACTGTTGGCAGGTTCCAAAAATATTCAAGAGCTACAAGCAAGTGCCCAATGGCAGTGATGGTGGCAAGGATATCCGTGATTTGGACTGGTTGTTCGAGCGGGAGAACCCGCTCTAGCTGCATCAATTTACAATCTCAGCTCATTGCCGCGGAGCGT
>JAYVTS010000045.1:0-13674 GCA_043788645.1 Verrucomicrobiota bacterium
GTTTTTAAGAGATCGCAAGTCGTAGCAGAAGGTGTATAAACTATGCGGGCTAAGGCTGCGCTTCGAGGATCATATTAAAGGACGTCTCGGCCGCCCGGCGGAAGCGGGTGAAGCCGCCCTGGGAAATGACTTCACGGATTTTCGTTTCACCCGCTTGCGCCCCGAGCGCGAGTCCGACCTCCTGCGATTTCGAGGCGGGCGTACAGATCATCGTGGAAGCGGCGAAGTAGACTCGGCCCACTAAGTTCAAATTTTCCTCCAGGCGGTCGCTCGCGATCGGTTCGACGACCATCCAGGTGCCCTCGGGTTTCAGGGACTGACGCACATGCTGGGCGGCGCCCACGGGATCGCCCATGTCATGTAAGCAATCAAAGAAAGTGACCAAGTCATAGTCTTTTCCGGGATAATTCTTGGAGGCTGCCACCTCGAATTTTACGCGGTCAGACACTCCGGAGGCGGCCGCCGCTTCACGCGCGCGGTCGATCGATTTTCCGTGGTAATCATAACCAAAAAATGTGGAGCGTGGAAAAGCCAGAGCCATCAGAATCGTGGAGGCACCATGGCCACAACCCACGTCGGCGACCCGCGCGCCCGCGGTCAGTTTTGCCTGGACCCCCAGCAGGGCGGGAATCCAGGCGGAAATCAGGTGGTTCGCGTAACTCGGGCGAAAAAAACGCTCCGTGCCTTCAAACAGACACGCACAATGCTCGTGCCACCCGAGGCCTAGTCCGTTCTGAAAGACCTCGCGAATTCTTGGTTCATCTTTAATCGTGGACGAAATGATCTGGTACGCGGCCGGTAAATAAGCGGGTCCATCTTCAACTGTCAGGAGGAGAGCTTGTTCATCGGGTAAAGTAAACCGACCGGAACCAGCGTCGTATTCCAGATAGCCACCCGCCGCTTGCGAACAGAGCCATTCCCTAACGTAGCGTTCATGAGTACCGGTTTTTTCGGCAAGTTCGGCGGGTAAGAGCGGGCCGGCGCCAGCCATCGCCCGGTATAGACCAAGTCGTTCGCCAATAATGATGAGCGCGGTCTGGAAGGCGGCCCCCATATCGGCGAGCGCTTTGCCGAGGAACGCCTGCAGTTTATCCGGATCTGGGTTCAGTTGGGTCGAGTTCATTTTTCACGAGGGTCAGGAACCGATGGCTTTGGAAGGCAATGATTCAGGACGTTTTTGAGATTATTTAAATGTTGCTTGCGCACAATGGTTATCGAAATATGTGAGTAGGAGCAAGCAGTAAGTACCCCGGCGATAGAGGGTCGATTCGGAATAGTTTTCGGGGTGATTGAAGGTGGACGCCCCGTTTCACTTAGGGGCCACCCGGTATTTTCCTTGTACTCGGTGATTTTGGAGACCCGCAGACAAAGTCCATCCGCCCCTTCACACGGCGCTTCAATCGGCGCTGCCGCCAGCCACTGGTCAATCCAGTGAAGATAATCTACGGTCCGCTAATGTCGTCAGATCTAGCGAAGATTGATCATCCCAAGGAAGGGCAATTTGCCGCCACCCATTGGAGCGTGGTGATGACGGCCGGACAGAGCGACCTGCCCCAAGCGGCCGAGGCGCTGGAGAAACTTTGCCTCACCTACTGGTATCCCCTCTACGCCTTTGTGCGACGGCAGGGCCACAGTCCGGAGGATGCGGAGGATCTAACCCAGCAGTTCTTTCTGCGGCTGGTCGAGAAGAACTACCTCGCCAAAGCGGACCGCGACCGAGGAAAGTTCCGTACCTTCCTGCTGGGATCGCTGAAAAATTTCCTAATCAACGAATGGAAACGGGCGGATCGCCTGAAACGGGGTGGTGACCTGACGTTTATTTCCTTCGATGCCCACGAGGCGGAGAAGCGTTACGCTGCGGGGCCGATCGATAATGCCAGTCCCTCTGTGGCCTACGAGCGGCAATGGGCGGACGCGATGATTGAACAGGTGCTTGCCCATCTGCGAAGCGAATACGCCAAGGGCGACAAAGCTCAACTATTCGCGGCCCTCAAGGGTTTCATTTGGGGCGACCCAATCTCCGCATCGTATGCGGAGATTGGTAAGCAAATGAAGTTGGCGGAGGGAACCGTGAAAGTGGCGGTGCATCGGCTCCGGCAGCGTTTCCGCGAAGTGCTGCGCTCCGAGGTCGCCCATACGGTGGCCCAGCCAGAAGACGTTGACGAGGAGTTGCGTCACCTGATCGCGGTCCTCAGTTGAGGGCGCAGGCCTATGGAATTTCTAAACTTCGTTCGTAACCTGGGTTTCGAAAGGTTGTAGGAACGGTTGAGTCCGATTTGGGTGATGCCATGCCCGCCCTGAATTCATGTGTCCGTTGCGGAGCCGAATTACGTTCTCAGAACTCTGAGGGCTTCTGCACCCGTTGCTTGCTTGAGCGCGGGTTGGAACCATCGCTAGTGGAACCGAAGATCCCTGGCTCCGACCAACCCCAGGTACCCTTGAATGACAGCGGAACACGAATTGTAGACGTCGCAGCCGGATCGGCTCGGTCCTTCGGCGACTACGAGCTGCTGGAGGAGATTGCCCGCGGTGGGATGGGCGTGGTCTATCGAGCGCGGCAACTCAGTCTGGAGCGGATCGTCGCGGTGAAGATGATATTGTCTGGGCAATTCGCGAGCAGGCAGATCATCCAGCGGTTCCGCGGCGAGGTCACCGCGGCGGCTCTGCTTCAGCACCCGAATATCGTGGCCATTCACGACGTGGGCATCCACGACGATCAGCATTATTTTTCGATGGATTACGTCGAGGGACAAAACCTCGCCCAGCTCGTGGGCAACCGTCCGTTGCCGCCCGCGAAAGCCGCGCGTTACGTCCAAATCATTGCGGAAGCCATTCACTACGCGCACGGCCAGGGCATCCTCCACCGTGATCTCAAGCCTTCCAATGTCCTGGTGGATGCGGCCACCGACCAACCACGGATCACCGACTTCGGCTTGGCCAAGCGTTTGGACGGCGAATCCTCACTCACCGTTACCGGCCAGGTGTTGGGGTCGCCGAACTTCATGCCTCCAGAGCAAGCGGGAAGCGGAAGGGGAAAAGTGGGGCGGCCGAGCGATGTTTATGGGATGGGTGCCGTTCTCTACTACCTGCTCACTGCCCGTCCGCCTTTCAACGCCGACTCGCTCGAAGGCATCGTCACCCAGGTGTTGCAGAGCGAGCCGGTCTCGCCGCGCACGCTGAATCCGAGCCTGCCGCGCGATCTGGAAACGATCTGCCTCAAATGTCTGACCAAGGAACCCTCTAAGCGCTATGCCACCGCCGGTGAATTGGCGGAAGAGTTGGGCCGATTCCTCAAGGATGAACCGATTAAGGCGCGTCCGGCGACCCAGTTTGAGAAATTCTGGCGTTGGTGCCGGCGCAATCCGGTCGTCGCCAGCCTAGGGACAGCTTTGGTTCTGGCTATCCTACTCGGCTTTGCGGGTGTCACCTCGAAACTCCACGAGGTACGCCAGGCGGAGTTGATCGTCCGGCGGAACCTGTACACGGCGGACATGAGCCGGGTCTATCAAGCCTGGGGCGAAGGCAGTCTGCAACGTGCCGAGGACCTTCTCCGGGCGCATATCCCCCAAGCCGATGAAGAAGACCTGCGCGGCTTTGAGTGGCGTTACCTCTGGCAGCTTTGCCGGGATGAAAGCCGCTTCACTTTTACCAGCGTCCATTTCGCGGGCGAGAATCACGGATTGGCGATGGCCGCCGACGGTCGGACGGTGATCGCCGCCAGCGGCAGCTCGCTCAAATGGCTGGACGGCCACGAGCAGCGCGAGGTGCGGATCCTGACCGCCAGCACGAAGCCCGTTAACGGGATTTCTATGGCCGCGGACCAGCCCGGTTTGGTCGCGTACCGCACCGATCGAATCAACATTCTCTCACCCACCAGCGAGGTCCTCTTGGGCGGGGGGTTGGACCCCAAATGGGACGGCGCGTTTGCGCTCTCAACGGACGGGGCCCAGCTCGCTGCCGCGGGCACGAACAGTACGGTCCGAATCTATGAAGTGAAGACCGGCCAGCCGCTAGGTCCTGAAATCAGCCTCGGCGAAAATAGGAAAGTTTATAGTATCGCCTTCAGCCCGGATGCGAAGTATTTGGCCTGTGCCACCACCGAGATTTATATCCTCGAACTGCCGACACTTAGGCGAGTGAACCGGTTTAAGGCTCACACGGCGTTCATTCACTGCCTAGCCTTTGATCGGACTGGAACGAAACTCGTCTCCGGCGGCGGTGACAGTCACATCCGAGTATGGAGTTTCCCCGACTGCGGCCCCGTCGCTGACCTTACCGGTCATCAGGGGTGGATTGGTGACCTGGCATTCTCGCCCGATGGCCAGCGGCTGGTCAGTGGAGGAACCGACCACACGGTCCGGCTCTGGGATTTGGGCATGCCGGGCGCTCCCACCTTTTTGCATGGCCATCGTGGCGAAGTGACCTCGGTTCTGTTTTCCAAGGATGGAAACCAACTTTACAGCAGCAGCGCGGACCAAACCGTTAAAGTGTGGAACGTGTCCGTGCGGCAATCCACGAACCTCCTGCGCCATTCGGATTGGACGGATCAGGTGGATTTCTCTCCGGACGGAAAGCTCCTCGCCGTCGCTGACTTTACTCTTGGTAAAGCCGTGGTGTGGACTTTGCGTGACCGAAGTTCTAACGGAATCGTTGGTGACTTTTCGGCGCCCTGCCGCGGAGTAAAGTTTTCACCGGATGGCAAACTTCTCGCAACGTTTCACGGCGAGGGGAACGGGAACGTGCACCTGTGGGGCGGCTCACCCAGAACGAATATGGTTACTTTTCATGAGGTGACGGGCGGAGGCGGAATGGCATTTCATCCGTTCAAGCCCCTCCTCGCACTCGCGTGTGGTGATGTTCGCTTCCGGGATTTACGAAACGGCGAGTCGCTGAAGCTGCTGGCGGACGCCCCGACCAACGGCGTGGCAAGTGTCGTTTTCTCCCAGGACGGAAAGCAGATCGCGCTCGGAATGGAGAACGGCCAAGTGGCCATCTGGAATTTTCTGACTGGACACCTATCACACCCATTCCACAAGCATTCAAAGAGGGTCAATATGCTTGGTTTTTCTCATGATGGGCTTTGGTTGGCCTCAGGAGGCCGGGACAACCTAGTCGTGCTCTACGATCTGCGGCAGGGTGTGCCCTGGCCCTTGGAGGGGCACAAAAAAACCGTTTTCGGAATCGCCTTCGCACCCGGTGACAAGACCCTTGTCTCGACGAGTTGGGATGGAACGATTCGTTTTTGGTCACTGGCGAACCACCAGGTTGTATTAATTTTCGCTCAAGGCGGTGGGCCGGTCAATGGAGTGACGTTCTCGCCGGACGGGAACCTCATGGCCACCGGCGGCTCGGACGGAATGGTCCGGCTATGGCCGGCTGCGACCTTCGACGATACGACTCCCTTGAGGAAAGTGGCGAGGAACAGGGAATGAAAACGAGCTTTGCGCACTGGCCGACCTCGAAGTTTGTACCGACGCCTCAAGAGAGCGCCGCTGATCATCTTGTGGAAAAGTGCGGCGCACTCACGAGACGCCGCTACAGGGGCGGTTTTACGCTCATCGAGTTATTGGTCGTCATCGCCATCATCGCGATCCTGGCGGCGCTGTTGCTACCGACGTTGAGTCTCGCGAAGGGGTCCGCCAAATCCGCTGCGTGCAAGAGCAACCTGCACCAGATCGGCATCGGACTGAATATCTACGTGAGCGAGTTTGACAAGTATCCACTCGCCCTTGAATGGGGCAATGTCCCGCACATGTGGGTATGGCGTGACCATCTTCTCCCTTTTTGTGGAAGCAATGCGAAGCTTTTCACATGTCCGAGTTTGAAACAAATGGGCCTTAGCTATGGCTACAATGCCCTCGGAACTCAAGGGACGGTTGGCATGTGGGTAGGAGGCGGCGAAACAGGCGATTCCATTGTGGATGATGCTGACGGTGAAAGACCACTGCAACTTGGTTTGGGCGTCTTCGGGCGCAAAAACGTGGCTGTGCCTGCGTCAATTGTTTTGGCGCCGAGTGACCTGATTGCCATCCTCGATAGTACAGCGCCTTACGAATGGCGCGGGATGGATGGGTTTGGATGGCCTGGATTTACCGGCTGGAGCCATGACGGTCAGCGCAACAACGCGGTATTTTGTGATGGCCACTTGGAAACCAGCCGGAACGAACTAATCCCGAAGGAAGTACCGAACAATTACGGAGTGTTGCGATTTAAGCCCGACGAAACCCACGCCAGACGCTGGAACAACGACAACCAACCGCACCCAGAAACCTGGCCTCAGCCCTAACGCTCTCTCCGGTTGCGGGGAAGGAGCAAAACAGCCGTGTAACGGCTCAAGGTTCGTATTTCAGGCCCTTGATTCCCTCTTAATTGGGTATTTCAAGCGTGAGTTGGCCACGTTCAAGTCGTTTTCCTTCCCGCAGCCGCTCAGCTCACCGTTCCTGGAAGGTTTCCGATTCTTTGTAACCTCGCCACCGATTGGTTGTAGGAACCGGCGAACAGTTAACCAATCAGGCGCAAATCGACAGAGAGCAGACCAAGAAAAACAGTTTAGAAGAACATATCGTATGATTCATATTATTAAACTATTAACTCAATCACGCAGGCAGATTCGCTCCACGAAGACAAAAGCAGTGATCGCTGTGGTTTTGGCCTGCTGGGTCGAATTTCAGCAGGCCCTTGCGCAACCTCACTTACCAACTCAGCCGCTTTCACAATCTGTCAGCCGGGGCGCCAACGTGACCTTCGTGGTATCGGCTACCGGCGTGGCCCCGCTTTCGTACCAGTGGCATTTTAACGAGACAGTGATTCCCGGCGCCGCCAAGCGCACCCTCATTTTGACCAACGTCCAGCCGGTGGATGCGGGCGGCTATTCGGTCGTGGTCACCAATACCGCTGGTTCGGTGACCAGCCTGGTGGCCAAGCTCGACGTGGACCCGACTTTCACCATGATCACTTCGGGTCCGATCTTCGCAGATATTGGTCTGTCCGTTGGAGCCGCCTGGGGTGACTACGACAACGATGGGCTCCCTGATTTGCTCGTAGGCAATATCAGCGGACCAGATTTTCTCTATCATAATCAGGGTGACGGAACCTTCGAGCGGGCTCTTACCACAGTGATTGGCGGTCTGGGTCTTGGGGGTGGCACCTGGGGAGATTATGACAACGACGGGTTTTCGGATCTTTATACGACCAGCGCACGTGATTTTGGGGTCAATCTCTATCACAACCAGGGGAACGGCACTTTGCTTCATCTGACCAATGCGTCGATCGTTGGACCTATCATTGGCGATCACACGTTTTCCGGCAGCACGGCCTGGGGGGATTACGATAACGATGGTTTTGTGGATATGATTGTCGCGAATGGTACTTTTGGTGGCGACCGCAAAAACTTTCTCTTCCATAATCAAGGCAATGGGTCTTTTTCCAAAATCACTACCGGCAGTATTGCTGAGGATCTCCACGAATCCTGGACGGGTGCCTGGGCGGACTACGATGACGACGGATGGCTTGATCTTTTTGTCACGTCTAATGGAGGGTTCACGCCCAGCGGCCTGGGCGAGGACAACCAATTGTTCCACAACGATGGTCCCGCTGGCTTTTCGAAGCGCACTGCTGCGCAATTGGGACTGCCGCCGCATGATGGCGGTTACTCACGCGGCTGCGCCTGGGGGGACTACGACAATGACGGCCGCCTGGACCTGTTTGTGGCCGGCCGGACCAACCTGCTTTACCACAACATCGGTGAGGGGAAATTCAACAAAATCACCACGGGTGAAATCGTGACGGACTCGACCTTCAATGAATCGATCGGCTGCACCTGGGTGGACTATGACAATGACGGCTACCTGGATCTCCTCGTAGTGAACGTAACGGATAACAATTTCTTTTATCACAACAATGGCAATGGCACTTTCACGAAAATCACTTCGGGCAGCCTCGTAAATGATGGCGTTGCATTTGCCTCGATTGATGCTGCGTGGGCGGACTATGACAATGATGGATTTATGGATGTCGTCTTGGTGGGCAACAGTGGTGGAAACAATGTCCTCTTCCACAATAACGGCAACACTAACCACTGGATCAATCTCAAACTCGTGGGAACCGCTTCCAACCGTGGAGCGATCGGTGCCAAGGTGCGAGTGCAGGCCACCATAGAAGGAAAGAACTTTTGGCAACGACGTGATATCGGCGCCAGTGGCAGTCAGGCGGGTCAATCGGATCTCCGGGCCAGCTTCGGTCTGGGTGACGCCACCAACATCGATATGGTACGCATCGAGTGGCCCTCCGGAACCATTCAGGAATTGCACAACGTTGGCAGCAATCAGTTCCTGACTCTGACGGAGCCCGCGCGTCTGAAAGGCGGTTTAAGTGGCGGGCAATTCCAACTGATTCTGAACGGGGGCGTGGGATTTCATTATGAGCTGCAAGGTTCCACCAACCTGATTAATTGGACTTCCCTCGCCAACCTCGTGACCACGAACATGACCATGCCGGTGCTCACTTTGGATACGGCCCAGCTAAACCAGAATTATTTCCGGGTGCTACGGCAGTAACACGATTGAATTCTTGTCTCGCATCCGTCCGGCTCCATACACATCAATTGGAGGATTCGGCAATGAATCGTACTGAGCATCGGCTACCGGAGATTACGTGAACACCGTATATCAACTCGGCTTCGCGTTCGCAATTGCGACTGCCCTTCCAACAATGTCCCAGTCGCCGCTCCCCTGGCAGCGGGCGGCCAATACCACGCTGCGCATGCCCGCCCGCCTAGCCGATGTGACCACCCATTCGTTGCCACTGACCCTGGCGGATACGGGGGCCTTTAGCGACTTGATTAAATTAACTCCGAACTCGGGCATTGTGCCTTACGATCTCAACCTCCCCTTCTGGTCAGATGGCGCGCATAAGACTCGCTGGTTTTCCGTGCCGGATACGAATTTAACCATTGGCTTTGAGCGGGAAATTCCTTGGTCCTTTCCGGTTGGTACGATGTGGATAAAACATTTCGGACTGCAGCTGACGAAGGGGGTGCCGGAATCAACGCGCCGAATTGAAACCCGTTTTCTCGTTCGCAGTGCCGAAGGAGTCTATGGGGTGACCTACCGCTGGGATGACTCGCAGACCAACGCTACTCTAGTAGCCCCAGAAGGACTGGATGAGGACATCGACATTCAGGACCAGGGTGAAACTCACACGCAGGTTTGGCACTACCCCAGCCGCACCGAGTGTTTGCGGTGTCATGTTCCAGTGGCCGGCTTCGCTCTCGGCTTCAACACGCCTCAACTCAACCGGGACTTCGTTCATGATGGAGTCACCAACAATCAGATCGCGGATCTCAGTCAGTCAGGTTATTTCTCCAGCCCGGTAACAGGGATTCATAGCCTGAGGGCTTTGATAGCCGCTACCAACACGGCCTGGAGTCTGGAATATCGCGTCCGTTCCTATCTGGCTGCCAATTGTGTGCAATGTCATCAGCCGGGCGGCGAGACACTCAAGTCTTGGGATGCGCGCATCACCACTCCGACCGCCGCCTCTGGTATTATTAATGGCCCGCTGGCGTTCCCTTTTCGGGGGGACCCCAACGGCCGCGTCGTTGTTCCAGTTTCGCTCGGGCACTCGATGATGTTCTTTCGGGTCGCGAATTTGGGTGCCTCCCATATGCCGCCGCTCGCGACCACGGTCTTGAACCTCGAGGCCGTAAATTTATTGAGCGAGTGGATTACCAACGGGCTGGCTAATTACCAGAGCTTCGCCGATTGGCAGGTGGCCTATTTTCACTCGACTGACCTTTCGGCCGCCGCACCCGATGCAGACCCCGACGGTGACGGTGCGTTCAACCAATTGGAGTATCTGACC
This sequence comes from Verrucomicrobiota bacterium, assembly GCA_043788645.1. Taxonomy (GTDB): domain Bacteria; phylum Verrucomicrobiota; class Verrucomicrobiia; order Limisphaerales; family UBA9464; genus CANIZL01. The sequence continues at coordinate 9,862 of JAYVTS010000045.1, forward strand.
GGCAGCAATCCTTTGGTGCCGGGCGACGTCTGGAAAATGAGCATCCAACCAACGGCTTCCTCCGTGCAGATTATTTTTTCTCGTGTGGCCAATCGTGCCTTTGAAGTGGAATGGAGCACCAACCTGCAGGATACAAAATCTTGGGGCGTGCTGGATCAGCCGGACAATCACCCTTTTTTTTCGTCCACGAACGGTCCCTCCGTGGTGGAAGATGCCACCATGTGCTCGTCGGCCAGGTTCTACCGAGTGCGTGTCTTTGCACCCTGAGAGGTGCGACAAGATCCAGTGATCTGCAGTCGAATCAGCGGATGGAACCGGCTCCAGAACGATGCAGGAACCGTCCCTACGCGTAGCGTCTGCCGACCGAGGTGGATTGGGACAGCTCCAAATACTAAACAAAGAGGCTCGTTTTCTCTCCGGGCTGCGCCTAGCATGGTCTCATGCCGCAAGATCCCCACGCCCTGTCCGATTTGTCGGTCCTTGAAATGATTGAGCAAAGCGCGGTCGGCGCCGTGCCATTCACCCCAAGTTATCAAGCGGCGATCCGCCGGCTTTACGCGTCCCATCTGGTCTACGCCTCCGCCGACCACAAACACGGCCATGTCACCGCCCGTTCGCTGGGGAAGGCGCCGGTCTTTTTCGCGAACAATCTCGATGCCCTCGTCAACGGATCGGTTGAAGCGGCGACCCTCGAGTCCAACGCCAGCATTTTCGGGCGCTACGTGCAATCCTTGCCCGAAGCACTGCGCACGAGGGCCGAGGGGTACGCGACCGCAGTCGTCGGCCGCTCGGTGCATCACCGCAAGCATCATGGCCTCGTCACACCAGGCATTCACGACCCCCTGCACAGCCTGTTCCTCGTGCCCGGCGGCGGCGTGCATCATGGATTGCCGGGCAATTATCTCCACGGACTGATCATCGAGATCCCGCACCCCGGCGCCGCCGTCACCTGGGCGGTGCGACTTCACGACGATGCCGGTGGCGCCTCTACCTTTGAAGCCGACACCCTGGCCGAAGCTTTAGAAAAAATGCAGGAAGTCCTCGGCAGCGTTCCCTTTGCCCTCGGCGAATTAGCCACCCTTGGGTTCAAGTCCAACCAAACGTAATCTTCGCCGCCGAGCGAAGCCCGAATCAATGCATACACATGGATCGAATTCGGGTCTCACTTTCCGGCAGTGATTGCACCCACGCCCAAGCGGCGGCGCCATCGTTCCTCGCCCAATCCGCCACGACCCCTTGGATCAATGGTCCTCGATAGGAGTCGACGGGGAGGTTAACGACATATGCTGCAGCCGCCTCCGGATTGCGCCTAACCCATTGGCTCGTAACAGTCCCCAGCAGATCATATCGTTTTTCGCCGTCCGTCAGCGCGAGGATATTGCTCACCGAAAAACGGGTTCGGTGGTGCCAAGTTCCTGAAACACCTCTCGATAAAGTTCACTCTGGAGGGTGCCCGGTGATAAACCTGAGGCGAATTCAAAGACTGCTGGGGAATCCTTTTTCGCCCACGATTCCTCGATTTGTCTGAAAGCGAGCACCTGACCTTCGCCTTCAGGTAGCGTTTTGATCCACGCGAGCGCGCCCGTCAGGTCCGTCATGGCCCACGTCCGCGAGAGTTCGCCCACGAGGAGATTCCGCTGCTCGCTGGCGGGCAAAACTTCCAGGAATTCCACGATTGCCTTGGGCGCGAGATTTTTGAGCTCATCGAGGGCAACCAGATTCAGCTGATTCTCTCCGAGGCTGGAACATGACCGCGAGCAGATGTCAAACTATTTTTAATAGGAATTTTAATTCTAGAAACTCTGGGATAAGGAAGATGTGCTTTCGTCGAGGAGCTCATTTTCTTACCCTACGCACCCTAGGTTTTAGGCCAAACCAGGACTTTAAAGACGAGCGCATCCACGGTTTTCGGGGAGCCGACGTATTGCTGCCTCAGAACTACTAGTGGCGAGACCACGAAAGAGGATGGGGCGAACGCGGGAGCTCAGCGATCATGCTAGCTGCTGCCCCGCGCGCGAAGCACCTGGCCGGTTACCCAACCTGCCCCTTCGGACGCCAGAAAGGCGGCCACTCGTGCCGCGTCCTGTGGTGTTCCCAGCCGACCCATAGGTGCCGCTGCGAGCAGCGCTGCCCGTTGCTCCACCCCCATCCATCCAGTGTCCGTAGGGCCGGGATCCAGCGCGTTCACCGTAATCCCCCGCCCCGCAACGGCTGCACTTAAGCTCAACGTCCATGCATCCACACTACCCTTCGTTGTGGCGTAGGCCAATTCCGCGCGGACCCCCGACCGGCGCAGTGCGCTCACGATCTGCTCGGGCTCTGTCTCTTCAACTCCCCAGGGCATCATCCGATCGTACGGACGATAATAGGCCGTACAGACATCCATGCCCGCCTCTGCCAAGGCCAAGGCGATCGCGGCACCAATCCCTTGTCGGCGACTAACGCCAGTGACAAGTGCAACCTTACATGGAGTTAAATCCATAGAGTGGCATGTCCAACCGATGTGAACTCTGAGCAGTTAGCGTCGGAGCTCAGGGACTCGGCCAGGAAAACCGTCCGATTTGAGGCGTGGGATTATGGCCCGGTTCACTGCGGCGATCAACGGTAGCCTGCATCTTTGGTCCTCAATCTCACAACAATATGAAACGCCCAAGCAACAAGAATGGCAAGCACTCCGCCGAGGTATGACGAATTGTGCATGTAACCAGCGCAAAGAAACCGCCGCATGTCGGTGACATCATCCGGGATGAACCACCCGCGATACTCCGCGAGATTGATCTGTGCCGTCCGGATGTAGCCGTAGAGCAAACCGCCGAGGCCGAACAAAAATGTAAAGGCAACTGTGACAAGCAATGACCACAGCGAGACGCGAAGCATCCGGCGAGCGTCACGGTGGATGAAACCTGCTGCGCCGACAAGGATGCCGATAGGAATATCCATCCACCACGATGCGAGAACGCCGACCATCGAAGCGCGAACACGCTCTGGAAGCGGCGTGTTAATAAAACCAAACTGCCCGAACTTGAACTTGGTGAAATACTCCGGTGCGACGGTATAACTGATCTGGTTGTGGGCGAGGCCGTAGAGCCCAGCGACGAACACGCCTAGGAAGACGATGAGACCAAACACGCCGAATTTTTTTAGGACGCTCATGATGCAGGCAACGCCGGAGCTTAACCACTGGTCCGAAAATTGGGGTCCACTTCACATCCCGGCGTTGTCCTGCAGTCGGTTTGTTCGGTGAGTATAGTCAGAAGTTAAGTTCTCTCACCGACTTAACCTGTCCGTCTTGTATTCTAAATCGGCATGTATTTTTAGGGCCACTGGTCGCGCCGCCGCCTAACGTTCCTGTCTGGTCCTGAATTGTATACACGAGTGAACCTAGCTGTATGCCCTGCTGAAATGAGCAATCTAGACTCTTACCATCGTACGCGAGGTGCGCGGGTGCCGTACCGGAAATTTGCCGGGTCACACGGTCCACTTTGATCGTGGCAGTAAAGCTAACACCGGCCGGACCACTTACCAGAACCGTGTAGTGATGCGGAGCGCGCAACCCGACGCGCTTCGGACTGCAACCGACGAAAACCAGCAAAAACAACAGACTGCGGACGTAAATGAGTAATAATTTCATGTAATTACAATTTCTTGAATCTTGCTTTAATTCATTTGAAATCGGTAACCCAAGAGCCAACGCTCCCGATCAGCGATCCCGCGCTGAGGACGACCGCTACGGAGGCGTGGGGTGATCGCGGGGTTCGATGCATCGGGCTTGTTCGGCGATTTTGAGTGGAAATAGGACATAGAAAGAAGTGC
>JAYVTS010000046.1:0-7524 GCA_043788645.1 Verrucomicrobiota bacterium
GCGCCATTGAAACGCGCCTGACTACGCGTTATCTTGGCACCCCTGGGTTGTCAACTCACATGCCAGATTAGCTGCATGGACGCCCCCGTTCAGAGCTACATCACCTGGGCGCCTCCTCCTTAAGTCGTATACCGCATGGGTTACTGATAGGAATTTGGTTCTGGACGCTCCGCGGAAAAGAACATCTGGCGCGGGTACTGGACGAACGGAAAGTCGAATTGCCGCCGCCCTTGCCCATGCGCGACGGACTCTCACGTAATGCGCCCAAAGGACATTCGATCCGGGATTGCAGTTGTAATGTTCACGCGCGGCGGAACTTTGTCGATATCCAGGCGGTCTTCCCGGAGGACAGTCAGCGAGTGGTGCAGGATTTTTCCAAAATTTACCGCGTGGAAGCCCAAGCCAGGGCCAAAGGGCTGGATCCGCAACAGCGCTTGCAGCTTCACCAGGAGCAAAGCCAGCCAGTGATGGAGCAGCTCAAAAGTCATTTTACTCAGAGTTTGGAGAGCCGGCGGGTGGAACCCAACTCGAATTTGGGGCAGGCGATGAACTACCTGCTGAAACGGTGGGCGGAGTTAACCCAGTTTTTGCGCATACCGGGGGCACCGCTCGACAACAACGTAACCGAAAGACTGCTCAAGACCGCGATCCTCCACCGCAAGAACAGTTTGCATTACCGGACGGTTCGCGGAGCGGCGGTGGGCGATTTATTCATGAGTCTGCTCCAAACCTGCTTTGCCAACGGCGCCGATCCCTTCGACTACCTGTTGACGGCGGCTCGAAACGCCGACGCGGTTAAATTGGAACCGGGGAGATGGATGCCTTGGAACTATAAAGAGGCGCTCGTGCCGGACGCTACGTCGCTGTCCGGTTAATGGAAATCCCTGCCGTCCACCCACCCGGGCGCGCATTTTTGCGGCTCCGCACGCTTGCCGAAGGCACACGAACAAGGCGTCGCCCTGGAGGACGTTCAGAACTTGGCGAATCATGCGGACCCGAGAACGACAAGGCTCTACGACCGGCGGAAACGCAAGGTCACCCGGAACATTGTGGAGAGAATCCCGACCTATGCAGAAGAGAATAGATAGGGCCGATGAATCGACGACTTTTCAACTCGGCCTAAACCCAACATTCGTGTCACCAGCCGCCATTTCTACAAAACTCCAATTCACCACCCAAACAGGATGTCCTTTAGAAATTGAACAATGGCGTTCTTACGAGCTCCACTTCCAAACCCAACCACCGCACTAGCGGTGACCAAAATCAAAAATACAACTACAACTATCCACTCATTGTAGTATATCAACGTAGAACCGCCTATCGCAATAACCGCACCAAAGCCGACAAAAACGCCTTTCTTCAGAATGTGCATAACTCACCAAGTTTGTGCATAAACGGCATGTCCATGAAATTTTTCCATGCATCTCTCGGGTCTTCGCCTGGATCATCATATAAACCACCAAACGGCAGTAACCCGAGTAAATTTCTCCAGTGCCATTTGTCATTGTCAGGAATTCCCTCTGCAACCTGATTTATACCACGCCGAGCGATCATTCCACCGCCGATAATGTTTTTTGCTCCATCTAATCCAGCTATTCCCGCCAAGGCCTCCATAATCGGTGCAGCTGGACCAGTAAGGGTGCCAGCTGACCCGACACCAGCAGCAAACATTGCTTCGTTCACTCCTATTACCGTTTTAGCGATTCCTCGCCCTATATTTACCAATCCAACACCTGTTTTACTGTAGTTACACAGCCCATATATATCTATATTATCCACAGAATCGTTCCTGACAAATCCATATAAATTTAAGCCTCCGACCTCTTGGATTCGATCGCGGTTCATCCATCGTTGCGTTGTCGGATCATAAAACCGAAACCCGTAATAATATAACCCGCTCGAAGCCATCATCTCTTTTGATGAAAACCGAATGCTGTTTTCGGAGGTCAAGGCAGTGATACTACTGTTGATGGTTCGCCCAAACGGATCATAGACATAGCTCGCTCCCAACGTTTTATCTGGATTGATTAGGTACGTTATGTTCCCATTCCCGTCGGCGTGGTAGAAGGCATGAGCTAACGTCACTCCATTAGCGCCGGAATGGGCGGTGCGGGCCAGAAGACCTCCGATACCTCCGGCGCGTTCAATGGTATGGCTCAAATCCAATCCTCGGGTGTATGTCACCAATGGCGTCCCCGAAGAGTTCCGTTCCTGAATAACTCTCCTCCCATCATAAATGTAGCGGACTTCGGTGGTGAGACTCCAAGCGACCGTTGGCCAGTTGTATTCGCGTCGGATCCTCATCCTTCCACGGGCATCGTACACGAACTCCGTCTTGAACCGATTGGCCGCCGGTGTGGCAGTAGTGTCAGTTTCAACTGCCACTAACTGATTTTCATCGTCGTAGGTGTATTGTAGTGAGGTCGCTCCCAGGCTCCGTGATATCCTGTTACCGTTGGCATCCGGAGCATACGTGTAGGTCCCGTCGCCCGTAAGCTGATTTAGCGAATTAACTGCGTAGGTGGTGACCGATGCCCCGTTGGTCCGTTGAACCAAATTCATGCCAGCGTCATACCCGTACTTCAACTGTGGGTTAGCCGGATTGGAATTCAGGGCAGTGTAAAGTTGTTCGGCATTGTCATACGTGTAGTCCGAAACGGATCCATCAGGGAACGTTTGCTGTGACCGTTCATTGGCCATGTTGACGTTGTAGGAGTGGTTATTGTGAATCGTCGTTCCGGTCTTTAGAGTGGTTGATTTCAGGTGCCCGGTGGTGTCGTAAACGTTGGATATTTGCGAACTCGGGACAGTAGTTGGTACGGTGATGCTTTGTACCAATCGCGATGCAGTAGTTCCGGCTGCAGAAACGTAACTGTAAGTGAACGCGCCTGCAGCTGAGGTCAGAGATTGCAACCGGCGCGAGGCATCATTGACATAACTCTGGGTCCAATCGCCGATCAATGGTTGTTGCAGCGCGAGGCTGGTGCGCAACCGCGAGTTGTAACCCAAAGTAACCTGACTACTTGCCCACTCGGTGGTTTTCTCACTCTCCAGCTGACCACTTGGCTTATAGGTGTATTCGCTAGTGAGCAGGCCGGTCTTGTAGTCCTTGACTCGACGATTGAGGTTGTTGTACTCGAAATTCAACGCCGGTGAGACTGGGTAGGCGACATTTGTCAGGTTGCCGACTGAATCGTAACTGAAGGTGGTCAGGCCCTTTTGTAGAGTCCACCGCTTGGTCAAACGGTGTAAATTGTCGTAACCGTTCGTGATATTTAGTACATTGTCAGCGTAGCGCTTTTGAATTTCACGCCCGTAAGTATCAAATACCCAACTGGTTTTCGTCGCCGTTCCGGTCTGTTTCCCGTCGTATAGCTCGATCAAATCATCGGCGGGAGTGTACTTGAAGCTGTTGGTGTAGACGCCGACGACTGTTTCGTTCGTCCGCCGCAGCGAGGCATCGTACTTCCAACTGGTGGTGTGGTTGACCTGGTTAACGTAAGAAGTTGCTTCGGGGAATCCCACTGTGTAATTCCACTGCTCGAGGCCGGTGTCCGGCTGGGTGCGGGTTTTGATCCGTCCTGCGTCGTCATAGGTCGCTTTGACTACGACTCCATTCGCATTCGTAGAGGTCAGCACCCAATCCCGTTGGTGGTAGCCAATGCCTTCCACCAGCCCCGCCCCGTTCTGTCGCGACACCAACCGATTCAAATTGTCATAGATGTTGGTCATTTTCTGGTAGAAGTCCTCCCGTCGGATCAGGAGTCCAAGGGCGTCGTAACGGTTAGTGTACTTCGCTCCGTCCGGCAGTGTGACCAGAGTCGGCTTACCCCAAAAGTCATAATCGATGGATGTGCTTTCGGCTTGGGCCGTACCGTAGGCTCGGACCACGCTGGTGGGCGAACCACAACCACAGTACGAGATTTCAGTGCGAGTGCCTACCCCACCGACCACTTTGGGTGGCTCATAAAGCGTGGCCAGTTGGCGCAAACGATTGGGAAGAAAGTAGCTGTACTGACCGAGACGATCTCGTGAGCCGATCCGGTCCAAAACTGGAAGCGGGGCTCCTCCGGTATTGAATCCAGTAGCCGCTGGCAGAACATAATAATGCTCCTCGTACGTCAGGTCGGGATAGGATACCTTCGTCAATCGTCCGAGAAAATCGTAGTCGTAAGTCCTGACTAGACCCCGAGGATCGGTGTGGGTCCGTAGGTACCCATTAAAATAGGTGTAGCTGTTGGTACGGAGTGGAATGCCGCTGATTGAATCCACGATCAAAGCCACCCGTTTGGTGGTGGGATCGTAGCTGTAGGTTGAGAGTAATCCAGCCTGTGTCAGGCTAGTAGTGAGCCGTCGGTTGACATCATAATCGTAAATCGTGACATCACCGGCAGCATTGGTGGCACGTTGAACTTGGTCTTGGTAGGTGGGGTGCAACGCGTAACCGAAGATTCGTTCTCCAGAAGGACCCAGTTGCTGGAGGCGCAGTAGGCCGTCGACTGATTTGTCGCTGCTGGTGGCGTACTGAAAGGTATTCGTTCGATAAAGTACGACGCTGTTGGAACTCCAGCGTTCGACGACACTAGTGCGTTGGCCTTGGGCGTTGCGCTGAATGTACTCATACCATGTCGCGAAGTGACCAGTTCCGCTAAGGCGGCGTTGAATTCTCAGAGCCGGGCTACCGCTGGACCCTTCGTAGGGATTCCCGTCCATTTTGCTAGGATAGTCGTAAAAGATGGGTTGCGGCTCGTTCTGGCCATCGGCACAAGGCGCCAGTTCCCAGCTGCGTGTGCGCATCAGATGGGTGGGCCCAGCGATTAACCAGTGCGTCGTCCGGCTCCGTTGGAATTGGGCCGCATACAACCCAACACTGGGGCTATTGAACGCGGTCGGATCGTAGGTGCTAAACCCTACGGCTTGCTGGCGGTTCCAATAGTGGCTGTTCCTCTGATTACGTATAGTGTCGAGCGTCTGGATGGGTGGATCACTGGCACCATTGAAGGTCGGAATCTGAGTGCTGGCGTTAAAGTTATCGGGAATTCGGAATCCCATTTCCGTTCCAGAATTGTTATCATAGAATGCGTAGGCTTGATGACTTCCATCGGGTTCAGTAATGACGATGGCACGGTCCACCCCAGCGCATTCTAGCTCGTGAATTCCGCAGAATCCGGCATCAAAATGTGCGAACTGGGTTGTCCCGTAAGGAGTTGTCAGCTGGGTAATCCACCAAGTAATCGAATTGTAGGCAAACGAGCTCTCCATGTTCACGACGTCCTTGATTTTAGTGAGGACTCGAGTTGAGGCGACAGTCGAATAGGTAAACGATACATTTCGTGTGTCCGGACCTGTAACACCGGTTATTCGGTAAAGGTCACCAGTACCGAATGTATCACCATAGGCAAACGTGAAAACCGCCGAATCGGCCGTGGTGACATGATGTAATCGCGAGGAGTATCCCCTAGACTCCGGGTCGTCGTAAAAAAAGCTCACTGCCTGGCCGGTGGCATCCTTCCGAGACGTCAACTGATAGTAAACTGTCGTGCCTATTCTATTGTATTGCTCGACCGAGCCATTGCGAAAAAATAGGGTTAAGGTCGTTACGGTTGACCCCGAAACTGTTCGTACGGCAGTAATGCCGGTTCGATATTCTGAAACGGAGGTAGTCTGGCCATCGGAAAAGTTCAGTTCCGTCAAGAAACCATTCCCGTGGAGGAGTCGGAATAACGCTGGGCCAAGGCCCTTGTTGTAGCCATTGTATCCTTCAATGTTGGACAAGAGATCACTCGTCCACGCTGGCCCGAAATTGGCCGTAGCCCCAAGTTGTTGCTGATAGCCCAGAGTGTCCGAATCACGCTGACGCCAATTGAGGCTCAAAACGAAATCTGGTCCAAATGCGGATTTCCACATCATCGGGATATCGGAAATCTGCAAATTGATATTAGGTTCTATGACCTTCCAAGACGCCATACCGCATTCATTGGTGCCGCTGCCCGTACCTGAACCGCCAGGACCCGCTTCACAGCACTCCTCCGAACACGGTCCGCTGCCACCGGAGTCGTCCATGATTTGGGGATAGCCCTTGCCATGTATGCCTGCACCTTCCCTAAAATCGACCCAGCGCCAACCTTTTGGCAACGTCGACTCTTGGATCATGAAGTAACCGCTGGCCTCGGCCTCTACCGTTTCCAAGTCCATCCAAATTGGTTGACCAAAGGTGGGGTCGATGACCAGCAATTGATCATCCTTCGCGTCGACGATTGCGGCGTAGTGGTTCTGACGCCAATGGACGACGGCTGGAACTACGACAGTGGCCCCAGGCTCACGATAGGCTGCTGACAAGCCGAGGGAATTGCGATTGGAAAGTTCAGCGAGTTCCGCTAGTGAAAAACCTGTCACTGGGGAACCGGATTCCAAAAGGACACTGAGATTCCTACCCTTCGAACGGGCCAATACATTGTTCATCGCGAGGGGGCCGCAGCGATAGGCGATCGCCGGAGTTCTCGCCATATGCACGACTGCTTCCTTGGTTCGGTTCCAAATTTGGGCTAAGCGCGGATCATCAAACTGTCGACCGGCTTGCGTGGGAATCAGTTTCTCCAAATCCTCAAGCCGCCCAAGACTCGCCAAAAGGGATGCCCAACGAGGCAGCGTCTCGTCAGCAATCCGTTTTCCTTCGCCATCCTTGTACTCGCTGGTGGCAAGCCACGCATTGGACCAGTGTTCTAGCGCCTTAGTGTAATGACCACTATTGCGGTAATAGTCAGCGAGCGACTGCTCTACGCCAGGGGTGTAGGGGCCGGTGGGATAGTTGGTTATGTACGCCTCTAGATCCCTTAGCCGGTTTTCGAACATTTCGGGGGTCAGGTCTGGCCCTGGCCGAGCCATCTGTCCGTACCGGGCCAAAATACTGCGCAGCGCAGTCGCCGACTCCAGCTGCTGAGGCGTCTCGACGCCGTTGTAAATCGCACTCAAACTGTGCAGCTCGCGGAGTTGCAGCTGGATCGGCCCCAGCTTGGACCTAGCGGAATCGTTTGAGGATGCCTTGGTGTCAGCTAAGCGGGCACCGCGAACCACTAAGCCGACTACAATTAGTGTCGCCAGGGTGAGGACCCAGGCCAAAGGCACCCGTCCCTCGCTGGAATGCCGACCGGACAAATGAGAAGCTTTCACGAGTGGTTTGGGGTTTTTAGGCAGACTATGGGTGATATAGCTTAACTGATAGGAATTTGGTTCTGGACCTGGACGCCTCCGCTAAAAAGGAGATTTCCTTTTTTAGTTTTGTTCATCTTCCAGAGTGAGCGGCGGTAAAGTAAGGTTGGCAAGGGGTTTTTGAGTCGTACAGACCCCCTTGGCTGTCAAAGTCGGCCAAAGGGTGAAGGAAGGTGGACGGAGGAGGTGGGAAAGTCTGTCTTTGGCGGGCGATTGGGCATGGATTTTCACGGTGATACCGTTGATCATCAATCGGTTATCACATTTTCCTAGTCAGGCATCGGATCCAGTTCGATGCGAAAGTCTGGTTCGTTG
>JAYVTS010000047.1:0-11122 GCA_043788645.1 Verrucomicrobiota bacterium
GACCGCGTTCAAATTCAACCCCGACGGCCCGCGGAGCTTGCCCGGAATCGGAAGCCTCAAAAATAACGCGGTGGACAAAAATTCCAGTCGCAATGCTGAGTTTACCAGAAAGGGGATCCGGATCGGACCAAAGGCTACGGCGGGTTTCCAATAGGAACTCCCTTGGCCCGCAGCGGACCCCGTTGCGGGTCACCGCCAGCGGTACCAACGCGACCCCCTCGGGTTTTTCGCGCATCCGTTCCGCGTCATTGAAATCAAAGTCGGTATAGAACATTCCCTGGAGATAACGCAGGGCGAGACGGAGCAGCTTGGTGGGTGTACTGAGCCCTTGCTCCCGGATGACGGTCTTCGTCACCAAATTGGTCAACTGAGAATCTGCATGGGCTAGGGAGGGATCAGACATCGTAATGTCCAGCCAGCCCTCTGACCCGCGTTCGCCTTGCGCAAAGCGGGCCGGATTCAACCAGGTCAAAAAGTGATCCCAAAATTTTCCCAGTCGGGTCCAGTGCTTGCCTCGGCGTGAACGTTCGATTCGCTGATAGGTCGCCCGCATCTTATCCGGTGCCCACGAGCAATCTCCCGTCAATGCGGTAATCTGCTGCCAGTCATAGTCCGCCCCATATACGGAGATCATTGCATTGTGGACGCTGCAACCCCCGAGGGCCGATGCCCGCGGATAGAAGGTCTTGGCCTCACCCGTCGGGCCGGCGGATCGGTTGACCCAAAACCCCCAACTGGTATGGCTACGGTCCTCGTTGACGTATAAGTGCGATTCGGTCGAAGCACCGTGAAGGCCCGGACAATAGTACATCAAATTCTGATTCTCGACCGTCTTCAGATCCTCCGGCTTTATCTCGGTTCCTGTGGCGCCTCCGGGCACCACCGATCCACCCGGGTCAATTCCGGCCTCTAGCACCAGCACCTTCATCCCGGCGCGCGCAAGACGACAGGCTAACGGGCCACCGCCCGGCCCGGAGCCAACGATAATATAGTCAAAAGTCGTGGTTTTAAGCTCGAGGGCGTCGGGAGGAATGCCATCGAGCCCACTGGGATCGTGTGGTGTGGAATCCATGTGTGAGCCCCCCTTCAGAGTGTCTTCAAAAACGCGATGAGTGCGTTTTTGTCGTTGTCGGAAAGCGCTTCACCAAAGTAGTGACCGCGATCGAGAACCCAATCTGGACATTTGCTGGCCCGCATGAGCGCCGGTCCTGCCTCACGTTCAAACACCGCCAATCGTTCTGCGTCACTCATTCTCCGAGCGGCTGGTAAACGATCGTCGTTTCGCAGCTTGCCCAGGGTGGCGGCCAACCCGCGGACTGAGCCCAACAAATCCGCAATCGACGCGTTTGGATTCATATTCATCAGAGCATTGACGGGCGTGCCTTTTGGAAGTGGGCCAACGCGGAGGTCACCCAACTGTCCGTCCACAAACTCTCGTCCCAACCAAAGTCCGGCCAACAGCCCAACCCCACACAGCCCGTGGGCGGCCACCGCACTCCAGCGGGCGATATCGACCACCAATCGAAGACGTTTTTCAGCCCGATCTGCCTTCGCGAACGCTTCTTCGCTGATACCGGCCTTGGCCGTGGTAGTCCGACTAAGGGACGGGGCGCCGGTGATCCAGAAAACCCCGCCGACGAGCAACGCCAGAGGGAGTAGCCAGATGACCTCGGGAAGGAGGTAATGTAAACCCGTCAGCGCGAAAACCGTCACTAGCAAGACCCCGGTGGCGATCAATAGGTAGAAATATCCCCTCGGCCAGCGCGTTATTAGAAGGAGGCTCAACGCCACTAGGAGAACCGGCAGGATCCAAGGATGATCCAGCCCGCTCAACACCAACGGCTGCAGCCAACCGGGCACAAAGCCTGGAAGAATTCCGATTACCAAATGCCGCAAGTGGCCCCGGGGGATACGAATCTCTGTATCCATGTCGGTGCGGAAAATCCAACCCGGATCCTGGCCGCGCCAAGCCGCCCCGGTCGAATCTCGCAAGCCACACTCTCCGCTCGGACTCCTTCCGCGTTTGTCTTTCCAGAGAAGCTTATTGATGGCGTCATCAAACATCTGTAGGCGTCCCTCCACGGAAACCCGGCGATTGGCATCTTCGTCGGGCAAATAGAGACCCAAGGCATTGTTGTGCAGGAGCGGCGCGGTCGCCCACACGCTCACCAAGGAAGGCACTCGATAATACCCGGGACCGTGACCGGGTGGCTGAAATTTCTTCTCCGTTTGCGAAAACGGATCGAAATAAGTAATCGCACCGACGGCAGCTAGTTGCCGATAAGTTTCCGAGGCGAATTCCTCCCAGACCTGGCCCAGAAGCGCGTTGCTAGCCAACGCCCGACCGGCGGTGGTCCCGGTGAGTGAAACGGGAATTCGAAGATCCGTCGACAGATAATTCTCGTCGAGAAATGCGTGGAGCTTTTCCGCATCACCGTCACCAGCGATCTGGATCGCCTGGCCCACGTAGTTGGTATAGGCCGGGCTCTTTTTAAACTCCTCCCAGTGAGCCTCGGCATAGGGCAGAACGAGTCGTCCGTTGGTTTTGGGCATCTCGGACCATTTCGTGGCGGGACTCACCGGATCGTGGGAGAACTGCACCTCGAACCCAACTGGCTGTTTGCTCGAATGACAGATCATGCAATTCCGCGTGAACACTCGGCTGCCCTGGAGTGCTTGAGGTTCGTCCCAGTGGTGGCGGTTCTCGGGTTGATCAACGAATTTTACTGCGGAACCCCCGCCGAGTGCGGGGATCAAGGCTTCTTTTAGGGGCATTCCGGCGGTAGCCGATTGAATCCGGTGTCCGATTGGTTCACTCGGTTTGGCATCCATCCGCTTTTCCCATAAGAAGAAGTCTTTCAGGTACTCGACTCGAAAATTCTCATTCACCCGCCAATACACCGAATTTCGGCGACAAGCATCCAGGGAAAACGGCTTTTGGGGCACGAAGCCGATAATGGGATTACTGCATCGGTTCCATTCATCGTGATAGGTGCCGATGTTTAGAAACACCCGGGCCAAGGCGCCGAACACTCCGACGGAATCCGCTCCGTCCATCAAGACGCGGGGTACGAGGCGATTCACCGCTCCATCGCCGGGAAAAGTTTGAGCGGCCGTCCCCTGAATTTCGGCGGGATTCAATTTGGCCCGACCGATACGAGCCGGCAGCTCGAAGAGAGCATTCATGGCGTTGGCGTTGTTGATCTGGTCCGAACTCACCATCGAGGTGTCAATCGTACCGGGCTGTTGCGATGCCAAGTAGTGCCAAAGAAAATTTCCTCGTTCCACCGGCGTACCAAAGGCGGTGCTGGTGCGGAAGTATTGGTTACCAAGGATAGAAGAAAGATTCGACCAGTTGGGTTCCTCAGCATTCGCGGGTGGATTCAGGGGATGCGGTCCGATATGACACACCACACAACTCATGCCGACCCGCAATGGCCTCACGGTCCGCGGGTTCTTCGCGTAAACGGGGTCGTTGTAGAAGGCCTCCGCGTTCCACCATTTCTTGGCGTTGTCGTCAAACTTAGGATTGGGAAATAACCGCAACCCGATAACGCCACTGGGATATCCGTAAACGTGTGGATCCACGCCATCGCTCTCCAGCGAATCAGGATCCGCCTTCGTACGGGTCGGCTTTGGATCCCGATAGGGCGAAAAATATCCAGGTTTTCCTGGCTCCCCTTCTTCACCAATCCGCTTCTCGACCACATCCAAATAGAGGCCCCAAGGGCCGCGCTTGTCGGTGCCCTTAAGGCCTGGCTGATTGATGAGCCCCATGTCTCGCAATCGGCTGCTCCGCTTGCGGCTATCGAGGGCCTTGAGGAAATCTAGGACGCCGTACGCATCCTGAGCGAGCCAATTCCAGAAGTCCTCATTCCCATCGCACCAGAGCAACCACGTATTGCGTCCATAAATAGCCCGTTGATCCGGGTTCGCCTGATCGTAGATCCCGGAGGGCACGTCGAATTGGAGCGGTTTTAGTTTGCGAATCTGCTTGGCTCCAGGCGGCCATGGTCGCCCCTTTAGGTCCGGCAATTCACGTCCGTCTGGATCGACTAGCACATCCGTCATCACCTGGTCCATCAGGTGAAAGACATCGCGTGGCTCGGGAGGAAAATCATTGATCGAATGCGGGCCGCCCGGATCCTGATCGATGGGATAACCCGGAGCGGGCTTCAGGTCTGCGAAACGATCATCGACGTGAAAACGCTTCCCGGTCGCGGAAGATTTTTCACCCGACCCAGCCGACACCGGACTGGGAGTGACTCCGGTTGGCGGATCGGCGGCCAGGGTTACCCAGGTCATCAGCAAGGCGATACCCGCGAAAAGGGGTCTAATCATATGGAAGGCGGTATTTAAGGTTGGAACGATTTTCCGGACAGCGACTAGAGTGTTTTCAAATACTCAACCAGTGCGTCCTTGTCGGCCGCGGGCAGGCTCGTTCCGTAAAGGTGCCCCTGGTTGCTATTCCCACGTCCGGTGGTGTCGAAAAGAAATCCCTGTTGCTCCGCTTTGCGCCCGCTCGAAATGAAGCCGCCGCGGACGGAGTCATAGTCATTTAACCCGCGCCAAAAGGTAATTGGCCGACCCGCCGGAGTCTCCAGCAAATCCCGAAGCGTCGGGACCGAGCCATTATGCAGATACGGGGCGCGAATCCACAGCCCGTCAAGCGGAACATTGACGTAACCATGAGTGGATCGAAAATTCTGAAAACGCCATGACCGATTGCCCAGGTAGGCATTATATGCGGCGGCGGATTCGGGCGTCCACATGAGAGCCCGGTTCTCGTCTGTCCCCACCCCGTCGGGGCCACTCGCCGGAATCACCTTCCCCAGGCCCCCACCGTCCGCCGCGTGACACTTCGCGCATTCCATCCGATAAACCTCGACGCCCCGTGCCAAGAGGCTCGTCTGTATTGAATTAGTGAATGGATTCGGTGGGGCCGGAAGACTCTCCAGCCACGCCTGCAATTCGCGCAAGGCCGGTCTCGGAATGGATTTTGGGGTCGCACCGTCTCCCAATGCCGAGCTGTCAACCACCTCTCGTAAATCCGTATTCAACCCATCCCAATGGAAGGCACGACCCGAATGGGCGCCGAGTTTCCAGATGGGCGCCATATCAGAAGTACCCAGCGTAGCTCCGACGGTCACCGCCGCGTTTACGCCGCCCAGGATCGCGACCTTGACCGGATTAAACGGCTCAATCCGCCCGGGTCCCCACGCGGGTCGCCCCGGTTCCGCCGTCCATTGCCAAAGGATTGATTGGCGCTTCAGCTCCTTCCGAGTTGCCGGAATGAGGGCCATCCGGTAGAGCATACTGTCGGCCAAGGACAATCGAGTTTGGCGCCCGATTTCCGCCAGCAACGTCGCCGCATTGAAGCGAGGATCATTGGCGCAGGCGAAGAGGAATCGTTGATATTCCAATATATTAGCCGTCGTCGCCGGAGCCCCAAGATAGACGCGAGGGCGGGGCTCGCCGGGGATTTGGACCGAACCCGCGTGACAAATGGCGCAATTGATCCCAATCCGATCAAAGCCGATTTTCTTGCGAGAAAACCCCACGGGCAATTCCGCACCCGGCTCCCAGAGGAATCCCAGCGAGGCATAACCGCCCGGTTTGGGAAGGTATTCCGGAAACACCGCGGGTAACGTCATCCACAACCAGTACGGCAGCCCACCCTTGTCCTCGGCCCCAATGGAGCCGTGCTTAAATCGTTCCTCCATCGTGCTCGCCGTCAGTTTTTGGGGAAATTCCCGGAGCAACTTATGCCAGCCAATGGTCCCGAGTATCGTCAGTGCGGCCACGAACGCTGCCAAGACCGGCCAATTTCTGACCCATCGACCAGTGCGGCCAGCTCCTCCATCCACGCTCCAAGGACGCTCCAACCCGTAGAGGCGCGCTAGAATCACGGTTTGGGCGACGGCAAACGGAAGGTCCAAAAGTACGCCTAGCAAAAAGGCTTCATGGGCACCCAGGCAAATGACTGCCACGGTGCAAAATAATACCCCACCCGCGCGGGACGGAAATATTGCTAACCAAGCGAACAGTCGATACCGATCTGGATCGCGAGTGGCCGGGATATAGAAAACGCTCACGAGCCCCAGCAGGAGTCCCGCCATCTGTGCCCAGATGACCGGAAGGCTCGCAACACCCAGAACCGCTAGCATCCAGTGAGGTACGAAAACCAGGGGTAAAACAAAAACCGCATTGGCTGCGATGCCGACCCACGCGACGCAGCAATAGAGTTTTCTCCAACTACCCGCCTCCGGCCGTCGGTCATCGGAAGACATCGCGGAGGGGGTCGGCGTGGGTTCACTCCGAGTCAGGGTTGGCGAAGAGATCGCCGGGGCAATCAATAGACCGCGTCCGGCTTCCGCACGGCTAAGGCCCGCAAGGAGGTACGCTTGAGTACCGCCGAAGATCAATTCCCACGCCGCCCACAGCAGAAACGGCGTTGGCGAGCCTAAGAAGGTGACACCCCAAAGGCACAATAAGGCGATTGAGCCATGGGCGCAAAGTGCGGCAATCCAAGCATGAGCGCGGTAGCGATTTACGTCCAGTGCGGGGGGTATTTGGAAAATAGAAATAAGGATCAGCAGTTCACCGCTGAGCTGGGTCCAAGTGATCGGATTGCTGCCCACACCGAATGGGGCGTTGGTAGCCTCCTTGGAGAAAAGGAACCACAACGCCAGCGCGAAGCTCAGTCCGATCCCCGCCCAGCTCACGCGCTGAAATTGAAGTTTCCAGCAGGCTGGATCCGTTTTGGCCGGGTTCATTTGGTTTTGAGGTACTCGACCAAATCACGTTTGGCCGACGCTGTCAGATCTGTGCCGTAGAGATGACCTTCCTTGGAGTTACCGAGGACGGGCCGTCCCGAATCATCCACGGTCCGATAGAGAAAAAACTTCCGGCCCCGTTCCTCCGCCACCTGCGAGACAAATCCCCCGCGTTCAGCATCATAAACATCGTAGCCCCGGTAAAATCGGGCTGGACGTCGTGCGGGAGGTTCTAATAGGTCTGCCAAGGTCGGCACTGAGCCATTGTGTAAATAGGGCGCCCGCGCCCAGATCCCGTCGAGGGGTTGATTGACATAGCCAATGGTCTTGTGAAAGGTATGGAAACGATTCGTGGAATCTGGAAAGAGAGTATTTTGGTTGTCCGCAAACGCGAGGGTATAAGAGTCGAACCGGGCTCGGTCTGTGCCAATTTTGCTGAGTTCAACGACCTGCCCAATATGAGCGGCCCCGAAGTCATGGCACTCCGCACAGTACCGCGAATACTGTTCCTGTCCGCGATGGGCGGCAGATTCATCCAGCGGCATTTTTCCCTTCGGCCACGGCGGTGGAGGGAGTTGACGAATGTAGCTGTCCACACGGTCGATGGCGGCGTGATCCACCGTTACCGGAGTAATCCCCGCGCCCAATCCAGCACTCAAATTCCTTTCGGCTAATGAGGAATTATTCCCGTCCCAGTGAAGATTCAAGCCCTCGCGGGGAGCCTGATTCCAGAGTGCTGGGAAATCCGACGCCCCGATCAATTCTCCGGGCGGAAGTTGATTCAGCGCCCAGTTGAATTGAATCGCTTTGTAGGGATTAAAGGTATCCACTCGCCCAGGTCCCCATTGGAGTGCCTCCGGAGAAAATAACGCCCCGACCCGCGAGTGCAAAAGCAGGATCCGTTCTCGCATCTGGGGAACGATTGCATTCCGCACCAAGAAACGATCCCTTAAACTCAAAGGTCCGAACGATGATTCAATCGCCCCGACCGCATTATCGCCCGTGAAACGCGGATCCAGGATCGAATCCATGACAAATCGGAAAAGCCCTTGGAGGTCCAGTTGATGGGCGGGCATTCCGGGAACGATCACTCGTTCCGCATCCGGCGCCGTTCGGTACGTTCCGACGTGACACACCGCACAATTTAATCCGACCCAGTCAAAGCCCAAACGGTGCCGTTGCGAGACGCCGATGGGCAGGGCGAGCTGACTGCCCCCGGCGTTGGTTTCAAAGATGAGACCGAGCGAGGCGTAGCCGCCCGGCAACCGATCTGGAAACATCCGCGGCAGCACCGCAAACACCTGATAGGGCGGCAACATTCCGCCGACCGGACTGAGCAAACTTCCGCCCGGTTCACTGCCAATGGAGCCATATAAAAAATGCTGCACCTCTGACCGATACGTGACCGGACGATCCGTCGTAAACCGGCGGATGATCCGGAAAAGGACGATGCATAATACCAGTCCTAGCAGTAGTAGGAGGGCCTTCCGCCGCCACCGCCTCTGAGCGACATCGACCGGATGTTCGCGGACGGCATCGACCAAGGTCCGGTCCGCTCCGCGAGTACTAGTGGTGGCTGGAGGTGGCTGAGAGGGAGGGCTCATAGGAGTGGGGAAATACGCTCATGGCTTCAGCAATCATTTCTTCACGGGTGTTGAAGCGCGTTTCGTCATAACAACCAAGGGGATTGGCCAGGGCATTGAGGAGACATCGGTTGCAAAAGGTGCAGGGTTTCTCCGGGAGATCTTTCCCTTGCAGAAAGTATTTGTTTACCAAGTCGTTATTGGCGATCAACGGTCGGGCTATCGCCACGCCATCGCAACAGCCGCTCGTTATCACTTGGCGAATCAGGGCTCCGTCCTGATACCCACCGGTGTTCAGGATCGGAATATGGGCCATCGCACCGTTGCGGAGTTCCGCCTCGGACACGGAAGTGCCGCGATCTTTGGCCCGGGCCACGGCTTCTGTTTTCACCCGCTGACACAAAGCCGCTGTGACTCCTTCGATAGGATATTGCTTCTTGGTCCGATTCCAGATCGCTCGGAAAATCCACCGTAACCATCGGAAATGAAAGAGGGTATAGTTCGTGTAGGCTCGGGTTCCGCTCGAGCACATGACCCCATACCACCAGTTCGCCTCGTCCATGGGGAACCCGCCCGGTGGCACGAGCGGATGCGGGAACGTGGTGCCCGCGGAAACGTGCATGGCATTGAGGCCCTCGGCCTCCGCCCAAGCGAAGATTTTAAGGGCTTCCTCAATCGTGTTGCCCTGCTTCCACTCCAGTGGAAACAGAGCCCGATTTAGATCCAAAATATTGATCTTCGCCTGGACATGAAAATCCCAGCCCACCTCGGAGCGGATCGCCCGGATGACCTCCAAGAGAAAACGAGCCCGATTCTCGACCGATCCGCCGTATTTATCCGTTCGATCATTGATGGCAGAGCTTAAAAACTGAGTAAACAGGTAGCCGTGAGAAGCGTGCAGTTCGACGCCGTCAATTCCCGCGGCCCGAGCCCGTCGCGCTCCCGCGGCGAAGGCCGCAATCACCCCCTCAATCTCACCGATCGTCATCGCCCGGGCCTGCAACCCGTGAAAGCTATCGGACTGGCTAGTCGACGATTTCCCCGGTTTCCCGACGTTTTCGACGCCCGGAACGTCCCGCTGCCGTCCGCCGTGGCTCAGTTGAAGAATATATTTGCAGTCCCACTTGTGGACCCGTTCAGCGACGGCGCTCCAGAAGGGAATCGTGGAATCGTCATGGATGAGCGCGTACCTGGGTAAGATACGCCCTTCGAGGAGCACTGGAACAAAAGAAGAAATAATCGCGCCAACCCCGCCTCGGGCGAATTTCTCCTCCCAACGAATCCGCACCTCGGAGCCGGTACCGTTGTAGTGATCAAATTGTCCGGAGATACTGGAGCGGAAGATCCGGTTTTTGACGCGAAGCCCCTTGCCGGGCTCTACCACAAGCCTTCCATCCGCCTTCTTCTCCACTCGCGGGAACGAGAGTGGTTGCAGAATGGGATCGTTGCCAACGGAAACCCTCTCGGGGCGTTCTGGGGTGGGACTGATCATATAAAATGAAGTGACACATCACATTCTCGACACGTTGCCGGTCCAACTTTTGAACCAATAAATCGCAATCAACCCGTTGCCGGGAGTCGGCGAATGGCTGCTCCCTAAAACGTTTGATGTGAAGCGTCGCAGCAATCGCCGGAGGCATTGCCTGCGCCATCCACGAACTTCTATTGTTTGACGGGGCTTTCCCGCCGCGGTAACAAAACCCTCCATAAACCCGTTTTTTGAGATTGCTCTGAATACTACCTTGATAGTTGTAAAACAGAAATCCGACGAATAGCAAGAAGTATTTAACCCTACAATAAATTGCGGAGGTCCGCACCGCCTCTTGACAGATGAGTGTGGGTTTCCCGATTTGGCGGTCTGTGAAGTGGGGGGCAATCCGTGGTTGGGTTCCTGTTTCGCGCCGCGCAAGGAACGCAAAGAATGCAAAAGGAAGGTTTTTCAGTTCTCTGCGTTCTCTGCGTTCTTCCGTGGCCAATCCGACCCGTAGACCGCTCCAACTGAAGTCGGTTTGAAGTGGCAAAAGCACGAGACCCCACCGCGGTCCGTGGGAGTGGTGGCAAAGCCACGCTGCGCCGCACTTTTCTCCCGCTCGCCGGGGGAGAGGGCCGGGGTGAGGGCAAGCGTGCGTCTTATTTTTTAATTTCTTCTTATATCTCCGCTTTGTCTTAATGAGTTGCATAAGCGAGAAAACGGGGACGGATATAGAAAGTCGCTGGCCCTCACCCTACGCTCTCCCGGAGGGAGAGGGAACTACGGCGGCAAAGCCGCCCTTCTGCGGACCGCAGCAACGGCCATTGTGAATAAGCGCTTGCGATATATTTAATTCTACTTGGGTAACCGTTTTCTTGCGTTGTAAATAGTTGCGGCCCGGTTTGGAGGTTAAAACGAGCGAGTCGTGCGTACCTCAGGGCTATGCCGAAGCCACCAAGGTGCGCTCCCTACGTCGCGCACGAGCATCGAGGCGACGCCCGGTCCGTGGTCCGGGATCGTTTCGGATCCAGGCTGACGCCTCGTCGAGCGCTGGGCGCGAAGGCGCCGGGTCTCCGCTGGGTGCGTGCATTCATTTTGCGCCGGTGGCGCGAGACTCCCGCGAGCTAGTTCACCGCCCCAACCTGGCGCGTAATGGCGTCGCAAATGGAGCGGGTCCACCGCTCCATGACGTGCTGGTCCGGACCTTCGATGAGCAGGCGCGCTTTGGGTTCAGTGCCCGAATACCGCAAGAGGACGCGCCCCCCGTGAGGCTGGACTTCGGCCTCAGCTCG
>JAYVTS010000048.1:0-5556 GCA_043788645.1 Verrucomicrobiota bacterium
GCCGCCCCGGCACCCACGCGCGACGCAGGGAGCGCGTCTCCGCGCCAGTGCCTGGATCGCCTCGGGATTCCGCCCCTAGGTCGGCCGCACCCCGAGGGCTCGGCGCCTTCGCGCCCGGTGGCCAGCGAGGGCGCCGGCCGGTCCGAAATTCCCCGGGGTGGGTGCCGCCCCGGCACCCACGCGCGACGCAGGGAGCGCGTCTCGGTTTTGCGCAAGTTCCGCTGGGGACCCGAATGACTCGTCATTCCGGGCTAGGCACTTGCGCTCGTATAATGTTTCAGGGACCAACGCCAAACAAGTTCGCTCACCCCAAAACACCCGATCGCCATTCCCACCAGAGCCAGCCAATCTCCTGGGGCAGCCAGTTTGTCAGCCAACAGGCGGGCGGGTACGTTGGACACGAGGAGCATCGGGAGAACCCACGTAAATACCGCTCGATAGATCCCTCGTGGAAACGCGTCGGCGGGCAACCGGGCTAGGTTGAATAGGTTATAGTAACCCCAAACAACCCCCTGCGCCCGCACGGTCCAAAAGGCGATACACGCAAGCAAAAACATCAAAGAATAGTGGACCGCCAAACCCGCGAGGCAGACGACGACAAACCCTAACCAATGAGCAAGCGAAGGCGTGTGACCGAGTCGGGTCAAAGCCCAACCGACGACGGCCAGGCCCATCAAGGCGTTGGCGAGGTTACCGATTTCAAATTTCTTAACGGAGACCAGAAAGCGTGAATTGACCGGTTGAAGAAAAAGGAGGTCGAGCGTGCCTTTGCGGATGAGTTCGGAAAGGTTAGCGAGGTTGGTGACGAATAACATATGGAACAATTGCTGCACGAATTGGTTACAACCCAAGAGCAAGACCACTTCCCACCGACTCCAACCCGCAATACTTTCCGTGTGCCCATACAGCACCGTCATGAAGGCCAGTTGCAGGGCAAACCACAGTCCTTCCACGACGATCCAGAGGAGGAAGTTGAGCTTGAACTGCATTTCGTGGATGACGGAATACCGCACCAAAGCCCAATAGATTCCGGAATAGCGTCGCAGCAGTTTCATAAAATCCCGACTACCCGCCCACGGCGGAGTATTTTCGCAGGCCGCGATTAAAAATGAAACGGGCCAGGACATAGCCCGCTCCGACCCAAAACGTTTGGACCGCTAATCCTTGCCAAAGGGCCGGGCCGGTGATGCGCCCGAGGTATACGCCGACGGGAAAATAGGCGAGATAGGGATAGGGAGTGAGCAAGAGGGCTTGGGCGAGCCAGGGCGGCAGGATATCGAGGGGAAACAGGTGGCCGCTCGCGATATGTTCAAACGCGAACTGAGTGAAGATAAAAGTGCTCACGTCGAGGACCCAAAACGCCAACATCGCTACCGTGTAGGCGATAAAGAATTGCAGCAACCCCGCCAGCAGCGTCGCCAGGAACGTGAGTCCGAGCGCTCCCCAATCGGCCGGGCCGACGAAGCCATCGCGCTGGCAGATGATGAAAAGGGCGACCGGCACGAGTGCGCAGGTGGTGTAGGTGACGCGGCCCGAAGCGTAGAGGCATACCCGGTAGCGAAGGTAGTCAATCGGCTTGAGCAAGAATTGGCTGATCTGCCCGTCCTTGATGTCGGCGGCGATTTGCCAGTCGTCTTCGGCGACCGCCGTGAAGGCATCGACCAAGGTGAGCACCAGGTAGTAACTGGTCATCTGGGCCAGGGTGTAGCCATTGATGAGTTCGCCCGGGGCTTTTCCGGCGTAGATGGCGCGCCAAAGGAACAGGGTGGCGGCTAGGGGAATGAGACTAAACGCCGCCCGAAACAGAAAGTTCACCCGATAGACGAGTGTATTCTGGAGTCCGATGCTGAGAACGTGCAAGTACTTGCCCACGACGCTGCATCCCTTCGTGGAGAAAGGCGAGCCCGCCAAGTCTGAAAACCACACGACAAGGGGTTTTTACACGAGGATTTTTTTCACAAAGGCGAGCATTTCACACGAAGGCACCAAGGCACGAAGAGGGGCTTGGATTTGAATCGCGTCATTTGATGCGCGGAATGAGGTTAGAGTCAGTGTTTGATCAGAGTTTGCCCAAAAGAAAAGAAAATCTCTTGGTACCTTTGTGTTTTCGTGTGAAAAAATCTTCGAGTGGAACCGTTGGTTTGGAACCCCTCCTCGTGTTTTAAAAATCTTTGTGTGAAACTACCCCGGTGAGTCTGTCAGTGTTCGGACGGGACACATGACGTTTTCGCCCATCGTTGCCCGCGAATTGCTTGGGGCTTCTCGGAGTCGCCGGACCTTCGTGATTCGCGTTGCCATCGCCATCGCCACCGTTTTTCTGGCTTTCGCGGTCTTCGTGTATATCAGCGCCACGGGCCACGGGCGGGCACCGGCCTATTTTCTCTTTCGAGTGCTGGCCTGGACCTCCTTCGTCTTTGCCCTCGTCTCGGGACTTTGGCTCACCGCGGATGCCATCGGGGGAGAACGACGCGAGGGGACCTTGGGCCTTCTGTTTCTGAGTGAGCTTGGCGGTGCGGAAATTGTATTCGCCAAATTGGCGACCCACGGCCTGACCGCCTTGGGCGGGGTCGTCGCCGCCTTTCCAGTGATGACCGTGGCCTGGCTCTTTGGTGGGCTCACGGGATCGGATATGGTTCACACTTTTCTGGCGGTGTTGAATACGCTTTTTGTTTCACTGGCCGTGGGCCTTGCCATGTCCGCATACCCTCAGCGGGCGGGGGAAAGTATCCTGCTCACCGGAATTTGGCTCGGGATCAGTGTTGCGGTATTGCCGATCCTCCATGTCTTGTTAGCCCAGTGGGGCGTGCCCACGGGTCAGATCGTTTGGTTGGACGTCAATCTGTTGACTTCTTTTCGCACCGCGGCGGGTTTGTTGATGCCCTCGGGGATATCCGATCCTGGGCGGTATTGGTCGGCTCTTGGCCTAACCCATGCCGTGGGTTGGGGGGCTTTGATCTTCGCGTCGTGGGCGGTGCGACGCTGGGCTCATCAACCCCCGGTTTCTGGTGATTCCGAGCGACCCTTTGAATTCGGTCGTCGCCGGGCACGGTTGCCTACTGGATTTCGTCCGGACTTGCTGGCGGTGAATCCGATTCTCGCGCTGGTGGGCATTCCGCGGAGTATTTACTTGGGCATGTGGTTACTCGTGGTGACCCTCGGGCTAGCCGGGTTTGCGGCTTGGGCCGCCGGTTTACCGCCGGTGAGTGAACCGATGGTGTTATTCTCGAGTGGGAGATTTAGCAATCAACCCGCGTTGCTCGTCGCACTGGTATTGTTTGCCTTAGGGGTACGCGCCCTGTTCGCGTGGCAGGCAACCGAGTTTTTTGCGGAAGGACGACGCTCGCAATTGCTCCAAACGATTTGCACAACGCCACTTCGGGATGAGGAGATATTACGCGGCCCCTGGTTAGCGCTGACCCGGACCTTTCGCCTACCGCTCCTCGTTGCGGCCGGGCTCTCGGTCGTCCAGGTGGCCCTTTATTGCTGGCGACCGACGGGCCTGTATTCGCCTGGGGCCGCTCCATTGGGGGTGGGTGAGGCGAGCCGAGCGTTTGTGTTGGGGTATTGGGCGTATGGATGGTTTTCGTTGGTCGCGGATCTTGCGGCGATGGTGTGGTCCGGGGCCTATTTTTCCTTCTGGCTGGAGCGGCGGCAGGTGGCGTTTGGCGTGACATTTTTCCTTTCGGGCGTGTTACCTTCGCTCATCGTTTGCCTGCCGTCGGGACTGATTTCAATGGCCGTGTTTTTCGTGGCTCGAAGCCAATTTCGATTTGGGGTTCGTCGATTGTTCGTGGGCGAACGGCAGCTGGGCGAGCGGAGTTGGGCGCCCCTCCTTGAGGAATGAATTTATGGCGGATGTCGTTGATCAGACGCTTCACTTAACAAGTCCCGGCACTTCGGTAACGAAAGAGGGCCTCGCCTTACTGGTTGAGGTGGCCGAGTATCCGGCGGGATTGCCTCGGGCGGATCGGACCCGAGTGGCCGCCATCGGGTGGCGACGGATCAGCCTGCCAATCGAGCAACTCGACTCGGTGTGCGTCTTTGATCCGGCGATCACTTTTAGTCCTGGTGCACAGGAACTCTGTTTAGATCATGGTGTGGCCGTCAATTTTCTGCGGGAGTACGGGCGACTTTTGGCTCGTTTCACGGGGGTAGCGGATCGGAGCGCGGCGGTGCGGCGAACCCAATTTCGCGCTGCTGCTACTCCGGGGATGGCCACCACCATTGCACGATCCTTGGTCGCGGGAAGGTTGCAAAATTCAAGGAATTTGCTTCTGCGAGCAATTTTGGACACCAGCGACTCCCGTGAGCAACAGCGGCTACGCGCCGGGGCCGAAGAGTTAACTCGCCACTTACATGATTTGGCTCGGCTGTCTTCGGCATCGATGGCGAACCCGGGCATAGCCCATGTTCTACGGGGGCTCGAAACCGCTGCGACCGACACCTATTTCGGTATTTTTGATAGCCTCCTAAAGCCATCCCAGGCGGGATTTGTTTTTAAGGGTCGGATTCGTCGATCACCGCCGGATCGGGTCAATAGTCTCCTCAATTTTGTTTACGGAATGGTGTTGCACGACTGTACGGCGGCGGTCTCGGCGATGGGTTTAGATCCAGCGGTTGGATTTTTGCATACGGAACGGCCTAACCGTCCGTCCTTGGCGCTCGACTTGATGGAAGAGTTCCGCCCGTGGCTGGCGGATAGTTTGGTGATCGAACTCATCCGACGAAAGCAATTGGGCGCCGAGCATTTTTGTTCGGGTACGGAGGGTGCGGTGGAACTTTCGGACGCAGGAGGTGAGGTGGTGGTCACTGCGTACCAACGGCGGAAGGAGGAGACCCTTCATCATCCCTTTTTTGATCGAGCCTTCCAAATCGGTCAAATCCCGGTGATCCAAGCCCGTTTACTGGCGCGGTTTTTGCAGGGTGAAGTCCCCGAATACACCCCTCTGATACTGAAAGGGTGAACGTTTAACTTTTACGGTTACAGCTTCGTCGTCGGCCTCCATCGAGGTTGTGGACGGGCTAGTGGGTGGTGTTGATTATTTTAATTCCTTCTACGGAGCCGGGCGCGATGGCGTTGAGTGCATTGATAACCGTGGTCATCGTGCTTTGGTCAGGGTCATTGATCAGCTCCTTGAGGGCGGGCACAGCCGCCTTGGCCGCGGGACCGATCTGACCCAGGGCATAGGCAGCGAGGCGTCGGACCACATGATCTTCATCTTTCAAAAGCGGCATGATGTCTGTGACCGCGCTTGCGGCATTAGGTCCGGCCGCCGCGAGTTCTGTCAGGGCGGCGTTCTTGGCGTCGGCATCGCCTTTCAGATGGGCGACCTGCGCTGACACATCGATCTTCTTTGGGGCGTTTTCATCTTTTGGGCCGCAACCGCAGAGAATTACGACGACGATTGACACCAGCAAGGTGCCTTGGAATAGTCCGCTTGGTGATTTCATGATTCTGAGCTTAGTGATTTAAGTTTTTTTGGGCAATGAGAATAGGGGTGCCACCGTCAATCCGGTCGATCCGTTACCAGGAGAAGATTTCGGGTGCCGGTTTTC
>JAYVTS010000049.1:0-11671 GCA_043788645.1 Verrucomicrobiota bacterium
CGGTGGTCGAGTCATTGACCCCGCAGCTGGCTTCGACCAGATCGCGGATGTCTTCCTGCAACAGGGCCTGGTGGCATGGGTCGGTGCCGTCACGGATCATTTGGTTCCGGCGGAGGTCCGGCGACTGAACGTCACGGGGCAGGTCGTTTGTCCGGGGTTGATCGATTTGCATGTGCATTTCCGCGAGCCAGGCCAAACGCACAAAGAAGACCTGCTCACCGGAGCCCAGTGTGCGGCTCGCGGCGGTTTTACGAGCGTGGTTTGTATGCCGAACACCAGCCCGAGCATCGACATTCCCTCAACCGTGGCACTGGTGCAGGAACGAGCCAAAGCCGCCGTCATCAATATTTTTACCTCCGGGGCGCTGACCAAGGGGCTGGAGGGCGAGGAGTTGGCACCGATTGGAGCCCTGGCCAAAGCCGGAGTCGTGGCCCTGACCGATGATGGGCATTGCGTCCAGAACAATGACCTGATGCGGCGAGCATGTGAGTACGCACGAATGTTTGGATTACCGGTGATGGATCATTGCCAAGACTATTCCCTCGTTCAACAGGGAGTGATGCATGAGGGTTGGTACTCGACGATGCTGGGGCTTGCGGGTTGGCCCAGTGCGGGTGAAGAGATGATGGTGGCCCGGAATATTCTGTTGGCGGAACAAACGGGAACCCCCATTCATTGCCAGCATCTCAGTGCTGCGGGGAGTGTTCGATTGTTGCGAGAAGCGCGTCAACGAGGCGTCCCTATTTCGGGCGAAGCTTGTCCCCACCATTTTACGCTGACCGACGCGACCTTGGCCGGTAGCGAAGAGTTTTGGAAAACCGACGGAGCAGAACTTGCCGGCCGACTCTTCGGTGCCAAACCACTGCCGAGTTGGCCTTCGTATGCGACCCACTTTAAAATGAACCCGCCGCTTCGGACCGCGGTGGACCGTGAGGCGATTCTGGCGGGTTTGGTCGATGGCACTTTGGATATCATTGCCAGCGACCACGCGCCGCATACGGAAACGGAAAAAGAACGCGAATTCGACTACGCGCCTTTTGGTATCTTGGGCTTGGAGGTCGAACTTTCGTTGGCGCTGACGCAATTGTATCACACAGGCCGCCTGGAGTTGCTGCCATTGCTCGCCAAACTGACGTGCAATCCCGCGCGATTTCTAAAATTACCCGGTGGCCGTGGAACCTTAGCCGTGGGCGCTGTGGCGGATGTAACCGTACTGGATCCGAGCGCAGAATGGGTCAGTTTACGGGAGGAAACAGCGTCGAAATCTCGGAATAATCCCTTCCACGGCTGGTCCCTACGCGGTCGGGCGACGATGACGATTGTGGGCGGGAAAGCAGTGTGGACGAGAGATTGACGAGGGATGCGGGGTGGCGAGGGGCAGCGGCGTCTACTAGCGTGAACCGTCGTGCGTTTGTTGGACCGCTATTTGCTGCGAGAATTGTTGGTGCCGCTGGGAGTTTGCCTCAGCGGTTTCTTCATTTTTTGGACCGCTTTCAATCTCCTCGGCGATCTTCCAGATTTTCAGCGTCAACATCTTCGCTTTCGTGATGTCTTCGCCTATACGATGGCGGGTGTGCCAGAGCAGCTAAATACGGTGCTGCCGGTCGGTCTGCTTCTAGCCCTGCTCTATACTTTGACTCAGCTCACCCGACATCATGAGCTGACGGCGATGCGTGCGGCCGGGATTTCTTTGGGTCGCATCATTTTGCCTTATTTGATGGTGGGCCTGGTGGGGTCGGTGACGCTTTATGCGCTGAATGAGCGTTGGTGGCCCGATGGCAAGGAGCGACAGGAAAGGATTCTGCACCGGTACGATTCACCGGCGAAACTAGCCGAGCGCGTGTGGAAAAAAGGACTCAACTATCAGGGACCCCAAGTAACCTGGAATATTGGGGCGATCAACGTTGAGACCGGCCAACTCCGAAATCCAAGGGTGTGGCAACCCCTGCCTTCGGATGCGCGTTGGGTTTTTAGCGCGGAACGATTGCGGTGGAACAAAACCGGCTGGCGAACGATTTCTAATAGGTTGGAAACCCTGGGCCGGACTGCGAACGATGCGGCGCCACTCAAACGCTCGGCTTCGGCGGACGATTTTCCGCTTCTGTCTGCTCGCCCGGAGGAGGTCTTGGGTTGGCCGGGTGAAGCGTTGGCGGTCGATTACGCCGTGGCCATCGTCGTTACGAATGCCGGGATTCGAACGAATTTGATGCTGCACACGAACATCTATTGGCGTACCAACTTGGTGGTGCCGACCAGCTCGAATGGCGTTGTTTGGCACATCAAAGCGTATGATCCGGTGTTGCAGGAATTGCACGGCGTTTGGGTGACCAAGCCGGTGTCGGCGGAGTGTCAGCGGGTCACCTTCGCTGATGCCGGGCAGTGGGAGGCGGGCCGTTGGATCTTTCGGCAGGTGACCGATGTCATCTATCGCGGGCGGGTGGACGACGATCCCCTCATGGGGGTCTTGCCGGAGTTGGTGATGTCCGAATTAGATCAATCCTTTGAGATGCTACGTTCGGAAATTCGGGTCGGGCAGTTCGACCCAAAAAAGGCGTTGCGCGGGGCGAAGCTCACGGTGGCAGAAATTCAGAACTATCGACGGCTTCACCCCAACATTCCGGCCCCACTGAGGGCTTGGTTAGACACGCAGTTCCATGCCCGATTGGCGGCTCCATGGACGTGTGTGGTGGTGGTACTGATCGCGATTCCATTCGGAATACCCACGGGTCGGCGGAATGTATTCTACGGCGTCGCGGGGAGTTTGGCGCTAGCGTTTTGCTTTTTCGTGCTACAGCAGGTGGGTTTTGTGCTGGGCCAAAGTGGGCAGCTCTCAGCCGGGTTGGCGGCTTGGTTGCCGAATGTCGTTTTTGGCCTGACCGGCTGCGTGCTGATCTCTCGGGTGCGCTAACAGGATCGGATCGCTTATGGAATCTGCGGAGTTGATTTCTGAATTGCAGGCGCAGGTGGCGCGTCTCGAAGTGCTCGCACGGGTGAGCGTGAGCTTGCACTCGACGCTCGAAGCTCGCGAAGGACTGCGCTTGCTCTTGGGCGAGGCGATTCGCCTCTTGGGCGCCCAGTCGGGCACGGTCTGCTTGATCAATCCCACGACCGGTTTTGTCGAAATTGAAGCCGCCCGTGGACTCTCGGGCCACGCGCCCGAACTGCGCTTGCGGATTGGGGAAGGGATCACGGGCTGGGTCGCTCGGACCGGTCGGGCGGTGCGCGTCGGAGATGTCACCAAAGATCGACGTTATTTTGAACTCCGCGCGGGGGTTTGTTCCGAGCTGGCCGTGCCCTTGCGAATCGGAGATGAGGTCCGCGGAGTCATCAATGTGGATGCGGATCGGGTCGATGCCTTCTCGGCGGCGGACGAGGAACTCTTGACGGAACTCGCGGCGTTGGCGGCCCCGGCGATTGCCAATACCTGGGCGTACGAATCAGCACGGCAAAGGGCGGTTTTATTGGAATCGTTGGTGAAGGTCGGTCAGACGATCAATTCTGCAACGAGCCTCGACGACGCTCTGACGGCGGTAGTGCGCGAGGCCCGGACGCTCATGCGCGGGCGGATGTGTTCGCTCATGCTCCTGGATCCCAAGGGAGAATGGCTGGACCTACGGGCGCACCACGGAGCAGGGGATCCGTATGTGAGCAAACCGCGGTTGAATGTCGGTGAGAGTTTGCTGGGCATCGTCGTTCGGCGATGCAAACCGTTGCAAGTCGAGAATGTGCAGGTCAGCGGCCGCTATCAAAACGTGGCCGTCGCTCGGCGAGAAGGGCTGGTTTCCTTGCTCGCCGTGCCCCTGCTTTTTCAGGGGCGTGCGACCGGAACGTTGAATGTTTATACGGATGAACCTCATACATTTTCCGATGAAGAAGTACGAACTTTGGCCGCTTACGCGGAGCTTTCGGCTTTGGCTCTGGAACGGGCTCGTTTGTATGAACGTTTGGTCTTAATTGAGGAAGCGTTGCGTCAGAGCGAGCGGTTGAGTGCCCTCGGGTTATTGGCTGCCGAGATTGCCCACGAGATTCGCAACCCCCTCACGGTCATGAAAATGCTTCACCACACCTTGGACCCGGAATTCGGCCCCGCGGATCCCCGAAGCACCGATTTTCGGTTAATGGGCGAAAAAATGGATCACCTCAATCGGATTGTGGATCGGGTGCTCGATTTTGCGCGCACCGCTGAACCCAAGCTCGTCGTGGTCAATCTCAACCAATTGATCGATGATATGGGGCTGCTTTTGCGGGCCAAATTGCGCGGGAGCGGGGTAATGCTCGTCAAGCGATTCGCGCCGGATCTTCCAGAAATCTCCGCGGATGCCACCCAATTGGAACAGGCATTTCTTAACCTCGCCTTGAACGCAATCGAGGCCATGCCGGATGGAGGCCAATTGACCATTCGTTCTCGCTCACTGCCGTTTCAAAGGCGGCTGACTCCGACTTCCCGGTCGAGTCGTGAGCCCAAAACAACGACGCTACCCACCCATGTGGTTGTGCGATTTCGGGATTCGGGAATTGGCATGTCGCAAGAACAAGCGGAACGGGTGTTTACCTCTCTTTTAAGCACCACCAAGCCCAAGGGCACCGGGATTGGGATGGCCATTGTCTCGCGGGTCGTGGATGCCCATCAGGGTGTGGTGCGAGTTAAATCCGCGCTAGGACGCGGGACGACGTTTACGATTGTGCTGCCGGTGGGGCGCTGATTCCTCAATCCGAATTCGACGCCTCGGCCAATTACTTCGGTTTCGGGCCGGATGAGGCCGTAGAATTGAGGACCTGCGGCTGGTTGGGAGCCGTATCCTGAGGGAGAAGGGCAGGGCGAGATGGCGATGGCGGAGGCGTGTCTCGAAAAGTGACCACATGTTCGTCGGGACGGGCGTAGCTCAATTGTTCACGAGCGATTCGTTCGATCATTCGTGGGTCGTGTTGGAGCGCCAAGTTCTCCGCCCGCAATCGCTTAACTTCCGTGTCTAGTTTCTGAACCTCCTCTGTTTTGACCTGGACTTGTTTGCGCAGGTCCTCGTTTTTGCTGATTTGGGGGAGGTAACGGGAAAGGACCAGCGCCAAGACGGCGATCCCAATAAGCCACGGAAGGATTCGGTTGAGTTGCGCCACCGGACCCAGGTTCGGTTGGGTTTCGACCTGACGTGAAAAAGTACTCATCGGAGAGGAGCGCGATCAGAACGGGGGCGAGCGAATGAAAATTATCGCGAGTAGCGTTTTTCTTCTCGGAGCTTGCCGTCGGCACCAAATTGAAGCCGCAGGAGTTGCTCGGGGAACCCCTGGGATTCGACCCAGAGACTGCCGCGATACGGTCGCCCGTACCGACCCCACCCGTAGCCGCCGCCCCAACCAAAGCCAGGCCCTGGGCCCAGCTGCGCCCGCTCCAGGATCCATTCGGAGACAATGGTTCCGTCGGAGAGAGTTTCTTTTTTGTCAGGCGGACCGAACTCTTTGACAGCGTCGTCGTAAGAATAAGTGCCCACCCGCGCTTTCCAGTTAACTCGATCCACGCTGGCACAACCGGCGAGGAGCCCGGCCAAGAGCATGACCGCGAGCAGCAAGCGGAGTGGTCGACGACCCGGTTTCATGGTCCGAGTAAACCACGACAAGGCACCTTCCGCAATGGGTGGTAGGCGGGCCGCTGAAGAGATTTTGGAGGAGAGTCCGGGGCGGCATCGGGTGGATTCAATGATGACTACAGAAAAAACGATTCGAGGAACCCACCCACCTGTGCGACACCTGTGGGAGTTGGTTAAAAGCTTGTATGAATCTACGACGAAATTATCCGCTTCTGTTGGTGAGTCAGTTTCTCGGTGCCTTTGGCGATAACGCAATTTTAGCGGTTATTCTGGGCCAGTTACTGAATTTTTCGACCAAGGGATTGATCACGGATTTGGACTTTCGTTCCCGCAGCGTGTTTTATACCTCGTTGCTGTTTGTTCCTTACGTCCTGCTGGCACCTCTCGCCGGGTATTTTAATGATCGCTTTCCAAAAACAGCCGCGCTCCAGCTTGGTAACCTGCTTAAATTGATCGGCACGGCGGTTTGTGCCCTCAGTATTCCATTTGGATTCGAGTGGCAAACCCTTGGTTATCTGATCGTCGGCGTTGGCTCGTGTCTTTACGGTCCGGCGAAATATGGCATCCTACCTGAAATCCTTCCCGTTGAACGGCTCGTAAAAGCCAACGGAACGGTCGAGCTGCTCACCTTGGTCGCGATCATTTCCGGCGGCGTCGGCGGAGCTTCTTTGGTGGATCGGTTTACTCTTAAAATCTGTTACGCCGCTTTGTTGGCGCTCTATGGACTGGCACTGGGGCTCAATACGATCATGGCGCCCACACCGTCCGACACCGGGGTGCGGTTGGGAAAAACCTTGGGTGAGTTTTTTAGGCACCTCCGGGAACTCGTGACCGCTCCGCGGCTCGGGAAGGTGCTGATTGGAACCGCCTTGTTTTGGATCTGTGGCTCTGGATTGAAGAACAATTTCCAAGCGTGGGGCCTCCAGATTTTGCACTTGCCCAACAACCTTCAAGTATCGCTGCTCGGCCTGTGGCTTAGTATCGGCATTATGGTGGGGAGCGTTTTGGCTGGGGTTTGGCACCGGGTCGGTGACTTGCACCGGACGCGGCTTTACGGCTTTGCCCTCGTCGTGACCTTGGCCCTCTTAGGGTCCGTGGAACCGATCATCGCCTGGCGCGAGTGGGTGATCCTGGTTCAGGGAATGACCCTATATCCCGGGGTCATCGCCCTACTGATGGCGACCGGGTTTGCGGCCGGTTTGTTTTTAATTCCGCTAAACGCCGCGTTGCAAGCCGAGTCGGACCCGGAGAAACTGGGC
Source organism: Verrucomicrobiota bacterium (assembly GCA_043788645.1). GTDB lineage: Bacteria > Verrucomicrobiota > Verrucomicrobiia > Limisphaerales > UBA9464 > CANIZL01. The sequence goes on from JAYVTS010000049.1 coordinate 6,842, forward strand.
AAAACGATTGCCGTTCAAAACTTCTGCGAAAACATTGGGATGCTCCTCGCGGGCGGGATGGTGGCGGCCTGTGTTAAGCTCGGTGTGAGTGCGGGCGGAGTTTTTGCCGCGTTGGCGGCTCTCGTACTGGGCGTTGTTTTGTGGCTTCGATTTCCGGAACCCGGAGCGAGTTCCCATTCGGTTTCAAAATAGGACTTATTCGCTCTTCCTTATTCTAGGCGAGGCAAACGGGAAGGAGTTTCAGCCTCCCGATTGGATTCGCGGAATGCTTCGAGCGCTTTCTCTAATTCTGCGCGGGAATATTTTTTTCGAATCTCGTCCATTTTCTGCCCGGCCAACTGGTCACATCGCTCATTTTTGGCGTCGCCCGCATGCCCCTTGACCCAACGCCAATCGATTCGGTGTACCCCGGCTAATTCGTCCAATTGCTGCCAAAGGTCCTGATTTTTCACAGGCGACTTATCTTTCGTACGCCAGCCATTGTGTTTCCAGCCTTTGACCCACGCCGTGATCCCTTGGCGCACATATTCCGAGTCGGTGTGCAACTCCACCGCACAGGTCTGATTGAGCGCCTTCAACGCGTGAATGGCGGCCGACAATTCCATCCGATTATTCGTGGTCGCTGGGACCCCCGCGGCAAGTTCCAACTTTTGACGGCCAAATTGGAGGACACACGCCCAGGCACCGGGGCCGGGGTTGCCCTGGCATCCCCCATCGGTGTGGACCACTACCTGTTTCAACGGCGGGCTCTCACTGGATCCGGGCGGGGAGACCGTCTTCACGCGACAAGTTCTGTGCCCACGCCTGCGTCCGTGAAGATTTCTAGTAACATGGAATGGGGTATTCGTCCGTCTACAAACTGGACTTTCTCCACGCCCGCCATCACCGCCATCACCGCACTATCAACTTTTGGAATCATGCCTTTATCGACAATACCAGCCTGCTTAAGGGCCGGTACTTCGCCGGTCGCTAGATGAGTGATGAGCGTTGTGGAATCGTGTGGATCTCGGAGCAGTCCCGGAACATCGCTCATAAACACCAATCGCCGCGCCTTCAACGAGATCGCAGCCATCGCCGCGGCCACGTCGGCGTTACAATTATAGATCCTGCCGTCGGTATCCCGGGCGGTCGGACTGATCACCGGCGTACACCCTCGGGCCATCGCCGCCAGCAACGGGGCCGTATTGACAGCAAAGACTTCGCCGACAAATCCAATGTCCAACTTTTGCCCAGGTCGTTCCTTATCATCCAGCCAAAGTTTGCGGCAGGTAAAAATATCTGAACCCGCAAACCCTTCCGCCCAGCCACCCAATTTCTGAATCGTCTCAACGATTTCAGGATTGATTTCACGGCTGAGTACCCGTTCCACGACGGCCACCGTTGCCTCGTCGGTGACGCGTTGGCCTTGAATAAACTGGGCGGTCAGACCGGCCTGTTCCATGGCCCGCGTGATGACCTTACCACCTCCGTGAACAATCACCGGATTTATTTCCACGGCTTCCAGAAAGACGACGTCGCGCGCGACGCCCTGGCGGACCGCTGGATCAGGCGAATCCATAAAGGAACCGCCATATTTTACCACGAACGTGGCGCCGCTAAATTTCTGCATGTACGGCAACGCTTCAATCAATGTGGCCGCCTTGGAGATAATATCTTGCATGGATCTGAACGATGTCTGGAAATATCGAATTGAAATCTGAGGGCGGACCCTCCATTCGGGACCCGAATACCCGCCTCAAATCACCCGCCGAGCGTGGTGGGATCTGTGATATCCCCCTTGTTGAATTCAACATATTCCTCCGTCAGATCGGCGGCATACATCAGGGCGTCGAATTTGCCCAGATTCAAGCGCAAATGAAGGTCGAATTCCTTGGGAGCTACCGCGGTGCAGAGTGCCTTAAACGTGGCCTTCGTAGGCTGACCGCGTCGGAGACTCCATAATATTTTCCGACTTTCAGGAGCACTATACCCGATGTCGACCCGGTCTTCTTGAATCGTCGCTGGACTGTATCCAAGGGCATCCATGAGACGGCCCCAATTGGGATCGCCGCCGTGCCAACTGGTTTTTACCAGTGCGCTATTGGCCACCGCACGAGCGGCCGCGTCGGCGTCAGCAAAGGTGCGGGCGCCCGTGACCCGCACTGTCACAAACCGTGTAACACCTTCTCCATCCCGGACAATCATTTGCGCGAGTTGCAGGCACACTTGTCGAAGGCCGTTCTCGAACACGCCGAAATCCCGGTGACGGGTCGAGTCAATTTTAGGATTACCGGCGACCCCGTTGGCGAGGATGAGCACCGTATCATTGGTGCTCATATCGCCATCGACGGTAATGCGATTAAAACTATCCGCGACCGCATTCTGCAAAGCCGCTTGCAGGACCGTTGCATCGATGGCGGCATCCGTGGTTACAAAGCAGAGCATGGTAGCGTGCAATCCGGTAGGTATGCCGGGAGTGTTACCGACTGGGGCCGCTGGTGGGCGAGCACCGGTGGCACTCATTCCAGGCTGAATCATGCCCGCACCTTTACACATCCCACCAATCCGAACGATTCGATCACCGAGCTTAAACGAAATTGCAATCTGTTTGGGTTTTGTGTCACTCGTCATGATCGCTTCGGCCGCGTGTGCGGCGTGTTCGGGCGTGGCCCCGAGCACTTCGGCCGCAGCGGCAATTCCGGTGAGCACGGTTGGCATCGGCATTTGCACACCGATCCGGCCGGTGGAAGCGACCAAGACCCGACCGGTCGATAGGTCCAGCGTTGATTCCGCAGCCACGGTCATCGCCAGGGCATTTTTGAGGCCGAGTTTACCCGTACAAGCGTTGGCGTTGCCAGAATTCACCACGATCGCCTGAGCTTGGCCCTTGCCCACACGGCTGGCGCAGACTTTGACTGGGGCGGCACAAATCTGATTCGTTGTGAACATCCCCGCTACCGCTGCCGGCACTTCGCTAACGATCAACGCCAAGTCGCGTTTTTTTCCTTTATTGGATCCTTTGCCGGTGCCGAGACGTTTGATGTCACAGAAAACGCCGCTGGTGAGAAAACCCTGCGGCGCGACGACGGCGCCCGGGATGATGGTAAACTTCAGTTTCATCGCTTGCAGCCGCTAAGGAACATGACGAAGACCGGAAAAGATAGTGCAAGCCGCCGTTCGCGGTGAAAAAGATCAAATTGGTTCACCCTTTCCAAACCCGTGCTGGCTTCCGAAGCTGCTGGCGAATGTTTACTGGTACGTATACCGCGATTGTGACCTCGTTCCGTGAAGGAGCGATTGATGAAGTAGCTCTGCAGCAATTGATCCGCCGCCAAATCAAAGGCGGCGTCGATGGCATTGTTTCCGTCGGCACCACGGGGGAGTCCCCCACCGTCGATATCGACGAACACATCCGAATTATCGAGGTTTCGGTACTTGCCGCGAAGGGCAGCGGGTTGAAAGTGGTTGCGGGTACGGGCGCGAATTCAACCGCCGAAGCCATCAAGCTGACTCAATTGGCGGAGAAAGTCGGCGCCCACGGTTCACTCCAGGTAGCGCCGTATTACAATCGGCCCACTCAGGAAGGTTTGTACCAGCATTTCAAAGCCGTCGCCCAGGCCACCCGGCTGCCCATCCTGTTGTACAGTATTCCGGTGCGGTGCGGGGTTGAAATCGCCGTTGATACCTGTGCTCGTTTGATGGCCGACTGCCGGAATATTGTGGGCATCAAGGAAGCGGGTGGAAACGCGGATCGCGTGAGTCAGCTCCGCGGTGCTTGTGGCCCCAAATTCGTGATTTTATCTGGAGACGATTCGCTGACCTTGCCCTTCATGAGTGTGGGCGCGCAGGGAGTGATCAGTGTCGCTTCCAACGTGGCTCCGGCTCAGGTTAGTGCGATGGTTCGCGCTTTTGCGGAGGGCAATTCCTCTAAAGCCCTCAAGATCCATCACCGGTTGTATCCGTTGTTTAAGGATTTGTTTATCGAATCCAATCCGGTTCCGGTGAAGGCCGCGTTGGCTCTGATGGGTGTCGGCACGGATGAAGTGCGTCTGCCGCTCGTTCCGCTTTCCGAAAAAAGCCGGGCGACGTTAACGCAGACCCTCAAAGCCGTCGGACTCCTGCGCTGATCTTGCTCCGCGACCGTTGCTCGCAAGCCTAGCCAGGCCGGAAGAAGGACTTCGGGCTCTTGTGCTGAACTTGCGGTGGGCTGAGATGAGAGTCGATACGAGGCGGTTCCCGTCGCAGCGGGATATTGCTATGTGACACAACGCAGGAGTGGGCGCGTTATAACGGAACAGCTGCGATAGAACGCAAAGAACGCAAAGAACGCAAAGTGCGAAAATAAGAGAATTTTAGCTTCGATACGTTCTCCAGTTTTTTGCGTTCCAGCAAATTGAAACGGCATCATTTTGTCAAAATGTATTGTGTCATGATAATTATTTTTTTAAAAATGGATGATTAAATTCATGTTTAATATAATTTACTAAAGCGCAGAAAAGTGAAATAATATAACCATAACCAAAAAAATCGTTTGAAACGCTGAGTTTTGCTTGGTTCGGTTTATAAATATCCATTATATCTACAGTTTTTAATAAATTAATCCATGATCAATATAGCGTACAGTAAAATATCATTATCTGATAAATGTTTATTTTTATTATTTTGACTGCATAATTGTGTTGACGGGGGTGGGGTGGTGTGGCAGCGTGGATGTCTAGCTTATGACACGGATCAAGTTGAGTGGGGCGACGTCGGTTTATCACTGCATCTCGCGGGTGGTCGGAGCACAGCTGCTCTTGGATGACCTTGGTAAGGATAAACTCGTCGAGATTTTGCATCGGTTGGCTGCGT
>JAYVTS010000050.1:0-13637 GCA_043788645.1 Verrucomicrobiota bacterium
TCTCACAAACGACTGGAGTTATTTTTCCCCTGTTTTTCGCATTCTGGGTCGGGTGCAGCCGGGCTTGATTGCCTCAAGGGTCTGGCGACAGCGCGCGAGCTTTTCAACGATTGAATCCACTGTGGCCGTCCATACAAACGGTTTCGGATCGGTGTTCCAGGCCGAGAGAAATTCCTCAATCGCCTTCTTCAAATCGTCCACGCTGACAAAGACACCGCGACGAATTCATTTACCGGTAAGTTCGCCAAACCAACGTTCCACCAGATTCAACCAACTCGAACTGGTTGTGATGAAATGAGGAATGAATCGGGGGTGCCGCTTGAGCCAACTTTTCACCTTGGGATGTTTGTGAGTTCCATCGTTGTCCATGATCACATGGAGTTCCAGCCCGCCGGCAAATTCTTCGTCCAGGTGTTGAAAAAACTTCACAAACTCCTTATGGCAATGCCGGGCATAACATTGTTCGACGACTTTACCTGCGGCGACTTCGAGCGCTGCAAAGAGTGTGGTCGTTCTATAATCAATAGCTAATCGGGGAAGAAAGGCGCGTCTTAGTTTCGACAATTTCTATCGTTTGCATCAACCGTAGGTGCTCAGGACCCCCGTCAATCCTGTCAGCAGTCAATTCAGGGAATGGGCCGGCGGTGCTTGTGTGCTTGTGACCTCCCCAGGATGGCTGTCATAGTGGTCGCGATGACAGCCATCCAGACTGAATCATTGCTGAAAAGTATCGCCGACGATGACGTTCAAGGTGTCGAACGACTCCTCTGCGACACCGGTGAATCCAAGGCGGCGTTGATGCTTCTGGATGCTGGAGCTGGCTGTCACTGTCTTTCCAGACTGCAAAGCGAGGAGATGGTAGATGTCCTCCTGAAACATGGCCTAACAACCCAACGCATCAGCGATTTCCTCGCTCCGGGATTTGGCCTCGACACAATTACGCTCACAATTTCGCAGCATCTCGTTCGTCGCGGCGTAACCTTGACGCCGCACTCTGCCGCGGGACTGGGTTTGTTGGTTGAACTGCGACGCATCGTGGAAGGCGATTCAACGCTCGTTCACGCCCAGGGTGGTGACGGCTGCCGTCCGTTGCATTTTGCTCGGACCGTCGACGTGGCCCGGTATCTCGTGGAAAACGGAGCGGAAATAAATGCCCGCGATGATGACCATGACTCCACACCAGCGCAGTGGCGCATCCGTGAAGCGCCCGCGGTCACGCGTTTTCTAATCTCCAGTGGGGCGACACCCGACATTTTCATGGCGGCAGGTTTGGGTGATTTAACACTAACCAGGAAGTTAGTGGAGGAAAATCCTGCCTGCACGACATGGCGCATCGGCAACAACAACGGTCCCGTCCCCGGGATCGGTTGTAACCGTCGCGGCGGCTCCATCTACCAGTGGACCTTGGGATTCAATCAGTCTCCGCATGAGATCGCCCGGCATCGGGGCCACGAGGAAATCTTTTCATTTCTGATCGCTCACACACCTCCTCGTCACCAACTACTGGTGGCGTGCGCGCTAGCCGACCGTAGCCAGGCAGAAATGATCGCCAGCCAGAATCCCGGCCTGGTGATGAACCTTGATCCGGAAGACCGACAGCTGCTGGCCAAATTCTGCTGGGAAACGAACCGGAATATCGATGCGGTCCGGCTCATGCTCGACTTGGGATTTCCCGTGGACGTTCCGGAGACCAACCACGGATACCTACCGTTGCACAACGCCGCATGGTGCGGCGATCCGGCATTGGTATCCTTACTGCTGGCGCGCGGACATCCGGTCGATCGACGTGATCCAGCCCACCAAAGCACAGCTTTGGGATACGCTTTGCACAGCTGCTTGGTTGCGAAACGACATCCAGAGGCGAACTTTCCCGAGGTCGTCCGTCTGCTACTCGAGGCGGGAGTCCCGTTGGATGCCTCGCAGCACCTCACAGGCCATCCGGCGTTGGACGCGGTGATCAACCGTTTTAGCAAGAATCGGGCTTGTGACGAGACTTTGTGAAGAGCCATGACCGATCCCAGCCCCAAATTCTGGTCTGACGCCGAGTCGGCTGTGGAAGCAGGCGATACATCGCGTCTCTCTCAAATCCTCAAGGACAATCCCCTCCTTCGGCACACTAAACCTCGTTCCGCCTGGTGCGGCGGGCTGACTCCGGACTATTCCAGCGGCGACAGCCAGTCGATCATGGCCCGGGAGCACCACTTCGAATCGTGGACCGAGTTTGTGGAGCACCAAAGGTCTCTCACCAACCCAGCCACCGCGGCGTCGAGGTTTGAAGCTGCCGTCGACGCCGTGGTGACGGGCAAGTTGGCGATGATCGAGGATTTCCTCCGCAGGCATCCCGAACTAATTCTCGCCCGATCCGCGCGGAAACATTCTTCGACCTTACTGCACTACATCGGCGCGAATGGCGTCGAGGGTTGGCGACAACGCACTCCACCCAACGCCATAGAAATCGCCCAGGCCTTGCTGCGGGCTGGCGCGGAGGTGAATTCCACCGCCAAAATGTATGGTGGCTCGACCACTTTAGGATTGGTCGCGACCAGCATCCATCCGGCGCAGGCGGGCGTTCAGAACCAATTGATCGATTTGCTTCTGGACCACGGAGCACGAATCGATCACCCGGAAGCTGCCGGTAACGGTCAAACTGTGGTCAATGGATGCCTGGCAAATGGAAGGCCCGGCGCGGCCGCCCACCTCGCGCTGCGCGGTGCGGCGCTCGATCTGGAAGCCGCTTGCGGTGTCGGCCATCTGGAAGTTGTGCAGCGATACTTTGCCCCGGACGGCTCCCTGGTCGATCCGCGAGATACACCCGCGTCTCTCTCCGGATTGAAATGGGCTGCCCAGTACGGCCAGATCGCAGTGGCCCGCTTTCTAGCGACCACCCGTCTGGACCTGAACACCGTGCATCAAGGGCAGACTGCGCTGCATTGGGCCGCGTATGGAGGCCATGCAGAAATTGTGAGACTGCTGCTCGGGCGGGGTGCGGATGCCCGGATTCGGGAGCACCAATGGCACAAGACCGCGCTCGGTTGGGCACTCTACGGTTGGGAACGCCCGCCCTCCGGGACCAACACAGCCGGGTCCTATTATGAAATTGTCCGAAGCCTCGTCGAGGCAGGTGCGCCCGTTGAGGTTGTGTGGTTGACGGATTCAAAAATCTCCCAGGACCATGCCCTGCTCGCCGCCCTTAAAGCCACGCCCTAATGAACCGTCGAGGGGTCCTTTCGGATTTGGCGTCATGGCTTCGGCTAGTTCGGTAGGTAATTTCCGCCCTCGTTCAGTCCGATCAGCGGGAGTCATCTTGCACACCCGCTATGAAATGTTTGGGACCCCCCGCGAATTCAGTCGCTTGGGCAATCGCCTTTCCAGTGGCTCAGCTGGAAAATGTGGACGCGCGCGAAAACGAAATTCTATTTCGGTTCCCGCACCAGAAGGTGTAGACAGACAATCCCTGAAAGCCTTGCAATGATGGAAATCAAACGAAATGGCTCACAACCTTCGAACAAAGGATCCGTCGATTGGTTTACCGGCACGGTGCGCATTGATCCCTTGTTCCAGTCAACCGCACCGGCCCGCACCGCGGGCGCGAGCGTCACGTTCGAACCGGGAGCCCGAACCGCGTGGCATACCCATCCGTTGGGTCAAACGCTGATTGTCACAGCCGGTTGCGGTTGGGCGCAACGTTGGGGCGGCCAAACTGAAGAAATCCGAACCGGTGACGTGGTCTGGTTCCCGCCCGGTGAGAAACACTGGCATGGTGCTGCGCCGACCACAGCCATGACTCATATCGCTATCCAGGAACAGCTCGAAGGTAGAGTCGTGGATTGGATGGAAAAAGTGACCGACGAACAATACCACGCGTAGGATTACGCCCTACCAAAGAAGCGCTAAACGAGCAGAAAACAGGACTGCCCAAGTAGAGTCCGCCACTGCTCACCACTCCGGCATGCCCGGCCGGCCGATGAAATCCAGGGGCAACGAATCTTTCGCCGACGCGCGTCCATGGGCTAGTGGCCATGTAGATTGACGTCCGCCGAACCCTCAATCCCACAGTACTGCCTCCACACTGGGTCGTCCGACGTCAATGGACGTTGAAGTGATAGCCCGCCGCCAAACAACCAAACATCGACATGACGATCGTAGCGATCCCACACGGAACCGCAAAAACGCAGCTTAAGATTACTTTCAGAGCGGCTTCCCGACCGAATCGCAGCCCCAGCGCCACGCCCGCTCCGATTCCTCCCACCCCCCCGGCGATGAGCCCCACCGTCACTGCCAGATCGCCCTTTCCTGAGCTTCCAGCGGCGACCAAACTCGTCAGCAGCACCGGCCCAAAAAGGGAAAGCAGCAAGAGGCCCCACCGCAGCTTGGGCTTGGGGCTCAAGTCGGGGCTCGGGGTGGCGCTCGCACTCAAGTCGGGGTTCACGGAACCCTCCCCAGTGAGTGTGACTAAAGATTCAGGATTTTCCGGCATAACCAGTGAGGGAGATTGACCCGCTCATCTTTTCCATCAACCAATGGATTGAATAAATATCCGGGTTAGGCAATTGCTTGTTGCACAACTTCGCCGTCGTTGATCGTGGCCCGCTCATCGCGACCGTTGTGGCGCCAGGTCAACCGGAGGTGATCGAGTCCCATCAAATGCAGGATCGTTGCGTGCAGGTCGTGAACATGGACCGGGTCTCGCACTGCCCGCAGTCCTATATCGTCCGTTGCACCGACCACAGTTCCCGGCTTTGCTCCGCCGCCGGCCAGCCAGGTCGTGAAGCCCCACGGATTGTGGTCTCGGCCTTTGCCCTTTTCGTTAAACGGCGTCCGACCAAACTCGCCGCCCCAAACCACCAGGGTCGAATCGAGTAGTCCGCGGGCCTTCAAATCGCTCAGCAATCCGGCGATGGGCCGATCCGTTTGATGACACATTTTGGAATGATTTTTCTCCAAGTCCTCATGCGCGTCCCAGGCGCTGCCGCTCCCCGAGAAGCATTGCACAAATCGTACGCCACGCTCGACCAGACGACGAGCCAGCAGGCAATTGGTCCCATACTTTCGGGACTCGGGATCCTCGATGCCATAAAGTCTTCGAGTTGCCTCGCTTTCCGACGCCAGGTCAACGGCTTCCGGGGCGTGCATCTGCATACGCCACGCCAATTCGTAGCTGTTGAGGCGGGCGGCGAGTTCGGTGTCCTCGGGTTTGTCCGCCGAAAAGCCCGTGTTTAAGCGGGCCAGGAAATCCAGTTTGCTCCGTTGTTGGCGGACACCCGTGGTGGGAGGAGGAGCGAGGTGAAAGATCGGAGTTCCGTCGTTTCGAAACTGCGTTCCTTGGAACGAAGCGGGAAGAAAGCCACTGCTCCAATTCTTGGGTCCGCCATTGACCTCCCCCGAATCGGTCAGCACCACAAAAGTCGGCAGATTGTCATTCGCTGAACCAAGTCCGTAGGTGGCCCAGGCACCCAGGGCCGGACGGCCGGCCAGGATGTCGCCGGTGCACATCTGGCAGACCGATCCCACATGGTTCAACCCGTCGGCGTGGCAGGATCGGATGACACACAGATCGTCCGCATGCCGGGCGATCTCTGGATACCAGTCGCTCACCCAAAGGCCGCTTTCGCCGTGCTGCTTGAACTGCCGTTTCGTTGGAAGAATAGTGTTTCCCCCCGTTCCCATCGCCGTAATCGGTTTGCCAAAAGACAATGGCATCGGCTGCCCCGCTAGGCGGTCCAGTTCCGGTTTTGGATCGAAGAGGTCGAGGTGACTGGGTCCTCCCTCCATGAACAGCCAAATGACCGATTTGGCACTTGGGGCCAGGTGGGACAACCGTGCCCCAAGTGGGTTTAACGGATCAAGGGTGACCGTCTCGGCGAGGGCCCGCGCCCCCACGAAATCCCGACCCATCAAGTACGCCAGGGCCAGCGCACCGAAGCCACCGCCACCGTGGGCCAGGAATTCACGTCGCGACTGCATGGGACTGAGGCGATGCGACGGGGGCTTCATATTTCAATTCCGGTAAACGAACTCGTTTGAATTCAAGAGTGCGTGACAGAGGTCGACGAGGGTCGCTCCGTACGTCGGGCTCAAACCAGAAGGTAGCGGATCCGGCAAGGCCAACGGCTCCTTGGCGTCGAAGCGAGACCGGATGATTTCCTGGTGGTGGGCCAGGAACTCCCGAGCCATCGCCGTCTCGTCGGGTTTCGGGGATCTGCCGTAGGCAAAGCGCCACGCGGCGTCGACCTGGCTTCCTTCGTCGTTTCCTGCGATTGCAAGAACGCGGCCCGCGAGACTTTGGGCCCATTCATGGGTCAGCCGACTGTTGAGAAGGGTGAGCGCTTGAACCGGGCTTGTGGTCACGTTTCGACGAGTACAACTCTCGTGCGTGTCGGGCATGTCGAACGATTCAAACATTGGATATCGGGTGTTTCGTCGGACAAAAACATAGACGCTTCGCCGGTTCCGTTCTCCCAGATCTGCGGTCAAGGGCCAACCGCCGCGACTTTCCATCCCCGGAGGAAGTTCCGGAAAAACGCCGGGTCCGCCCATGCGGAGATTCAGTTTTCCAGAAACCGCGAGTGCCGCATCCCGGATCAGTTCACCTTCTAACCGGCCGCGAGGGTAGTGCCAGAGTAGATGATTTTCGGGGTCCACGGAGATTGGGCCGACGAAACGGATCATTTCCGGGCGATCCGAGTCACTGCGGGTGGGGCTAAAGCTGACCGAATCTGACGTACCCAATAAACCCGCGGTATTGGCGGCGGGGCTTCGCCCACCCAGCGACTCATCGATGGCGAGCGAGGATTGCCGAAACGTGTTCGAGAGAAGAATCAGGCGGTGCAGGTTCTTAATACTCCAGCGGGAACGAACGAATTCGCTCGCTAGCCAATCGAGAAGGTCCGGGTGGGTGGGCGCATCTCCCCGCAACCCAAAATCGCCTGATGTACCGACCAAGCCACGTCCGAAATGCATTTGCCAGACGCGGTTGACCATGACCCGGGCGGTCAAGGGATTCCGTGGATGGGTGAGGATCCGGGCCAGCGCGGCCCGCCGGAGAGGACCTAGGCCCGCAACCTCAACCCACGCCCGGTCCGTGGTGCGGTTTAAGACCGAGAAGAACGCCGGTTGAACGGCCTCGCCCGGTGCGTCCCAGTTGCCGCGGCGGAGAACATGGGTTGCCGGTGCCGCGAGCCCGACATTGGCCATTCCGGTCCCAATGGGTAGCTTTCCCGGATGTCGATCAGAGAATGTTTCCAGTGATCTTTTTAATTCCTTCCAGCGCGCCTGTTCGTCGTTGCTCATCTTTCCGACACACGCGGACGTGGGGGCGAGATACTGGTGCGAATCGGGATCTAAGTAGAGCTTTGCTTTGGCCACCATCTGGCTCTCAAACGCCGTCCGTTCGCCAGGAGACTTTTTCAGCGCCACCTGGATTGATTCGGGATATTTCTCGACGTAGTCGGCGATCATCGCCTCGCGGTGGGGTTTTTCAAGGGCCGCCATTTCAGCGCGAATCGTCCAAGTGAGGCTTTCCCATTCTGACAATTGCGCTTGATATCGCGCCAACTCGGCGGGTGGCAGGAGCACGATGTGGTCGTCGGCCGCGGTGTTGGCGAAGTACGCCTGGAGGCGGTAATAGTCGGATTGCGGAAGGGGATCCCACTTATGGTCATGGCAGCGAGCACATCCGATGGTTAAACCGCAGAAGGCGGTGCCGATTGTGTCCGTAATGTCATTCAGAATCTCCTGCCGGCGCTGCATCAGATTGCGCGCATTCGACTCATCCGGATAGTGACGGTTGAAAGCTGTGGCGATTCGAGCATGGGTGTCGCTAGGCCAGAGTTCGTCGCCGGCAATTTGTTCCTGCACGAAGCGATCATAGGGTTTGTCGGCATTGAATGAGTCGATGACATAGTCGCGGAAACGCCAGGCGTTCGGTCGAGTCTCATCAGCTTTGAAACCCTCGCTTTCGGCATAGCGCGCGAGGTCCAGCCAAAGGCGTGCCATGCGTTCACCGTAGCGGGGTGACCCCAAAAGGCGGTCGACCACATTTTGCACGGCCGTTGGGGAATCGTCCCGGACGAACGCTTCCATCTCGTCGGGCGACGGCGGAAGTCCCGTCACGCTGAGCGCCAGTCGACGCATGAGGGACGGCCGGTCCGCGGGGCGTGACGGTTTGAGGCCGGACTTCTCCAGCCGTGATAGCACGAAGGAATCGACCGGGGTTCGGACCCAGCCGACGTCGTGCGTCCCGGGCAGGGTCGGCGTCTGAACCTCCTGCCAAGCCCAATGTCGGAGTTGATCGGCGGTGAAGGTATTCGTTGCGGCCCCTGCATTGGATGGCGCGTGGGCCAGAATCCACCACCCCATCGCACCCACTGCGAGCAGCAGGGCGCGATTCGGTTTGAATGAGAGGTGGAGCATTACCGGGAACGTTTCTAGAACCTACCGAGAATCTTTCGCCGTGGCAAACCCCGAGTTGAGTTGGGACGCCCAGGTCTCCTTTGTCTCTCTTTTTAGGTCGCAAACCCCAGCCAAAGGGCGCGCAAGGCATAGACGCCTGCCCCCAACGTCAACGCGGCCAATAGAAAAAAGGCACCACGAAAAAACGTCAGCGAAACCAGAGCGAGAATCGTCGGAAGGATCACCAAACCGGCTGCCGCGCCTCGGGCCCATCGAGCCTGTTCAGATAAGCCGCGACTGGTTAACCAAAGGGAAAGAGCGCATAAAGCAGTAACACCGCCAACGCCGGCAAACCGAGGACGAAGGCCCCATAGTGAAAGGTCGCCGCCACCGCGTTGAGTTCAGAATTCATAAATTCAGCCCCGCCCAACTTTTCAACGAAGCGGCCGAGTAACGGGGCTAAGTAAATGAAAGGACCGCGTGACTCAAGGTTTCTACCACACGCCGAATTTCATTCGGTAAATCCTGCCAAAATACCGACGATGATCGTACGCTGGGACTCCGGAATTCGTCGTTCCGAAACGCATCCTGACGGAGAGGCGTCCGCGGAAATCGTGACGCACCAACCCACTCCTAATTTCCTTCGCTGAGAGAGCGGTTTTCCACGTAAAACATGGGACAGGCGAGTTGAGAATCGGGGGTGCGTTGGGTTAAGGCACTTGTTCTCTTGGAACCTATTTCGGTGGATACGGTTGGCGTCGAAGGGCCGCGCTCCCTGCGTCGCTCGTGGGGGCCGAGGCGCCACCCACCCCGGGAATTTCGGACCGGTCGGCGCCTTCGCTGGCCGCCCGGGGCGGCAGCGCCGAATTCGACGAGAATGATCGCCGAGGCAAAATACTTGCGCACCGCAAAACCGGACTCACCGTCAGCAAAATAAGCACCGTCGCGAAACCAATTCAAATTCCTATCAATAGTTTAAAAAATGAATACACGCTTCGCGTCTCAATTCCTACTGGCCGCCGCGTCGGCCGGCCTGCTATCCCAAACCGGCTCCGTCCTGGGTGCCAACTACGACGACGTCGCCGTCGACCTCCCGGGCGTACCACTGGGTTCGGCGCTGAATTTTCTGACGATCCAAGGCGTCGACGGGCGATTCACCTCAACTCCCGTATTCGAAGAAGACGACTACTTCACCGTTAACAATCTGTTACCCGGCTCGAACTTCACCGTAAACTCCACCTGGGTGTTGACCGGCGTTGCGTTCAGCTTCTTGGAAACCTTCACCGATTCGGCAAACGGAGTACTGGGCTCCGCGACTGCCAATGCGAGCGGAGGTGCGAATCCTTCGTTCGCCGTCCCTGGCGATGGGACGGTCCGGGGCCACCTCCAAGGTAGCCTCGAAGGTGGATCCATCGCCTATACGCTCGGGTTCCAGGGCACCCCGATTCCCGAGCCGGGCACATCCGTGGCCGCCGCCGCCGTAGGATTGGCCGCGTTGTTGGCCGCGCGTCGCCAACGGGCCGGAACCACCGCCGCGTAATCTTCGCTTCCGTTCGCCCGCTTGATCGTCCTCCCGGAAATCCTCACGGCGGACGAAATCCGTCTGGCCCGGGAATTTCTCGGATCGGCCCCGTTTGAAGTCGGCCGCCTCACGGCCAGCGGTTCGGCGGCCGAGCGGAAAAACAATCTCCAGGCGGCCCGCAGCCGCGACCCGGAGGGCCTGGCCGCGCTGGACCAAATGATCGTGGCGGTGCTGGAGCGGCATCCGCTCTTCACCCGTTATACCTGGCCCCGTCGGGTCACGGCCCCGGTGTACGGCCGCTATGAACCCGGGATGCGCTACGGCGCCCACGTCGACGGTCCGTTGATGGGCCTCGAACGGAAATTGCGGACGGATGTATCGCTCACCGTTTTTCTCTCGGAGCCGGCGAAGTATGAGGGCGGCGAACAGCGTCGAGGTGCAACTGCTTCAGAAAACGCTCGCGAATCTGGAGCGTCGGTTTGCGGAGATTTGACCCGGGCGAGGCGGGCCGAAGATCCCGCGACGGTGCGAAGGAAGCGACGGGACCCTGACCACCAGCGATGAATCTGGAAGGCAGGAAAGCAGGAACCGGAAATAAACGGGCCTCCCCTCATCTCCTCGGGTCCCCCGCCCTTCCTGCTTTTCTGCTTCTCAGATTCAATCCGAGAATCCCCGGTAGGGAAACTTTTTTTCGCGGAGCGTCCAGAACCAAATTCCTATCAGTAATTTGCTGATTTACTAATTAGATGATCCAATCAGCACATTCTCTCATTAGCAAATCAACACATCTTCCTATTATAATTTTAATATTTTTGCGCGCTCAAATAAAAATCGAAGGGCCGCGCCCACTGCTTCGGTCGTGGGTGCCGAGGCGGCACCCACCCCGGGAATTTCGGACCGGTCGGCGCCTTCGCAGGCCGCCCGGGGCGGCAGTGCCGAATTCGACGGGAATGATCGCCGAGGCAAAACAATCGCTCAAAATACTTGCGCACCGCAAAACCGGACTCACCGTCAACGCCAATAAGCACCGTCGCGAAACCAATTCAAATTCCTATCAATAATAAGCCAATTACTTGTCAGGTTGCCTCGGCCGCGGGCGGGAAGCTACCCCATGGCAGGAGCTGCTTCAGAAGAGTCAACTCGGGCACGAGCCATCAGGATTCCGTTATGAAAAAACTTGGTTCTACTTGGCACAAACCCGGCGCGGGACCGCGGTCGGCCGGACTCCGCCGCGCGTTTACCTTGATTGAGCTCCTGGTGGTTATCGCCATCATCGCCATCCTGGCCGGCCTGCTGCTGCCCGCGCTCGCGAAAGCGAAGGCGAAGGCCACGGGCGTCCATTGTATGAATAACACGCGACAGGTGATGCTCGCTTATCTGCTGTATGCGGGGGACAACAGCGACAAGGTTTTGGGCGGAAGCGACCAAACCCCCTCGGGCGGCGCGCCCAGCTGGATCGGTTCCCAATGGCTGACCTGGGACACCAGCACCGACAATACCAACCTCACCTTCCTGCTCGATCCGAAACAAGCGCCGCTCGCCCAGTATTTTGGCAACGCCAAGAACGTGTACAAATGCGCGGCCGACCATTACGTCAGCGCGCCACAGCGTCAGAAAGGGTGGAGAGAGCGGGTCCGCAGCATTTCGATGAACGGGCTCTCGGGGCTTTCCACGACGCCGAGTCCCGATTTCTTCAGCAAATGGCGGGGCTTCCGCAAGGTCTCCGACCCGGCGAACCGCGGCGCGGCGGATATCTTTGTGATCGTCGACGAGCATCCGGACACCATCAACGACGGTTTCATGGTCCCAATTTTCAACTGGGCGAACGGCGGCCTGGATGCCTGGACAGACAATCCCTCCGCCCTGCACAACGGCGCGTGCGGCTTTGCTTTTCTGGACGGCCATTCGCAGATCAAGAAATGGGTGGGCGCCTTCTCGGGCGGCGACTGGACGACTTCGAAACTCGTGGCCCGCCAGGGCTTCAAACCGAACACTGTGAGGGACAAAGCCGACCTTGAGTGGATGAAAGAGCATTACGGCGACGAAAAGTAGCTTCTCGCACCCGTGCATCGGTTCATCCATTTAGTTAAATGGAATCCGAGCCAACCCCGGCTCGAACTCCGGGTCACCGGAAGCCTCGACGGTCGACCGCATTGGGCTTCCTGATCGTTTTCCGGGCGCTGTAGCGGCTCTCGGTGGAAGAGTCAGGGACACCCGATTTTTGGCCTGATACCCTTGGATTCGCGACGTTGACCGCGGTCCTGGGGGCGCTCTTCACCGTCATTTCTGGGTATTTCCGCTTCTGGTTAATCGCGGTGCTCATTCTGGACCGGACGAAACTGTCGGAATTGGCACAAATCCGTTGGCTGTTAGGCCCGTCTTTGGCGGTGCTGGTCCTCACAAATCAGCACAAGGACCTACCTCTTTACAACTGCGGACACTGATCGGGCAGTTTGGTACACTGCGCAGGACGGGTAGCAGACCAAAAATGGCTGTAAGAACGGTGCAAGTCGGCATGAGGAGATGGACCCGGGCCGGGTCATCGTCGGCTTGATTCCGCGCCACATTTTTAGTGATGCCTCTATGAATCAAGGATAACGTCTCCTGCATGCGTTCCCTGGCTCTTCTCCTGTTTTTGGTCATCGCGCCGCTGTGTCTCACCGCTGCTGGTGAACGGCGCTATCTGTATGCCTCCACGCCCGATGGCGCGCAGAAGGACGGTGCTTCAGGAAATGGAATCCTGGTGTTCGACATCGACAATGGACATCGCTTTGTCCGCCGAATCGACGTGCCGAATTTCAATGAGGGTTTGCGTGGGTTTTGCGGTAGCGCGAAAAACCGGTGTGTTTATTACTCAACCACCAATCGGCGGATTGGATCGTTCAATCTCGAGACGGAGAAGGTGGTCTGGGACCAGCAATTCAAACACGGCCTCGACCGCGCGTGTGTTTCCCTCGACGGAACCAAGATATACGCTCCGACCGGCTGGTGGCTCCAGGTTCCTGATAGCGGCCTCCTGGTAATCGACGCGGCCACCGGTGGCCTGCTCAAGGAGATTCCAATTGGCCGCATGGCCCATAACAGCTTGGCCAGCCTCGACGGCAACTACGTCTATCTTGGAACCGAAACCAATCTATCGGTTCTATCCGTCACCAACGACTCCTTGATTCGCAAGATCGGGCCGGTCGGTGAAAGTGGCGTGTTTCCGTTCACCGTCGACAGCCGAAATCGTTATGCGTACGTGTGCTTGGGGAAACACGTTGGCTTCGACGTCGTAGACCTCGCCCAAGGCACGGCGTTGCATCGTGTCCTGGCCGGTGCGACTCCCATTTCCCATCGAACCCACGGGGCCGGATTGACGCCGGACGAGCGTGAACTTTGGATCAGTGATCAGGATGGGAAGCAGCTTTTTATCTTCGACGCCACGAAGATGCCTCCCGTCGAAAACGGGCATATCGATCTCAGCATGGGTGGGCACGGCTGGATCACGTTCAGTCTCGACGGCCGTTTTGCGTGGTGCCACACGCCCGATGTGATCGATGCCCGCACCCGGAAGGTGGTGGCGACTCTTCGCGACGAACAGGGCCACCCTTTTGCAAGCTCGAAGTTCATTGAGGTTCATTTTCGTAGGACGCGCCCTTTGAGAATCAGAAGTCAAACAGATTGGGTTGGTTGGCAAAGAGGAGAGCGTGGAGGCGTCGCGGACCTCCTCGGGCATTGGTGA
>JAYVTS010000051.1:0-7453 GCA_043788645.1 Verrucomicrobiota bacterium
CCCGCCGCACCCAGTCGATCTCGGAGCGCCCAAACCGGTACAAATGCCGCCGTCGCCGCGGCGAGGAGGGCCGAATGATTGGCATCATGCAGGTGCCCATCATAAGCATGTAAACCCGCTGCTTTAATTCCGGGTGTCGATTCTAAGGCTTGGTAAACCGTGAAGGCATCATCGCCTGGGATGATGCCGGTGCGATTCATCCCCACATTGAGATCTAAATACAGCTCTAATTCAAGGTTAGATTTTTTCGCGAGCTGCCCCAATTCCTGAACGGTCCTCAGGTTGTCGGCCAAGGCCGAAAAACGAGTTTTCGGATACTTTCGGATCAAGTCGAGCAGGCGATTTTGATTGGGCCCAACCGGTTGGTAGGCGAGTAAGACATCGGGGGCGCCGCCGAGGGCGCACACTTCGCATTCAGCAAGGGTCGCTGCCTTAAACTTGGTGATGCCGTGGGCCAGCTCCAAAGCGAGCACCTGCGGTAGTTTGTGGGTTTTGACGTGCGGTCGGAGGCGTGCGGTGCCGCCGGCTTGCGCCACCATTCGCCGCAGATTCTCTTGAATCCGATCCGGATACAGGAGCAATGCTGGCGAAGCCACCTCCGCTTCATTCGTGATTCGATACCAATCGGACATAGGCTCCTTCACCGAGAAAGTTATACATTAAACTTGAACAACAACACATCGCCGTCCGCAACCACGTACTCCTTGCCTTCCATGCGGTACAATCCTTTTTCCCGTGCGACCGCGACCGACCCGCAAGTGACCAGGTCTTTGTAGGCCACGGTTTCGGCTTTAATGAAACCGCGCTCGAAATCGCTATGGATGACACCGGCCGCTTTGGGGGCGGTATCGCCGATGTGAATGGTCCAAGCGCGGACTTCTTTCTCACCCGCAGTGAAATAGGTTCGGAGACCGAGCAGGTGGTAGGTCCCTCGAATGAGCAGGCCGACGCCCGACTCGTTGACGCCGAGTTCGGATAGGAATGCTTTCGCCTCGTCTTCGCTCAAATCGACCAGATCACTCTCGATTTGTGCGCTAATCACCACGGCTTCGCATCCAAAATGGTTTTTGGCGTATTCGCGCACTTTGAGCACGTAGGGATTCGTTTCGGCGGTGGCGAGGTCGGATTCCTTGACATTGCAGGCGAAGATCGTTCGTTTGTCCGTCATCAGCCAAAAGGTGCGTGCGATCCCTCGATCCTCTGGGGTCAGTTCAAGTGTGATGCCGGGCTTACCGGCGTCGAGGTGCGGTTTGAATTTGTTCAGGACCGCTTGCTCCGCCAGTGCTTCCTTGTCGCCCCGTTTGGCGTCCCTGGAGACCTTCTCCAGTCGTTTGTTAACACCTTCGAGGTCCGCCAGCACCAGTTCGGTCGTGATGATCTCGATATCGCGAACGGGATCCACGGTTCCGGTGACGTGATGAATATCGGCGTCTTCAAAACAACGAACCACCTGCACGAGGGCGTCGACTTCGCGGATGTGGCTTAGAAACTTGTTGCCCAGACCTTCGCCGGAGGCGGCTCCTTTAACCAGGCCCGCGATATCGACGAATTCGATCGCAGCCGGGATAACCACGCTGGTTTTGGCGATTTTTTGGAGGACCGCGAGGCGTTCATCGGGCACGGTGACGATGCCGACGTTGGGGTCGATCGTACAAAACGGATAATTGGCCGCCTGCGCCTTGCGGGTGCGGGTGACGGCGTTGAACAGAGTGGATTTGCCCACATTTGGCAGACCCACGATCCCAGCTTTCAGCATAAAGTGACCCCCATCATGGCGGGCGGTGCGAAGCCGGCAAGTTTGCCCATGCGATCCGAGCGAGACCAAGGAAACAATGAAGAAAACTTGCTTTGAACACGTTTAAAGGGTGTAGTCGTCGAGTCTCTCACCTTAGCTCTGGCCATTAAGATGCCAACCGTTCTGCCGTCGAAGCTGCAAACACCGGATTTTCTGGTGAGCTCTTCGTCGGCCCCGTGGCAGACCGTCATTACGATCATACTCCTGGCTTTTTTGGCGAATTTGAACCTTTCTCGGGCTGCTGGTCCTCGGGGCGACCGACCGTTCCGTCAGGAGGTGGAGCCGGTTTTGCGAGAGTTTTGTTACGATTGTCACGGGGAGGGTGCCCACAAAGGAGGTGTGACGTTGGATGATTCGAGTGCTGACCCAACTCACCCCGAAAAACGTGATCTCTGGTGGAAGGCACTCAAAAACGTTCGAGCGAATTTGATGCCGCCGGAAAAGAAACCACGTCCCACCGACGCCCAAAAGCAAGCCTTGGAAGCCTGGGTTAAAGCTTCCGTTTTCCAGGTCGATACCTCAATTCCAGATCCCGGGCAGGTCACGGTTCGCCGACTTAATCGTGTGGAGTACCACAATACGATTCAGGATTTGCTCGGGGTTGATTTCGACACTCAAGCCGAATTTCCTCCAGACGATTCCGGGTACGGCTTCGATAATATCAGCGACGTCTTGACGTTGTCGCCGCTGCTCATGGAGAAATACTTGGCGGCCGCCAGAACAATCGTGACCCAAGCGGTACCGGCCGATGCCAAGGTTCCGGCGGAGACGGTGATTAGCGGAAAAAACTTTCGTCGAAGCGACCTTGGTGTCGATTCGAAAACCAATAGTTCCGTTGCGCCTCCTTCAACTTCCAAAGGTGGATCGGCGTTGACCTTGTCCTATTACGAATCTGCGTCCGCCTCCAACCGTTTCCACGTTAAGCAAGACGGACGGTATCAATTCGTTCTAGACTTTGCGGCCAACGAACGGCATGTGGAGAATCAGTTCGACTACAACAAGTGCCGCTTCGTTTTCAAGGTCGACGGTGAAATCCTTTTTGAACAGGAATTCACCCGTGAGAATGGGCGTGTATTGCACCTATCTTTTGAGCGTGCCTGGAGGGTGGGAGATCATGATTTGGCTTTTGAATTGACTCCGTTGACGCCGGACCAAAAGCAAGTTCGTTCCCTGACCGTGCGGGTTGATTCGGTGACCGTGCGTGGTCCACTCGAACCAAAATTTTGGGTTCGCCCGCAGAACTACGAACGAGTTTTCCCAAGGGAAGCCCCCGCTGGTCAGACTGAGCGCCGCGAATACGCGCGGGAACTGCTGACGCCCTTTGTTCGTAAAGCGTTTCGGCGACCCGGCGATCAGAAAACTTTGGATCGTCTCGTCGCCTTGGCAGAGTCTACCTATGGCCAGGCTGGTAAAGCTTTTGAAGCCGGCGTCGGCCAAGCAATGGTGGCCGTGTTGGCCTCACCTCGGTTTTTGTTTCGGGAAGAAACAACGGAACCTACTTCCCCCGGAAACTCTCATCCCCTCGTTGATGAATACGCATTGGCCAGCCGACTTTCTTACTTTTTCTGGGCGTCGATGCCGGACGAAGAACTTTCCCGACTTGCGGAAGCCCATCAACTGCGGAGTCAATTGACCCAGCAGGTAAAGCGGATGATGGCCGACTCTCGGTTCGATGGCTTCATCCGAAATTTCGCTGGTCAATGGCTTCAGACGCGGGATATTGAATCAGTTTCGATTGACGCGCGGCAAGTTCTCGCACGGGAAGCGGCGCCCGACCCGGAGGCCGAACATCGGTCCAAACGTTTTAAGGAACTGGGAGGCTCGGACGGCAAATCCGAAGAAAAGCTCACTCCGGACGAGAAAAAAGAACTCGCCGAAATTCGCGCCGCGTTCGGTCGTAGGTTTAGCACCCCGCTTCGGGCCGAACTGAACGGTGATTTGCGCCGCGCGATGCGGCAAGAGACTGAAAAGGTATTGGCCTACGTTCTTACTGAGGACCACAACGTACTGGAACTTATCGAGAGCAATTACACTTTTCTGAACGAACGCCTCGCCAAACATTACGGACTCACCGATCTGAATGTATTCGGAGACGAACTCCGCCGAGTGACTTTGCCGCCGGACAGTCCTCGTGGCGGAGTCCTGACTCAGGGTTCGGTGCTGGCGGTGACTTCAAACCCGACTCGCACTTCGCCGGTAAAACGGGGACTCTTTGTGCTCGAAAATATTCTTGGGACACCGCCCCCACCGCCCCCGCCCGACATTCCCCCGCTCGAAGATGCCAGCAAGGTGATCAAGGATCATGTGCCCAGTTTGCGCGAGACCCTGGAACTTCATCGAGGCAAACCCCTCTGTAGTTCCTGCCACAATCGAATGGATCCGTTGGGGTTGGCGTTGGAAAACTTTAACGCGATGGGAATGTTTCGAGAGTCCGAACGGAATCAGTCGCTGGATGTCACCGGCAAACTTCTCAGCGGAGAAAGCTTCACGAATATCGTTGAACTGAAGCATATCTTGGTAGAAAAACATGCCGTCGAATTTTATCGGACGTTGACCGAAAAAATACTGACCTACGCGCTTGGACGTGGACTAGAGTATTATGATGTTGAGACCGTAGATCGTATCGTGGATCGACTCGTAAAATCAGGTGGACACGCTTCGACGCTTCTGGCAGGCATTATCGAGTCGGCTCCGTTCCAAAAAACTCGGCGCATTGAGGGCACCGAAGCATTCCAGCCTGCTGATTTGAATTCTTCCAACGCCGCCGTCCAAAACACACCATGAGTTTTTCACCCAATCAGAATTTCGCCGCGGAACGTCACGCAAGCCTGAGCCGTCGGCATTTCCTGCGCGGTCTTGGGAGCTGCATTGCGTTGCCCGCCTTTGCCTCCTGGCGTCCGTTTAGTCTCTTGGGAGCCGATCCCAGCGCGGCCGCACGACTTGCCGTAACCGCTTCGGGCGCGCCGCTTCGAACTGCCTTTATTTTCTTTCCAAATGGCGCCATCCCCGCGGCGTGGTGGCCCGAAGCCGAAGGCTCTGACTTTGAATTGGGAGCTACCCTCAAATCGCTGGAACCCCATCGAAAACACATCCAAATCCTCGGCGGCCTGGATCACAAGGCGGCTGAAGGTGGCGTTGACGGCGGTGGCGACCACGCCCGTGGAAACGGCGTTTTCCTTACAGGCGTACGCCTGAAGAAAAGCGCCACGGATATCCGCGCAGGGGTGTCAATTGATCAGGTGATGGCGCGAGCGACGGGCCATCTCACCCGATTTTCATCCCTCGAACTCACCTGCGATTCGATCCGCAACTCGGGCGCCTGCGACTCCGGCTATGCCTGTGCTTATCAACATAATCTCGCGTGGAGTTCGGCCACCACTCCGGTATCGGCAGAACCCAATCCGCGTCTCATTTTTGAACGTCTTTTTGGGAGTGGCATGGCTGGGCAACGGGTCGCTAACCTGAAACGTCGCCAGCAAGAACAGCACTCCGTCTTGGATTTTGTTCTGGACGATGCGCGCAGTATGGAGCGTCGGTTGAACCCACGCGATAAGGAAAAACTGGGCCAATACCTAACCAGCGTCCGGGAAATTGAAACTCGGATCGAAAAGATTGAACGTTTCGGCGATGTCAAGGATCCCGGAGTCGATGCCCCCGAAGGAATTCCGTCGGACTACGGCCAATATATCCAGCTCATGTACGACATGATGGCGTTGGCCTTCCAAACAGATTCCACGCGAGTTGCAACGATGTTGCTGGCTCACGATGGCAGCAATCGATCCTTTCCGGAAATTGATGTACCCGAAGGTCACCATGATTTGTCGCACCATTTTAACACCGAAGAAAAAATTCGGAAAGTGGCTAAGATTGATCAATGGTACGTTCAACAATTTGCAAAGTTCGTGCAGAAATTGAACGACATTCCCGACGTGGACGGTCAATCGTTACTCCAGAATTCCATGATTATTTACGGCGGCGGCAATGCGGATGCCAACCGGCATACCCACACCAATCTTCCGCTAATTTTGGCGGGAGCCGGTGGTGGAGCACTCTCGCCGGGGCGCTATATCAAACAGGGCTCCAAACCGACGACCAATCTCTTCTTAAGTTTGGCGGATCGGATGGGAGTCACGGGCCTGGAACGGTTCGGGGATTCCACAGGGCGCTTGAGCGATATTTAAAAAAACAAAGGAGCGAATAACTCTGTGCCCAAAACGTCAACACCCCTATCTGCATATAAATGTCTCAACGAACCGAATTGAATCGCTTGAGCGTCACCTATTTTCAAAAAGTCATGAATTATCTTACCTCCACTCTGCTGTGCGTCACCGCCATTGCCGCTGGAATGATCCAAGCCGCTGAGCTTAAATACACTTCAGCCGCCGGTTTTTTTGAAGCAACTCCGGGCGGAGAAAAACTCGGCCCCTGCCACGGTGCCGCTGTCATCGACAAGCTCGGCAATATTTACATTACGACCGATACCGTTCGGGGTATTATTGAGTTCGGGCCTGACGGCAAGTTCAAGAAAGCTCTGGGGCCTATGCGCGTTCATGGAGCCGAAATTCGCGAGGAAAAGGGCGTCGAATATCTCTACGCCGCTCGACCCGCGGACCACCAAGTCGTCAAACTAAAATTAACCGGGGAAACGGAATGGACACTTGAAAGCCCCATGGAATCTGGACTTTACAAGGAGCCGAAGGGTTTCAACCCCTGCGCGGTGACCGTCGGACCGGACGGTGCTATTTTCGTTGCCGACGGATACGGCTCTAACTACGTCCTGAAATTCGACAGCAATCGAAAATTTATAAAAGCTTTTGGCGGGCCAGGTGAGGAAGAAGGGAAGTTTAAGACCTGCCACGGGATTGCGCTGGATACGCGCCTCGAGAAGCCCCTCCTCCTCGTCTGCAATCGGAATAACAATCGAGTCGAGCATTGGGATCTTGACGGCAATTTCGTCAAAGTGATCCAAAAAGACCTCCGCAAGCCAGCAGCTGTTCATATCCGGGGAAAATACGCGGTCATCCCCGAGTTGGAGGGGCGGGTAACGGTCCTGGATAAAAATGGCACCATCGTAGCACAGGTGGGTGATAATGCGAATCCTAAGCAACGTGCCAATTACGGGTTGCCGGTGGCAGAGTGGCAGGAGGGCATTTGTAACTCGCCCCACGGGGCATCGATCGACAAGAACGGAAATCTGATCGTTGCAGAATGGACAGAATTTGGTCACCTCCATAAATTCATCCTGTCGCGGTAGGAGCAGGGCCGTCGAATCACTGATCATTCCCCCCGTTCACCTAGGAAGGTCGCGGCTTTCCATTCCATGGAAATGAACGGATGCCCGTTTTCACAGTTTGTTCCAGTGTACGCCAAGATGAGACGAGGATGCGCGGGAATTTTTGATTCTGGCGAGGCACGATCAAGGCGCATATCCAAAGGATCTGTGCCGAGTGAGTAACAAAACCAAAATCAAAAGGATCAAGCGAACTAGTCTTATCTTCAAGGCGAATTGGAATTACTCCTGAAATCTTAAGATCAGGGTCCTACCCGACGGTATCGATCCTCAAATCCCGCATGACGCTTATCCCCGGCAAGGGCACCCCCCGAATCGGCCGAGCCCCATCCTTCCGCTTGGGCCCAAAACGTTCCCGATGCTGAATA
>JAYVTS010000052.1:0-8060 GCA_043788645.1 Verrucomicrobiota bacterium
ACCCGCATTTCCGAGCGGACGGGTATCGCCACTACCGGCTTTTGACGCCTATACAAACCTGGGGAGCCTTTCAACTGGGCCGGGGACGGGACCAGGAAAGCCGAGCGCAACCTCTCCCGTCGGAGCCGGAGGAGTGGGTGGAGGAGTGGGTGGGGTGAAAAAGAAAAACAAGCCGATCCAAAGCCTCCTCAATTTTTCATCGCCTACCAATCGGGGAAGATTTGAAGGCATTCCGGCGACGATTTATCAAGGAGAAGACTTGGATATTCCGACGTACGCCCGACGGGGAATTTCGCTGAATTGAGTCAGCGAGCCCGGGTCCTAGTTCAGACCGCCAAGAGTGAAGATTGTGGGCCTTCAATTCCGCGATGACTTGGTCGCCTGGAATGCCTTCTTCGCGATCCAACTGACCAATACCAACCAGAAGCTTGTCCTCAAGGTCCGCCATCGGCGACACCATAAAGCCCGGTTTGCGCTCCTTGTCCTCTTTAAGGCGGCGCAATCCAGCCCGGATTACCTCGCTGGCCGACTGGTACAGGCTGGTTTTGACTTCGTCGTCAACGAATTTCTCCAACTCAGGAGTGATTGAAATGTTCATGTCCAAATCTACGATATTTGCTCGTGCTCGAATTGTACCACAAATCATGCATTTTACGACTAATATTTAGGGTATGATAAAATAGGTTCTCGTACTCAAAGGAGGCCCCGGATCACTGCGAGCATAAATTAGATTTTTAGTCTGAAAGATTTCAACCGACACGAACGTTTAGATGGTTGTTGCTCGTCACAATTCACACTTGATTGCAAAGTCATGCCTCCAAAACAGAATTCGGTAGAGCTTGGGGTTACTCTTCTAGGGGTTTGAGTAGCAATCGAACAAAAAATGGCAGTCGGAGAAATTGACCGTTGATTACCAATTATTTACAGAACAACTTAACGTTCGAGACGTGAGCAGCGGGCGAAGAAACGACGCCTGAAAAGCCATGGTTTTCTGTCCTTACCGTTGTTTTCTGTTCCATTGTTCAAATCCTTATCACTACAAGTCCTCAACGCAAGAATACACCACCATGAACTGGAAAGAATTCATTTCGATCACAATCGCGGGGGCGGTCGGCGGTCTCTTAACCTGGCTAATCAGCCAGACTTCAGGCGGCTTGGATAGCAACTGGTATCTGACTCTGCCAACAGGAGTGCTTGGCGGATTCATTGCTGCCGGAGTTGGCGTTTACTTGATCGCCAATACCGATACGTCGAAACTCATGCGAGCGATTTGTTTCGCCGCGCTTTGCGGAATGTCGTGGCAGCCCATCCTTGAAACTGGGAAGAACCTCGTGAGCAAGGCGACGACCAATAAGTCTGTCGCTGATGCCGCAAACGAGATCGACAAGAAAGTATCAAACACGACCGGACCAACGGCAAGCACAGCGGACATTCAGGCTTTGGTGAGCAGCACGGCAAAGGTGGCTGACAAGCTGCCGTCCGTTAGTGATCCGAGTTTGCAGAGTAACGCTCGAATGACGGCGATCAACGCGATCAAACACTTGAAGTCCTTGGTTCCACAGAATCCGGATCAGGCGGTGAACGGCTTGCAAGAAATTGGCAAGCGAGCCTCCGCCAGTGGCAGCATCAATTTGAAATCGGAAGCGATGGAGCAGCTTCGCCAGATTAGTAGCGAGCCTCAGCAGGGGGCGGCACAAGTTAAAGCCGCCGAAGCGTTACGATCCCTTCGATAGCAGAAAACAATTGTCAGTAACAAAACAATACTATGGCCAATGGCCGGCAACCGACTCCCCACTACATAGATAGGGGCGCAGTCTGTGGATCACTCGAATCTGGGGGCACCTTACCCAGTGCATTTGCGGCGAGTTCTTGAGCGATACTTTTCTGAGCGGCTTTGTTGATTTGTTGAGAGGCCAACCAATTATGTTTGCATGATGCTGGATGTCCGCTGTGTGAGGCCCGCATGGAGTGATGGATCGAACGCAAGAAACAGTCCTGATTCCCAGTAACCTTCGCAAAACGACTTTGTCTTGCTGGTTGCATGAACGCACAGACCAGCGAGACCACGGCCGCTGAAATGGACGAACTGGCCATTGAGGCGGTTCGTAACGGCGACACAGAACGCTACGGCGAACTGGTGGAACGTCATGAGCGGAAGGTCTATGCCGTCGCCTGGTGCCGCCTGGGCGATCAAGACATGGCGGAGGAGGCCACCCAGGAGGCCTTTATCAAAGCCTTCCGGCAGCTCCCTTTGCTGGGTCAGGGAGGCAAGTTTGCCGAATGGATCACCGCCATCGGCCGCAATGCCGCCATCAATATCGGCCTGCGCCGACGCAATGAATTGGAGCGGTGCCAACGATGGGCGGTGGAGCAACCTTCCGTCAGCAGTCCGGATCACGAGGAACATCCTGTTTCCACCGATGTTTTAAAGGCAACGCTCAGCGCCTTGCCGGAGCCACAGCGCGAGTGTCTGGTGCTTTTTTACCTGCAAGACCAAACCGTCTCGCAGGCCGCCGCGTCACTGGGGATTTCGGAAACGGCCTTCAAAACCCGCCTGCACCGGGCGCGCACTCTCTTGCGCGACAGACTGGCGGAAACACTCGAAGGCGCCCTGGACACCCTCGGTCCTGGCGTCGCGCTCGCTCCGCCCATCATGGCCATCGTACTGGCCAACAAGGCCGAGGCCGCGACGGTGGCGGGAGGAGGGAGCGGCGTGCTGCTGAAGATTGGGGGAGTCGCCGCGAAAATCCTGCCCTTTGGCCTGTTTTCGCTTTTGCTGCCGATGCTCTCCCTCATCCCCGCTTTTTTTCTACGCCGCAAACAGGCTGCGTGGGAACAATCCAATTACAAAGACCCCGAAGGGTTTCGGGCCCGGATTCATCGCCAGCTCAGCAAAAAATACTGGATGGTTCCCCTGTTTTTCTCGGTCCCGCTCATCCTTGGCACGCGTTTCGGAAGCCGGATGATGGAAATCGAGGGGATGATGAAGGTATGCGGCGTCGCCTTTGGATTACAGTTGCTGGTGATGATCCGAGCCAGCCGCCTGATCAACAATGCGTACCAAAAGGCCCAGATTCTGGGCCTGGCCACGCTGGTCCTGTCGTTCCTCGCCATTGGCTTCCTGCACCTGCCTTGGCAAGGGCTCCTGGTGTTTCAGGTGTTCTTCTTCCTGGTCATGGGAATCACTATGGGAAAACAGCCTCGAAAATTGGACTACAGCCTCTTCCTGAGGGCCGGGCATGGCCTGTTGGGGGGAGAAGGCGGCACCACCCGTTCGAGTCGGACGATTTCCGAGGATGAACTTTTCCGCTTTGCCCGCGAACTCGGCAAGCGATGGCTGGCCCGCGATTACAAGTGGACGGAATCCAGCCTGATTTTGCGACTCGCACCGATTGAAAGCTCGGTGTTGAACCCTTCCCTGCCTGGCTTCTGGGGGGATTCCTCCACACTCACTCTCTACCGCAATGGCGAAATCAAGGCCAATTTGAGCCGGAAAGATCTGCTGGCGATTCAAAAAAGCACGCAAAACCAAACACAAAAA
Organism: Verrucomicrobiota bacterium; assembly: GCA_043788645.1. GTDB lineage: Bacteria > Verrucomicrobiota > Verrucomicrobiia > Limisphaerales > UBA9464 > CANIZL01. The sequence continues at coordinate 3,542 of JAYVTS010000052.1, forward strand.
ACGGACGACCTCGAACGAACGGTCACTGCCTCCGTGAAAAGCGCCTTCGCGGCCTTCCAAAAAACGGACTTTAGCCGCCTGGAGTCGGTTCTCGGGGAGCAATCAGATGCCGAAATCTTTCACCAGCCTCCCGGAAAATCCAAGTCCGTCACCAACTCCCGGCGGGCCATTTTCGTCTGCGTTGCCATCATGATCGCTGGTTCCTCATTCGTCTGGTGGACAACCGCCCAACCCCACCTCCCTCACGCTCCTAAACCAGTATCGATCACACCGGTGCAAGCGACCGAGGCGCTCTCCGGCAAAACCGGCAGCCTCTGGAAAGCCGGCGGCCCGAACGAATACACCCTTACAGGTCTGGACCTGTCGATCGTGCATCCGCCAAAAACGTTGGTCCCTGTGGAGTATCTGACGACATTGTTGAACGACGGACTGCCCGCCAGGGGAACCTCCGAACGCACAAATCAAATCATTTTCCAAATGATGACCAATCGCCGCTGGCAGCAGGCGTTTATGGGAGGGGCTCTTACGAAGTCAGACCTGGCCATGGAGGGAGTGAACTCAGATACCATCCGGGAACTGTTTCGCCACGACGGCAGCGGGGGATTAAATGAATTTCTCAAACTGACAGAAGCGCAGGTGACTCATCCTGACAGAGAGCCGGGCAAAGGGGTCGCACCCTCTTGGACATTTCCGCGGATGGCCGTGCTGGCCGCCTTTGATCGTCTGGACTTGGTCGATAAAGGAGCGGTGATCCAGCGACTGAAAAGCTGCCAAGTAGAAAGCGGCACCTATACGAACGATGTGACGGTTGAGCACTTCGACCGGACACGCGGCCTCTTCCTCTGCTGGAGCACGCAAGCCATCAAGGATACCTATTACAGCCTGGCCGTGTTGGACACTCTCGGCGGGCTGGATTCGATCGATGGAGAATCCTGCGTGCGAGGAATTCTGCGATACCACCGCGGCAATGGTCTTTTCCTCGCGGACATCCAGGCGGATGGACTTTACCTGACCGGCGACGCCCAAGAGACCCTCTGCGCCTACGAATCGCTCCGCATCCTCAAAGCCCTCGACCGAGTCCCCGATTTAAAGCACTGGAAGTTTCGTCCCATGACTTTCAGAAAATCCGCTGAACCGATGGATTGGCCCACCATCGGGGCATGGATGCTGCAATCCCGACTCGACAAGCTCGCCACCGGCAATCTCCCTCCAAATGACTGGCCTACCCTGTTGAAGGAAACCGACCTGCGGACCACCGTGACACCGTAACTGATCAGATTGAAGTTCCATCAAGAGAGCCGGAAAAACCGGGGGCTGGTAACGGGCGTCCCTTTGAAAGTGGCCATGTCTTGATGGTCTCACCCTTCTTCACAACCGGAATATTGGGAATCCGACGTTTCCAGTTGTCGTGATGCGCGCCCGGGGCGGCCATCCACTCGGCATGCGTGTTGGCCATCGCGGGGTTCCGCGCGACTTCAATCCACGGCCACAAGTGCATCCCCGCTTGCGCAACGGTCTTCGCAACCAGATCCCATCGTCGCTTGGTCACCTCATCAAGCGGTACGATCACCGCGAAAACACCTTTTGGCTTCCAGGACGCGAGGGAGTCGGGCGTCACCTGTTCCGACCTCATCGGGACGCCACGCATCGGCGCATTTAAACAAGGAACAGGCAGTTTGAAAAGACAGGTTTCACATTATAATAAAACATGTTAGTTAAATTGACTATTAAATTTTTCAAACCGTCAGTCCTTGGTTTTTGTCCCTTGGTTTCTTGGCCTGGGCGAAGGCGGCGGGGCCGTACTTGCCGATGAAGGAGATGATTCCGAGAGCAAATGCGGGCATAAGAATGAGTGTGGAGCTACGGTTTGAGGTGGGAGTGAATGGCCGGTTAACTGCCCATCTACGGGGCCGCAAACGCCTTGATCAGACTGGTCAAGGTCGTGGCCGCGGCGGCGAGGGCGACGCTGTTCGGGCTCTGGTTCGTGTCGTATGCCAGACTCGTGCGGAGGCCGTCCACCACTGCGCTGGCGGCCTTCTTGTAGTCATCCAGGGCGATGTCGATCCGGTCCATCTTGGCCTTCAACGAGGCCGTCGGCTTGGCCTGCTGATCGGCCGGCAGCGCAGCAATACGGTCCTGCTCCTGAACGACCCACTTCGACCAGCCCTGTAACGCGGTCTTCACCGCGAGCTGGCTCGTGGCAGTCGCCCTATACGTGATGTCCTGCGCGCTCTTGCAACCGGTCAGAGAGCTGCCAGCCACGAACAATCCGACCCAGAGGAGTGCCATGCACGCGTGGCCGACGGCGATGCCGAATCGCGTACGGGCGTACCCGATGGATTTGCGGGTCCGGATGCGGTGGGTCCAGGACGTGCGCCGGTTGTTGGTCAGGTCCGGTTGTTCCTGGGGTTCTCCGGAACCCTCGACGTATTTTGCCGAGGCCTTGGTGTCGGCGGTCTTGGCGCCGTCATCAGCCCCAGCAAAAGCGGCGGCGACGCCGAACTTGGCAAGGCCGCGTGCCAGCACATAACAGCCGGCGGCGAGAGCGAGTGGGAGCGATGCCTGCGCATCGAGCTTACCAAATAATTCGGCGAGTCCCAGAAATACGATGGCCAAGATACTGACCCAGAACTCAGAGGTATGGATTCCTTTTTTCATGGTGCTTCCTTCGTGGTTTCTCTGCGGTAGCTGCTCAGGAATCCGCCGGATTTGGGCACAAAAAACCCGCCGTGGTGCGGCGGTTTTTGCTATCACCTTTTAGGCCTCGGTGGCGGTGGCGGTGGCGATGGAATTGCGCTGGACGGAGTACATCGCGACGAAGCGCGCGGGCTGGTCTGCGGGCAAATGGGGGGAGATCGTTGGTCTCTGGCGCGCTTTGGACGCGTGGATCGTGGGCGTCGGTAAATACCGGGATCAGTACCGATTCCAGCTGTCCCGAGTCCCCCCAGTGCCGGAAGCCATTGCGGCAACGGGCACCGCGCTCATGGGCGTGATGGGGGATTTTATGCGCGCGAACCCGTAGTCGAGGCTCCATCGCTAGTGTGCGCTAGGCCTTCCACGGCATACTTGTCGGTGACTCTCGGGGACCTCTCTTCCACTCGAAGTAAGGCTCCTCCATCGCAATAAACGCTTGCTGGACGTTGTACTTCGACGCGAATCCGTTCTTGTCGAGAAACGCTGCCATCAGGTCGTTCCGTCGCTGGTAGGCGGCGGAACGAAGATGACGCGGCGCAGTTTGAGCGGCCAGCCACGCCTCGTAGATCTCGATTTTTGGATCAGCCACAAATACCGAAGGCTTTTCGAATCTCCTGCCTCGATTCAGTAGGCGGAATATTGCCGTACCGTCCTAGGAACCTGCAACTCAGATCAATTAGGGTGCACTCAAAGTCGGTCTGACTGTAGTCCCTCGGAGGTAGGCTTGGAGTCGAATTCATCAACTCCACGATTTGCATCCCAGTGAGAACGAGGCGTTCTAGAAACGAAAAATGCATCTGCCTCACCTCGGCAACGGTCTTGATTTGGCTGCCCATGGATTCTTCGAGTTGCTCCAATTTTTCAACGTTGGCAAACCAACGATCTGCCGCTTCTGCGATCACTTCGGGCACGCTGGGATCCAGTCGGTCAGAAGCGTCTTCAAGGCCTGTCATTCCCGTTTGCCTCCGGCCGCCAGAAACGTCCGGTGCTCTCAGACCTGATCCAGACCGATCCAGTAAACTGGGATCGGGCAGGTGCTGCCGAATGTACGACAAGCGAAAGCTTTGCGCGACGTCCGTATCCATAGGAGAAAGCTACCCGAGTTTATCTGATTAGGCCATAGCAGATTTTGTCCGGAGAATCCCGATGCCATCACCGACTCGCCTGCCAGTCCTGTCGTGTACTCTGGGGCTGCCAGCACGCCCACACCAGCGCGATGACCCAGACCAAAAGGGTCCAACCAAAAATGAGATTCAGTAGGAATATCCCGACTCGGTTTGGGTGTTTGCGGTTATCCGCCACGATCAATGGGAGAAAATAGAAAAGGCCCGCGACCCCGATCCCGATGATTTCCATCGCGACCCGTGCACACCTTTCCGCCGTGTCGGCCTGGCCGGCCCCTTTCAGTATCGACTGTGGGTTGGCATACAGATCCCAGGCGACAAATCCCAAAAACCCCGCCGCCAAAAATAGTACCACCTTGATAAAGACCCGGCTTTCGGGCGGACCTTGGGAAACAAGGGACAGGGGATTGAAAACAAGAGAGGGACAAAAAAGGGACAGACGAGTAGCATAAATTTAAGTCAACATAACTATCATGTACTTTTATGTGGAACCTGTTTTCAATCCGCCTGTCCCTTGCTTTTCCTTGCTTTTTAGTCATCAGTCCCATCCCTTGGTATGTCGCCCAAAATTATCGCCACGTCGCCAATATGGCGCGACGTTTCGCCAAGCACGGTGCCGCCTATTTCACCTTTCTAACCACTCCTGGAATCGATCCGACCAACAACGTCTCCGAACAGGCCATTCGCTTTGTCGTCATTGA
>JAYVTS010000053.1:0-16982 GCA_043788645.1 Verrucomicrobiota bacterium
TCAATTCGTCGCGGGGACCAGAAACAATCAGGCGATTGCCCACCGAATCAGGAACAATCTTGGATTGCGGCACATATTCTGGGCCACGTTGATCCTTGATGAGTTCAGACGCTAACGTCGTGGCCATCGCGGCGACCGCCGTGGGATCGCCCTGTTTCAGTTCGATAATACGCAGTTCGCGGGGTTGAATATCAGACCGAGTATCGAGCTGGGCGATCACCTGGGAAGCGGCTTCAAGACCGGCGGAGTCGCCGGTTACGATGAGGCTGTTGCTTCGGTTGTCGACCAACACCTTCACTTGAGTGTTTTGAGAGTTCAGGCTCTTTTCGACCAACGCGGCAATTTCCGCGGCCAAGGCTGATTTGAGGCGTATCACCCGAGTTTCAGCTCGAGTCCCTTTTCGGCCGACGGGATCCAGTTGCCGGATCAGAGCTTCGACCCGGGCGATTTCCTTTTCGGTGCCGCTCACCATAATATGGTTATTTTTAGTATCTGTCGTGAGCGTGGCGGCGCCTCCAGTTGGTTCGGTTTGGCCCTTGAGTTGTTCCGCGTAAAGTTGTTGGACCAAGGGAATAAACTCGGTCGAAGTGCGGGTGAAGAGTTCTACTCCCTTGAATTGCCGGACGGTGGCGGGTGCGGGTATATCCAATTGTTGCACCAAGGCACGGATTTTTTCGAGATCGGTGGCGGGAGCCAGCACGATGATCTGGCGCCCGGTCGCATCGGGCATCAATTTCGGAGCCAGTTGTGGATCGGTCGATTGTCCACCGAGTTGCTCCAGCAATTGAGTGGTTAAAGCAATGAGTTCCGAAGCGGTTTTGCTTTGGACCGGGAGCACGATCATTTCGCGTTTTGTGCGGACGGGCGCGATGTCCAGCGCGGTGATGATTTCCTGAATTTCGGCCATCTGCTCGTCGGTAGCGGTGAGCAATAATCGGTTATTGGGCGCATCCGGAATCAATGAAGGTTTGGGGAGATCGGCCCATTTGCGCCCACCCAACTTATCTGTGACGAGATTTTGCAGGCTGCTGAGCACCGTTTCCACCCGGGTATGTTTGAACTCAACAAGATGCAGGCGGCGGGATTGAAAGGCGCCTTTACCGCCGCGGAGTTGATTGACGAGGACTTCTACTTTTCCCAGATGATCTTCGCTCGCGGTAACAATGAGACGCGCATTTTCGGTGTCCGCCATAATCTTGGCGTGGGCGACTGCGGTCCCGGAACCAGAACCGACTTGATCGCGATAGAGTTGTTCAACCAAGGGAGCAAGGCGCTTGGCTTCTGCGATCGAGTTGACCTCTATGAACTGGGTTTTAAGCGGCGTGGGTTGACTGGTGCCCGTCTCCAATTGCATCACGATGTCAGAAGCCACCTGTAGATCGCCGGGCGAGCCACTGACCACCACGCTTTGGCTGCCAGGATCGTAGCTAATGCTGGCGGTGGTCGTCACGCGTCCTTCGGGCGAACGCCGGGTGAGCGCCTGGGTGAGGATCGTGGCCAGGTTCGTCGATTCCGAACTCCGCGGACGGTACACTTTGGTCAATTGAACCGTTTGGGATCGAAGCGGAATATTGGTGATTCCGCCTTGGCCGTGCGAGTTGCTGTCCACCCGGTTGATCAACTGTTCGATTTGTTCGAGCTGGCCGGGAATGGGGGCCGCCACGATCAAACGGTTTTGGGCGACGTCCGCGATGACGCGGGCTTTGGTGGCGGCGGCGGCCGCGGTTTCGTTCGGGGCCGCGACACCAGGAATGGCCTGGCGAATGACATTGGCGAGTTCCTCGGCCTTAATCGTTTGGGGAAAATAGATGCGGACGTCGCCGCCCGGTCCGTCCTTCTGCTCAAATTTAGTGATCATTTCCTCCGCGAGGGCGATGCGGTCGCGCGGACCGAAGAGCACCAACGTTCGGGAAGCGTCATCATAGACCGCCGTGATATATTCGTTGGGATCCGGTGGCAGCACCTCCATGCCTTTGGTGTTGGGATTATAGCTGGTTCGTTTCGGGGCGGTCGCCAACCCAAAGGTTCGATTTAAGAGATCGCTGACAATGGCTCCACTCGCGTTTAAAAGCGTGTAAGTTTTCATCTGCCGTTCCACCGCGATCTCGGTATCGATGGTGGACAACAGGGTCTTGATCCGAGTGATGTTGCTGAGGTAATCGGTGATAATAATCCCGCGACCGTGCGAGAGTGGGGCCAATGAACCGGCATTTGAAAGCATGGAGGTGACCGCGTCGGCCACTTCTTTGGCTTCAAGATTTTTGATTTCTAAAATCACCGTAACGACTTCGCCGGGGCGTACGTCACCGCCGTGATCGACCCCGCGCATGATCCGCAAGGGCATCGCCGGTAATTGTTTAAAAGGTATCAGCCGGAGATAATGACCCGACTCGACGAGCATGAAACCCTTCATGGAGAGGGCGAGATTGAGGGTATCTAGCGCTTCTTCATAGGAATACGCTTTCGGGTCATTGAAGGTAAAGGTCCCGACGATATTCGTATCTGCGAGCAGCGGTTTGTTGACCATCTGGGCAAACCGCTCGATCACGTCGGCGTAAGGGAGACCGTCAAATTGGAAGCGAATATTGCGAGGCGAGGACGCGGGAGCGGTCGTGGCACTTGGGGGCGGGCTGGGTGGATTGGCCGCCTTGAATGCGGGGGCGCCCGCGGGTGCCGGGGCGCTGGCGTCCTGGGCCAACGGAGCGGTCCAGCAAAGCACGAATCCGAGCGCGAATGGGGTGATCCTTCTTAACAACGAAGTGTGCATATCTATTTGGAAATTATTTGGATTTGGCCAGCTCCGCCGGCAGCTGATCTGGGTTGAGCCGATGTTTATCGGCAAAGGTGTGGCCATGTTCGATGGCCCAGAATTCGGAACCGATCCGGACAATCACTCGGCTGTCTGAACGTAAGAATTCTTTTCCGGGCGACGGCAACGGGCGGTAGTCGACACAGACGAGAGTCCCTCCGGCAAAGGCATCACCGGGTTGAAAGCGGAGTGTTTTTCGGGCGGTGAGATCCCGCACATGCACCTCGGGTTGCCCCATCCATTCGGAAAGAGAAACAATGCGAAAGGTTTCTGGTCCGGGCGTGGATCCGGGTTTCCCTGATGAAGATCCGAGACGATCCGCAGGGGGTTCCGTGGGCGGTGCCGGCGGACGTTTCACATAGGGCCGCAGTAAGTCCCGGGTGGCGATTCCGTCAAAAATGTGTCGTTCGACACTCTCGAGAGAAAGAGAGGCAACGAGGTCTTTGCGTTGCACGTCCGGAGCAGGATCAATGACCAGGGTGAGGTAGCGAAACCGCACTTTGACCAAACCCGGTTGATCTCCATTGGACATGGAAACGCCCTCGACCCGATGGAGCTGAGGGGATTCTTGCAGAATAAAGAGGAGATCGACGACATCAGAAAGGCCGCCTTCCCCTTGAACGCTCCAGCCGATTTCTTGTGCGCCACGGAGTTTCCTGGGTCCGACCGGGAGGCGAGTAAACTCATCCTCGTGCAAACCGGAGCGGAGAATATGGCGAGTGAGGGTTTCTCCGGATTTTGCGCTGGCCTGCTCGACGGCATCGGCAAAGGTGCGGAGCGTGGCCTCCTTGAGTTTATCTTCCGCTGCGAAATACGCCCGGCGTTCTGTTTGAATTTTCGCCAAACGTTCCCGAACACCCGTGATCTGTAGATCGACTGCACGAAGCGGTTTGATCAAAACCGTATGGATGCCAAAGCCAAGCAGGAGGAGGCCGACCGTCCCGCCGACGATTCCCGTCAGTAATTTCTCACGCGGGTTCATGCCCCCCCCTTCTTCATGACCGTGGGATCCAGCGACGCGTCGTCGGCCGGACGTCCTGGGGTCTTATCTTTCGTCAAATCTACTTTCATTTTGTCGGGTGCGATCAATTCCACACTGGATCGAAACTCGTACCCAAATCGATCCGCGCCCGGGGTGATGGGCAACGGCTTACTACTGTAGCCGGCCGCACGAAGTTGTTTGTCCAGTTTGGCGAGAATTTCGCCACTTCGGGCTTGGAGGCTGACATGCATTCCCCCGCTGCCATTCACCGAAAACGACGTAATATAAATCTCTTCGGCGGGGGGCAAAAGTGCGCTCAAATGCGCATAGTGTTCGAGCCAGTTTCTTCCGCCTTGAATCCAATCCGTCACCGTCGTGGCCTGGCGAATCATTTTCAGATAGGTTGGCTGTTTGGTTTTGGCCTCGGCCAATTCTGCTTCCACTGTGTGAAGAATCTGGAGGCGTCGATTGATCAAATACTGACGGAAAGCCAATACGGCAACGAGCCCGATGAGCCCGGCACCGATGCCCGCAAGGATTCGGATGCGCCGCAGATCACGTTGGACGGCCGGGCGCTTAGGATTCAGGAAATCAAACGGCAAACCGGCCTCATCGAATACGCCTAAGGCGAGGCCGATGAGGGAGAGCGCACCGGGGGCGTGAGGGATGGCGTCCCCGGAAAGTTCCAAAGCCGCCGCGATATCTAAGACGGTGCAGGGGGCCGTGACTCGGCGGCTCAATCGCTCCACCACCGCCTTTTCCAGTCCGGTCGCACCGGTGACGACGATTTTACTCACCGGATTTTGTCGGTCCATCCCAGAATAGCCGTGCAGACTACGAACCACTTCGATGGTCGCCGCATCGGCGAAGGCATCGCCTGGGGTGTTAGGCTCGGTCGAACCTAGATTCGCTACCGCTCCAGTGGAATCGAGGTTGGACCCAACGCTTGGTTCCTCGCTGGCTTTGACCGGTGCGCCCCGGCTGAAGAGCAAGGCTTGTTCGGCCATGACGTCGATATTGACTTCGTCGGGTCGCAGCGAAATGAGGGCGATGGGTTGGTGATCATCGGCTGCTCGACAGGCTTCCAAACACCGCGCATTCGCATAGGGTAACAATCCGAGTTTTACGAGTTTAATACCCGCTGCCTCGGCCATCTGTTGGTAGAACTCGACGACGTCGCGCTTCACGGCGGCGACGAGGATTTCCAGTTTTGCCGGCGCGACGGACTCCGTGGGGGCATCCGATTTATTCGAGCCGTCGGTCCGGGTCGCCACCGGCGGCGTCACTTGGCGATGCACTTTGAAGTCGATGACGGCTTCGTCGAGTCGAAACGGGAGATCTTTGGCAATCTGGAAATGCACCATCGACGCCAGTTGCCGGAGATCATCCAACACGGGTAACCAGAGGGTGCGGAGAACGACCTGGGCTCGGGGCACTCCCATCACCACCGGGCCGGGCTTGAGATCGGCTTGAACGAGCGCGCGCGCGAGGGCCGCTCCCAGCGCGTGGGGATCAGAACGATCCGCCTCGGCCGCGAGTTCGAGTCGTTGGGCGGCAAACCGAGTATAGACAACTCCGTTTCCCCGAGGGGCGGCTTGCACCATGCGTAAGACCACCCCGTCCAGATCCAGGGCGGTGGCGGGTCCCTGAAAGCGCTGGCTGGACTGCTTCCGGAATGGAGGTAGCCAAGTAAAATGGGGTAATTGGGGGAGAGTGAACCTAGACATGACGGAGGCGAAAATTGGGTTGGGATGAGCGCGCTGTTTTCCGCAGCAGGTGCGGTGCGCTGACCGGAGAATTGATTCCGGTTTGTGAGGGTGCGGTCTCGGGTTGTAACGAAAAAGGAAGGCCTAGTCGGGTGAGGTCACGGAGGTAGGAGATGGTCGGTTCACCTGAGCCAAGGTCGATCATGACATCTAGAACTCGAAATTGCCCGCTGGGTACACCGAAACCGACGACATGAAAGCTAAATTGATAACTGCGAGCCGTGAAAAAGGGGGCAAGACGCTTGAATTGTTCGGCATCGACCACGCCTTCCTGAAAGAGCCAAGCAATGGTGGCGCGCCGTTCTGGGCTGATACTCCGGCGGGTCGACAGAATGCGCTCGGCCAGGGGCTCGTCGATGCCAGGTAGTGTTGCCAGAATAGCGATACTCGCTGTATTCAGATTAATTAAGCCTTCCGTACGCCGGGTTGACGTGGTGGTCAACAGGTCTAATACCAGCGGCAGTTCTTCTTTGCCGATGCCGCTCGCGATTTCAGTTTCCCTTCCCGCTGGGTCTTTAATCGTCAGTTTCGCCTCCAGAAGATCGGCCGAGTTGTTGAGTTTGATCTGGTTGGTTCGTAGCGCCGCGAGGTAGTTGGTCAAGGCGGCGGGAAAAGCCGCCTCGGGAAGGCGGGCACTGTCGCTATTCAGATTTGTCCGCGGAAGGCGGTGATTGTCTTCGTTCACGTCATACGAGACCACGGTCACCAACGGTTGGAGCCCCAAGTCGAGTCGGCCATCATTGTTGTCTGCGGGCGGACGTTCATCGCCGTCATTTTCGTTGGGATCTAGGATCCAATTTCGATTGGCGTCTTCGCCGTAGAGCACAGCGGTGTTAAATCCGCGAATCAATAACAATTCTTCGAACGTCGCCAGCGGACCGTTGCGAGGGGCATAGGGCTGTGGCAGGGCGGAGTAATACTCCTGCTCGGCGCCCTCCGCACGGGGCGAATCGTCGGGATCGAGGAAGTCTTGTAACGCGGCAAGCTGTTGGGCGGTTAAATGCGGGAAGCTCGTTAAATTCGTCAACCCGGCGAGATTGAGATTGTATTTGCCGGACTCATCGGTCAGTCCAAAACGGAGTTCGCCCAGGGCTTCTTCATCGGGCGGTGAGTAGACGGTAAAAAACCAGCGATCCGATCCGTCATCACTGACCAGTTGATCGCGAAACGCGCGAGGCTCATTCCGCCAATCGGTAAAGCCAGGACGGGCCGCGGCGGCGACTCGCAGGGCTTGCTCAATTCCACTCATTGCGGCCGCCCAGGCCTGCTCCGCTCCAATTCCGGCGGCGCTAGCCCGGTTCTCCGCCTTGAGCCGATAAAGCAAGCTGATCGCGACCATCGAGATCAAGAGGATCAAAATCAGGACGGCCACGAGAATAAAGGCTCGGGGCCGGGCGGTGGCGGCGTTTGGGGATTCCCAGGTCATGGCTTGGGGAGCGGCGACAAACTCGCCGCGGAATCGGAGTCGAAAGCTTCTGACTCAACCGTGCGTTCCTGACCGCCCGAAATCCGAATGACGCGTCGGAAAAGATCGCTGGTATATTCCGTGAGCGATGCTTCATCGGACAAAGGATCAAATCCGAGGGTGACTTCTACCCCGGCGGGAAGTTTCCGGGAACTCCATGGAGCAACCCACGCCGAACCATCCCAATAGCGAAGACGAAAAAGACGAATCACCTCCGTGATGGGCGCTGGTCCGTGGGCCATGGAATTAGTGGTCTCGGTGGATAAGGTTGACGTCGCTGCGCTGCGGCCACGGGGGGCATCTAGGAGCGCTTGAGTGGTCCCGTAGAGGCCCGAGACGGTTTCATTGGTTCCGTCCCCACTCCGGCTCAACCCGTAGCTCACCCAGCGGAGATCGGAAAGGGGAGCCGCGCTCGGTGCATTGGAATCAAATTGGGCCGTGAGCCGCATCGGCGCCGCGACCGTGACAAAACCAACCCGAGACATTTCGCCGACAAATGAGTGCTGAGGAACCTCTAACGCGGAACGAAGCTCACCCGTGATCCGATTCATCACGAGGCGGAGGGCAGCCAGGCGATCTGTTTCATCGAGAAGTTGCCCGCGTAGATTCGCGGTTTGACTGTAGAAATAAAGCGCCACCACTAAGAGCCCGAGCGCAATGCTGAGGGCGAGAATGATTTCAATCAGCGTGAAACCTGCACGACGGCAGATCACCGGTGATTTCCGCAGAAAGGAAGCGTGACCCAGAAGCTTCATAGGGGAAGGTTTGCGGATGTGGTCGGAGGTCGGCTTTGGCCAACCCTCAGAACCTGGGTCAGACGATGAACCAAGGTTGGATCATCATGGCGGATGACGACTTCAAGCCGGGTGAGATCACTCGACTCGCCCGCTTCAGTTTCGGTAGCGGTCGGCACGAGTTGCCATGTCCAGTGGTCAAATGGTTTTTCAAATGCTTCGGGTCCTCCCGCGATGGAGGAACGAATGCCTAGCTGGATTTCCGCAAGCACCGATCCGGCTAGGTTCGCGGCGTGGAGACTGAGCCTTTGACGTTCCACGCTTTCCATGGCTGAAGTGAGGGAAGTGCCGATAATCGTGGCGGCGGCGGCGAAAAGCACGAGCGCCAAAATAACCTCCAGCAACACGGCACCCTTCGCCGTGGGTCGGGGATGAAAGGATTTCGTTTTCATCAGTGCCTTACAAAACGGTGGTGCCCTATCGTCCGCTCGCGGATCCCCGAGTTGGATTCGATGTGATCGCGTTCTCAGCGAAGGCCGGGGGGTTGGTCGGTTCGCCCGCCGAATTCGGTAATTCTTGGTCGACCCGCTGACGTCGGATCGAACCCGTGACTCCGATGAGTTGGATCCCGAGGCGCCGGTGGTCGTCCTCCGAGCGCGATGCGAGCATTATTTCCGCAGAATCGCTGGAGCCGTCTGGATAAAAGCCCACTCGGAATTGGGCCGACGCGGACGAGGAATTCTCGGAAGGTGCTTCGGGTGTGCTCAGCGAGTCCGTCGGGTTTTTTTCTACGTTAATTTCGTCACCCAATCGAACCCGATCAAAACGAACGAGTTCGCCGATCCCACGCAAAAACTCGGCCGCCTCAGGGAGGGGCTCGAAAAGGCCTGGGCGATTGATTGGGTCGGGTTCCCACTGGAGAGACAGAGGGGGAGTCGCCTGCCCCAGACCCGAGTCTGCCCCGGGCTGAATCACGAGTTGTACCTGTCGGCCGCTGTGGGCGGATTGCGCACGGGCAAAGCGGATGAGGGCTTCAACTTGATTTGCGCCTTCATCCAGTCCGGCGCCTCGTTGGAGGCGGGAGAAGTTAAAAATCACGGCTCCGAGCATCAGGAGCACGATCACCACGGCCAGCAGCAATTCCACCAAAGTAAACCCCACCCCGGTGTTTTGACTCTTGAAACCGGTGCGGGTGTTCATGTGACCAACGGGTTATTTTTGATCGGCCGCGCTCGGCTCCTGATCGCTGGCCAACTTAATATCGTCTTCGGTATCCGGCTGGCCGTCGGGACCGACGGAAAAAAGTTTGTACGGAAGTGCGCCTTTTTTCTCGTTGTCATTGGACGCTTCGACCAATTCGTAACGCAACTTGTGAGCCCAGGGATCATCCAACGTCGTGCCTGGTTTCAAGTACGGTCCTGACCATTTGTCATTGAGCTTTTCGTTTTCAAACGAGGGCTTCTTCAGGAGGGCTTCGAGTCCACCTTCTTGTTCATTGGGGTAGTGGCCTAGGTTCAAACGGTAAGTATCCAGAGCACTGGCCACTTGGGTCAGCATGAGCTTGGTGGTGTTCCTTTCGGCGCCCTTCTGTTGGGGCAAAACAAAGACCACCAGTGCCCCTGCCAGCAGCAGGATGATCACGATGACCAACAGGATTTCAATCAGGGTGAAGCCTGACGCACTCGCACGTCGATTCCGCCAGTCAACAACGGCGTTCAATTTCATAGTCATTAAAAACAAATACAGCGAACAAGCTAACCAAACGGCACCAAATGCAGCAAGGATCAAGTCCCTTTTTTCCGCCTGCTAAGCCTGGTAGCAACCACATTTCGACGGGGTTGCCGAGGGGGTTGTTCAAGCGAACTTTTTGGCGCCGCTAGAGTAGTGCGATTCCGAAGGGTCGGGGCCGCGTGAGTTTTTCACGAACCAGAGACGGCTTCTCGTTGAATTGCTCCCGAAGGACGCCGAAATCGACATTGGCTGGCTAGTTCAGATTCAATTAGCCTCCGAACATGTCGCATGAATTTCAAGATGAGGTCAGCCTTGAGTTGGCCCGGCAGGTGGCGGCCCGGTTACGTGAATCCACCGGCCCCTTAGAGTTGGCGCGTGGAAACGTACAGCACTGGTGTCGTCTGAATGCACAAAGCAAAGCCTTGCTTCGTTGCTATGGGGAATGGCAGTCAATTTTAGACCGCCCGCTGGACGAAATCTGTGATACTCTTTGCGCGGACACCGAAGAAGGTCGTCGCTTGCGTCAAAACTCGCCTTTCGCCGGGGTATTGCCGCCAAAACAAGTTTGGGAAATCAAACGACGATACCGCGAATTGCACAAATATGCAGCGATTTCAGCTTGAGCATATCGTCCGTGCGGCGGCCGGAATCACGGGCGCTTCGGAATTCGTAATTGTTGGCAGCCAGTCCGTGCTTGGCCAGTTCCCCGATGCTCCCGGCGAGCTTCTGGTGTCCATGGAGGCAGATCTCTTTTCCCTGCAAAGGCAAGACGTCAGCGATTTGGTAGATGGAACCATTGGGGAGCTTTCACCGTTTCACCAGACCTTCGGATACTATGCCCACGGCGTGGGCGAGGATACCGCCGTGCTTCCAGTCGGCTGGCAGGGTCGCCTCGTACCGGTCCACAATGAAAACACTGGCGGTGGAACGGGACTGTGCCTCGAAGTTCACGACCTGGCGGTTTCGAAACTTGTAGCTGGACGCGAAAAGGATCTGGAGTTTGTCGCCGCGCTCCTTCAACATCGGATGGTGGCAGACGAGACCCTTTTTGCGCGCTTGGGCGTGACCGCTCTATCAAAGGAACGCCATGGTTTTTTCGAGGCGCGTTTGGATCGATTGATCCGAGAGATCTTTGGCGAAACACCATTGGATGGACACCGGCAAATTTGACAAGTCAGCCGAAATCAATAAAACAGTCTTCGGATTTCAGTGCTGCCCTAAGGCGCTCGCCATGGTAAAGATTGGCAACAGAAGGCCGAGCGCGAGCGCGCCAATCCCCGCAGCCACCAAACAAAGAATCGCGGGTTCAATCAGACTAACCGCTTGGTCTACCTGCCGGTTGGTCCGACGTTCCACCGTTTCCGCAATCTGCACCAGCACCTTGTCGAGTTTGTTCGATTCCTCAGCGACCGAAATCATGGCCAAGATTTGTTCCGGAAAAAAATCACCTACCCCCAAGCGATCCGACAACCGCTTGCCTTCGCGAACCGCCTCGGTAGCATCGGCAATGCGTTCCCCAAGAATACTTGATCCAGTCGCATCCTTACTAATTTTCAGTGCTTGCAGCAGGGGCACCCCGTTCGCCAGCATCGTACCGAGGATGCGGCAAAATCGGGTAATCGCGAGCAAACGAAACGCATTGCCTACGACGGGTATTTTCAATCGCCATTTCTCCATCAGTCGGCGAGCGGCCGGGCTGCGAAAGTTCGCCCAGCCCGCACCCACCAAGCCCAAGAGCCCCAAAATCAGCAGATACCAATAGCTTCGCACCGTTCGACTAGCGAAAAATAGGACTTCGGTTGGCAATGGCTTTTTTGCACTGGCGAGCATGGGCTCAAATTTCGGCACGAAAAAAATCAAGGCCCCAATCATGACCGTCCCACCCAAGGCACACAGAAGCGTCGGATAGATCATCGCCCCCATGACCTTGCTTTGCAGCTCGTCAAGCCGTTCCAGAAAGCCCGAAAGACTTCGCAACACTTCCTCCAGAAACGACGCCCTTTCACCGGCCTGAATCATCGCGGTGTGCAAGGTGGGGAAAACTTCCGGGTATTGCCGCATGGAATCGGTGAGCGTCTTGCCGTCCGCGATGGCACCGCGAATTTCCCGCAGCAACTCCTTTAACGAAGCACTCGGCGTCGATTTAATCAGCGAATCCAGCGCCCGTAGCAGCGGGACACCGGACCCGATTAAGTCCGCCAGCTGACCGTACATCATTCCCAAATCGCGTGATCGAACCCGTCGTTTCGGACGAGTGGCCCCCGTCGCGCCGCCTCGACCTTGGACAGTGATGGGAAACAGTTTCCGATCCTCGAGCAAGCGGACGACCGCCGCTTCCGTCTCGGCTTCCAGTGAGCCCGTCACCTTTTCGCCCGCATCCGTCAGGGCGGTGTATAAGAACTTATTCATGCGGATCACTCATCGCTCGTCAGGAGGCTCTAAAGTGCCGTACACAGGACCACTTCATCCGGGGTGGTATGGCCTTGATGGACTTTCACCCAGCCGTCCTCTCGCAAAAGGCGGAGACCATGTTTGCGGGCGACGGCGACGATCGTTGGGGAGGCAGCGCGCTCCATGATTTTGTGCGCGATTTCTTCGTTCATCACCATTAATTCGTAAATGCCCTTCCGACCACGGAAACCGGTATTGCGGCAATGGGGACAACCCGCGCCGCGGTGGAGTTTTTCGCCCGGAGCCAGGACGAAATCCCGGGGCAGGCTTTCACGATCTGGCTCATAGGCCACTTTGCATTTTGGGCAGATTCTCCGAACCAAACGCTGCGCCATCGAACCCACTAAGGTGCTGCTCACGAGAAACGGTTCTACGCCCATTTCAATGAGGCGCATCGGCGCGCTCGCAGCGTCATTGGTATGCAAGGTGGAGAGGACGAGATGGCCTGTCAGCGCGGCTTGGGTGGCCGCTCGGGCCGTCTCGAGATCCCGAATTTCACCAATCATCACCACGTCCGGATCATGCCGCAAAATGGCCCGTAACCCACGCTCAAACGTCATGCCCACTTGATGGTTCACCGGGATTTGGTTCACGCCTTCTAAATGGTATTCGACTGGGTCTTCGACCGTTAGAACCTTGATTCCCGGGCCGACAATGGCATTGAGGGCGGCGTAGAGTGTCGTTGTTTTTCCCGCGCCGGTGGGGCCGGTGACTAAGATAATGCCGTGCGGCCGATCAATGAGCCCCTTGAACGCCGTGAACATTTCGTCGTCAATGCCCAATTCGGGCAGAGTAAAAAGCACGTTGGAACGGTCCAGCAAACGCATCACCACGCCTTCGCCGAAGAGCATGGGAATCACACTCACCCGCACGTCGATCTGGCGACCGCCTACTTGAAATTTAATACGCCCGTCTTGGGGCAGGCGCCGCTCCGCAATGTTGAGATTCGCGAGAATTTTAATGCGGCTAATAATGGCGGCCTGAAACCGATGCATCTGCGGTGGCACGCCCGACGATTGCAACACGCCGTCAATTCGGTAACGAATCGAGAGTTGGTGCTCGTACGGTTCAATGTGGATGTCCGAAGCCCGCTCGTTGACCGCTTCCAAAATGACTTCATTGACGAGTTTAATGACACTGGCTTCCCGCGCCATTTCCAGGAGGTCTTCGCCCGCTTCTGTTGAGCCACCGGCCCCCCCCGCGCCATCCGCACCGACCATTTCGTCGAGCGTATCTCCCCCGAGCCCGTAGTGCGCTTTGATGAGTTTATCGATGTCGTCCTGCGGTGCGAGCACCGGCTGGATGTGTAGCCCGGTCAGGAGCCGAATGTCGTCAAAAGCATAAAGATCGAAGGCGTCGCTGGTGGCCACATTGAGCGTGCCGTTGACCCGAGAAATGGGCACGAGTCGTTTGCGGTAAACAATCTTCGAGGGCAAGGCGCGCAGGGTTTCTGGTTCGATGACGATTTCCGCGAGATTGACGAGCGGCAGGTGGAGCTGTTCGGCCATCACTTCCAACAATTGTCGTTCAGTGAGGAATCCCAGCTTAATGATGGCGCGATCCACCCGCAGGCCTTCCGAATTCTGCAAGGCGACCGCCTCGTCGAGCTGCGCTGCCGTCAGTCGACCTTGATGCAATAGAATCTGTGTGATGCTCATGAAACATTTCGCCCAACCACCGCAGGGCTTTGGTGGAACTTAGCGCCGGACTCCGATCCGCTACCAGCGACCAGCGACCATTGCCCGCTAAAAACTCCGCTCGAGACAGACTACCCTAGCCGCCCAGGAATTCGACCGAAGAAATCGGGGGGCTGAACTCTCCGGGCTTGGGGCTGGAGGCCCGAGCCATGGTCAGTCGCTCCACGTACTTCCCAAGCAGATCTGTTTCCAGATTTACCCGATCACCCACTCGCCGTTCTTTCAGAGCGGTCACCTCGTACGTATGAGGGATGATCCAAATTCGGAACCCCGTCCGGGTCAACCCGGCCACCGTTAAACTAATACCGTCCAAAGCCACACTGCCTTTGGAAACAAAAAAACGCCGAAGCGAGCGCGGGACTGCAATCTCCAAAACATGATCTTTGCCAGCTCGTTCCCATTGCTTAATCACGCCCGTATCATCGACGTGCCCGGTCACAAAATGGCCGCCCAGACGCGCTCCCACTTCAAGCGCCCGTTCCAGATTGACCGAGGCCCCGATTTGACTCTGATTCAAGTTCGTACGATTCCACGTTTCCAGCAGGAGATCGAAATGGAGTCCCACCGCCCTTCGAACGCCTTTTCTCTCCAATTTAACCACGGTTAAGCAGACGCCATTGACCGCCATGCTATCCCCTACCCGGGTTGCCCGCGCACAAATCTCCGCGGTGACGACCAATCGGATTGCGGAAGGTGTCGGAAAAATGGCGGCCACGAGTCCTGTTTCTTCAATCAGTCCTGTAAACATGAAAGTCGTGAAAGGGTGGGTGAGATTTAGGGAAACCTCTAGGTCTTTCCGTTATTCGGGCTCTGGCAATGGCGTTTCCCCAGTGGGCGGACCGAGGCGCCCGGAAATCATGAGATCCGGCGAGAGCCTGCGTAGCTCGGGATCGACCAAACGGGGGCACCTGGCCAAGGTATTAAAGCCAGATCCGCCCACCGCTCGGCGAGCTTCGCGCCCACCAAGAATCTTGGGCGCATAGAAGGCCGTGAAACGATGCGCCAACCCCAGCTCTAAAAACGAGGCATGAACTTCTCCGCCGCCCTCGACCAATAGGCTCGTCACTGGGGCCGGGCATTCATTCGTCCCGAGCTCCTGCATCAGCCAGGTCAGATCGATTCGCCCCTTTTTTTGGGGCGCCGTGAGCACTTGAACGTGCTGAGACAAGGCCGCTTTACGTTTCCCCGAGACCCCTTCGCCAATCACCACGGTGGTTTGGGCCGCGAACTCGTCGGTGACCAATTTTGCCGTGACGGGCATGCGGGCATGGGTGTCGAGGACGAATCGACGTTTAGCCGTGGTCTGGCCGGGTCCATACCGGACCGTGAGTGCGGGATCGTCCTGGAGCACCGTCTCAATTCCGACGAGAATTCCGTCACCGCCTTTCCGAAGATAGTGGGCGTGCCGACGGGCGCGCTCGCCGGTAATCCATTTGGAATCGCCCGCCGCGGTGGCGATTTTGCCATCTAAGGTCATGGCGATCTTGAGGGTCACGAACGGGGTATGATGAACGATCCAATGATTGAACGTTTCGTTCATTCGTTCGGATTCCGCGGCCAGGAGGCCGTGGGTTACCTCAATCCCCGCTTCGCCAAGCATCCGTAAACCCCGGCCGCAGTGGTCGGGATTGGGATCGGTGGCTGCCACCACCACCTGTCGAATACCGGCCCGAATGATCGCCTCGGTACAGGGGGGTGTTCGACCGTGGGTACAACAAGGTTCGAGGGTTACGTAGAGAGTAGCGCCGCGCGGCGATTCGCCCTGCTTTTTCGCGTGATGAAGGGCTTCAATTTCGGCGTGAGGTAGACCCGCACCGCGATGGTAGCCTTGCCCAATGATCTTTCCTCGCTTCACCAGAATCGCTCCGACTAGAGGATTTGGAGAAGTCCGACCGTAGGCGCGGTGAGCCAAACGAAGCGCCTGATGCATGAAGAGTTCGTGAGCTGGGTTCATGCTGATGGGAGTAACCGGATAAATTTTTCCAGTCGGCCCAATTAGCGCGACTCAAACAAAGCTTCGGCAAATTCCTTCGCATTAAAGGCTTGGAGATCGTCTGGTTGCTCACCCAAGCCAATGAATTTTACGGGAATACCGAGTTCGCGTTGAATCGCGACGACCGCCCCGCCTTTGCTAGTGCCGTCGAGTTTTGTGATAATGAGGCCGGTCAATTTAACGGCTTTATGGAATTCACGAGCTTGATTGATCGCATTCATCCCGGTTGAACCATCTAAGACCAAGAGCGTTTCATGAGGTGCCCCAGGCAATTTGCGATCAATGACTCGATGCACTTTTTGCAATTCAGCCATGAGATTGTTTTTCGTGTGGAGGCGTCCGGCCGTGTCGATAAAGAGCCAGCGGACATTTTGGCTCTGGGCGGCGGTGAGCGCGTCGTGGGCTACGGATGCTGGATCTGCTTGATCGGCTCCGGCAATGACGGGGACATGGAGACGTGTTCCCCAGAGTTTGAGCTGTTCGATTGCGGCCGCTCGAAACGTGTCACACGCTGCGAGCATCGCGGTTTCGCCGCGGGTCTGAACCCAGTGAGCGAGTTTGGCGGAGGTCGTCGTCTTGCCGGTTCCATTCACGCCGACCACGGACACCACCGTGACGCCGGTGGGTTGGGGGTGGAGGGTGGGATCACTGGTGGACAAGCTTTGCTCCACTTCCCGGGCTGCGACGGTGATGAAATCCAGGCCCGTTTTCCCCTGAGTCTCGAAGGCCAATTTGACTGCCCCCAAGATTTGTTGGGTCATGGGCAAACCCAAATCGGCCCGCAACAGTGCCGCTTCGAGTTCTTCGAGACTCTCGGCGGTGAGCCGCGGCGAGCGCGTGACAATCCGCTTCAGCTCGTGCGCGACCGCTGAGGTCGTGCGCGTGAAAACGGACTTAAGCTTATCGAAGAATCCCATGAGCGGCGCAGCCTAGCGGGTAAAAGACGAACCACCAAGAGACGCAGTGCGGCGGGGCCGGGCGGGGACGTCCGTTTGCCTTCACGGGCGCCCGACGTGCAGGTGAAAAAATGAACGTTTGGATCCGGATCACCCGCTTTGTTGCGGGTAGGCGGCTTGATTGGCAGGGGTATCGGCCCGGGGGAAGCAGGATCCGTCGACCGCGCGAACCCGGCGCCCTAAGGACCGCGGTTGTGTCCCGTGCTTTTGACGGGATCAACCGCAGCAACGTCCACCTATTTCAGCGGGTCGTATTAACACCAGGCCCCCGTCGTCGTCCGGTTCCCTCGCCTGGGGGAGACGGCAGGGCGAGCGACATTCTATATTTTCCCTGCAATCGAAAAAAGAACCGCGGATGAACACGGATGAACGCGGATAAGAAAAACGGCGAACTGTCC
>JAYVTS010000054.1:0-16728 GCA_043788645.1 Verrucomicrobiota bacterium
TAATTAGTTATAATTTATGCGCTTGTTTTAGGACTAAAGGAAGGAGAACGATTGCCCGGCAGTCAACTTCAGACCGTTGATTATTATAAGGATCAATGGAAACGCAACCCCATCGACGTGTGAGCTATCAATACCCCTCTCCTCGGGGAAAAGGAATTGACCAGTCAATTTCGTTTGTATCTGCGACTCGGGTTAACAAGATGAAAGTGGAAACAAGCGAGAACAAAAACAAGCGGCAGGCAAATTGACAAACCCGGTTGCATTCCATCATAGTGTCTTTTATTTATATTATATTGACTGTCAAATCCTTTAAACCGACTGTTGCTTTTTTTGAATTTAGATGCCGATTCGATTGAGCGTGGCAATGACCTTGATGGCTGCCAGGGAAATTTTCGGGTGCGTGGCCTCGAAGTGGGCGATGGCATTCTTAAGTTCCTCGTGATAAATGGAAAGCACGGCCGGAGGTGGACTTTGATGCAATTGTTCTAACAATTGCCGAGTCGACTCCTGCAATCCCAGTAGGTGGACATGTTCTGGTTCAGCGTCGTTGGCGTCGCGCAGTTCGTCGTGAAGTCTTTCCAGGGGCTGTTTTAAAAGTTGAGAACTCATACAAAAAATTAATTTGTCGCCAACCATTGCTGAAAATTGACGCCCTGTCGAGAAGGCTCTCAAGTTGTCGAACAGGTTCGCTCTCTTTCTTTTCTAAATTCGTTCACAAATTTGGGGTGTAAAAGACCAAGTATCGTCTAGTCAAGGCCCTGGAGTTTGTTTATTCCCCCGCCAGACTACGTCCGGCCCTCAAGCTCTTCACGCTTAGCCAACGCAGCCGGACGGTTTGACATTGGATGGGCTGGGTGTCGGATGAATGAAGATATGAAGAAATTCTTAAGGTTCACGCCCGCGTGGGAAATAATTGCTTCAGTTGGAACCGGGGCGGCGGTTGCAGCGCGTCTCTTACTACGTGTTACAGAAAATAGTTTAGAATTCAAATTCCTATCAGTTATGATTCAAAGTCGTTTAACCCGTTGCCTACCAACATTCCTTGCCGCCGCCGCCTGCCTGCTTCCAGCGGCAGTCCAAGCAACTCCGGCGTTTGCTCGGCAGCTGAACATGCAGTGCGTCGCCTGCCACACCGAATTTCCAATCATGAACGATTTCGGCCGTGCCTTCAAACTGGGCGGCTACACCCTCAGTGCCGAGCAAACCCAACTGCCGCCGCTGTCGGTCATGGTACAGCCGGGATTTACCCATACCCAGGAAAGCATTCCCGGCGGTGCCGCGCCAGGCTACCACGGAAACAATAATGTCGCGCTCGGGCAGGTCAGCGTTTTTTACACCGGACGGCTCTTTGGCCCCTACGCAAAGTCACTCTTTGGCCCAACCGCTGGCGCTTTCTTAAACAAAATTGGAGTGTTCTATCAGCACACCTACGACGGTATCGCCCACCATTGGGCGTGGGACAACGTGGAATTTCGCTTTGCAGACACTACGACCCTTTTTGGGCAAGCCGCTAATCTAGGCTTTTATGTTAATAACAATCCAACGATGCAAGATCCTTGGAACACGTTGGCCGCGTGGGGCTATCCATTCAACACCTCTCCCCTGGCACCAACTCCTGCCGCAGCAACGCTCATCGACGGAGGACTATCGCAGCAAGTAGTGGGCTTCGGCACCTACGCGTACATCAACACGACCTGGTATTTTGACATCGGCGTCTATCACACGCTCGGTTCTGGTTTTCAAAAATTTATGGGTGTCGATCCCACCGACGAGACGATTATCCACGGGATTGCCCCCTATTGGCGAGTTGCCTATTCGAAGAAAGACGAAACTGGTTCTCACACCTGGGAGATCGGCACCTCTGGATTGTTTGCTGATACCTATCCTACCGGAGTTGCGACGGCCGGCAAAGATCAGATCCTTGATCTGGGAATCGATGCCCAGTACCAAACCGTCTTGGGCAACAACGACCTGGTGGCGATGCTCTCCTGGACCCACGAGAATCAGTGGTGGAACGCCAGTCGGCCATTGGAATTTGCCTCGAATGCGTCCGACACGTTATGGAAGGCGGCTGCCACCATCCACATTTTGCACGACAAAACTTACTCGGCAGCCGTCCAGTATTTCATCACCGATGGAAGCAAGGATGCGAATCGATACGCCGCCTCAGCGAACGGTTCACCGCTCAGCGATGGTGTCCTTCTGGAGTTAAACTGGATGCCCTTCAACAAAAAGGGTGGGCCAGATTTTTGGCCGCGCAGCACCGTCAAATTCACGGCCCATTATATTATCTATAACCGGTTCAACGGTGGGCGCTCCAATTGGGACGGCATGGGCGCCAAGGCCTCGGCAAATAATACCTTATTCCTGGGAGCGTGGTTGGTCTTCTGAAGCCTGGAGCAACGAAACCCTCGAACTACCCCGATTAGCCACGTCCGGTAAACTTCCACCTTTCCAATTCCTCTCTTTCTCTGCCTACGTCACCAAGGTTCTCCATATCAATTATTTAAGTTCGACCTTGTTGCTTTTCTCACCGCGGAGCGTTTAGAATCACATTTTAGTAGTAGTATCCCACGTTCCGCAAAGGCACGAGTCGATCATCAAGACAGTTCAGGGCGGAACAAAGGGAGAAGTGAGGTGTGCGGGTCCTACTTGCCTGACCAGCCCAATAAAAAGGCCAAGACCAGATCGGGGAGATCCAAACTATAGCCACCTTCTAAACTGGCGAACCCAGGCGCGCCAAACTCCCGTACTTGCTGGCCCAGCCAATGGAAATCCTCCCGCTCCAAAGTCCCTTGGGCCAATGGATCGCCTCGAAATGCGTCGAAACCCGCCGAAATACACAGCACCTCCGGATGCGTGGCTTTGAGTCGGTCCAGCGCTCGGCTGAAGGCAGATCGCCACACCTCGGGTGGTGAATGGGGTGCGACCGGGAAATTAAAACAATTGCCACCGACGTCGGCCGTTCCCGTTCCAGGGTAGCACGGGTGTTGATGCACCGACGCAAAAATAACTCCGATTCGGTCCTTCAATATGTCCTCGGTTCCGTTGCCGTGATGAACGTCGAAATCAAAAACCGCGACCCGCTTTCCCTGCGCCTGGGCTTCCAACGCAGTAATCGCCACCGAACTGAGGTAGCAGAATCCCATGGCCCGTTGACGCATGGCATGGTGCCCCGGTGGCCGCAGCAAACTCAACGCCGGCTCGCCACGCTGCGCCCAACTCAACGCGCCCAGCGCCCCGCCGACACCTCGCCTGGCATGGTCTGCAATCCCTGGATGCCACGCGGTATCGGCATCAAAAGGTTCCGGCACTGTCAGTCGCTCCAGGTGCGCCCGTGTATGCGCCCGGAGGATCTGTGCCTCCGCCACGGGCGCTGGCTCGGCCCAGCTCAAAACCAGCGTCTTCTGGGACTTGAGGAGATCCACGGTGCGACTCACCCGAGTGGGCTTTTCCGGGTGGCCCGGTGTTCGATATTCTGTGCAACGTGGATCGGTAATGATGGTCATGAACGAATCCTAGCGGTTCTTAGCCCGGTCGAATCCAGCTTTAAAATCATCCGGGTCGAGATTCCTGTTGGACTTTCCCGCGCCACCAGCGCCAACCGATCCCTCAAAACGGCACGATTCTCGTCCTGCGCACCGAGCCGACAACAGGTATGTTAATTTTTCAGACATACAATTTGACATATTTTAAATTATAATGCCAGGATCGTAATACATAATGACCTATTTAACTGTCTTGATCAATCTATTTGACGATTTTATTGCAGACATCCAGACAAATTTGATTGATAAAAAAAGAAAGACTCCTCTGGGCAGTCAGCGACCCTGATTCCGCAAAGGTTGCTGAGTGGGAAATAATCCTTTCCGCTTTTTTGTTGTTGCGCTGGGCTGGCTTCCGCGAAGGTCGCCGCTGCTTTTATGGATTCAATGCAGACGGATATCGTTGTCATTGGCGCTGGCCCTGGGGGCTACGCCGCCGCGTTCTACGCCGCTGATCTGGGTAAGAAGGTCATCTTGATCGAGCGCGATCCTCGCCTCGGTGGGGTCTGCCTAAATCGCGGCTGCATCCCTTCCAAGGCGCTGCTCAATGCCGCCCATACCCTGTCCACGGTCCGCGAATCCGCTCATCGCGGCATCACCTTCGGCGAACCCAAGATCGATCTTGACCGGTTGCGAGCTTGGAAGAACTCGATTTTGGAGAAACTAGGCGTCGGCATCGCCACGCTCGCGAAAATGCGCGGCGTTACGGTCCTTCACGGTCGAGGCATCTTTGAAGACTCCACCACGCTGCGAGTCGAGACCAGTGAAGGCCAAAAATATGTCAAGTTCGAGAAGGCCATCGTTGCGGTAGGCTCCCGCCCTGCCCTACCAAAGCCCTGGGACCTCGGCAATCCGCGGGTCATGACTTCGACTGAAGCCTTGGAAATTTCCGATATTCCAGATAACCTTCTCGTGATCGGCGGCGGCTACATCGGGATGGAACTCGGTACCGTCTACGCCACCCTCGGCTCTAAAGTAACGGTCATTGAAGCTCTCGACAACATCCTGGCCGGGGCCGACCCAGACCTCGTCCGCCCCGTGGTCGCTTACGCCAAGAAGGCATTCAAGGAAGTTCGCCTGAAAGCCAAAGTCAGCGGACTCAAAACCGCAGGAAAACAAATCAAAGTCCTCTCGGAGTATAACGGTCAGAACTTTGAAGAACTCTACGACCGCGTCCTGGTCTCCGTCGGCCGCTCGCCCAATGGTCAAGATCTTGGACTCGAAAACACCCAGGCCCAAAAAGACGAAAAGGGCTTCTTAAAAGTCGACGAGAAAATGGCCACGACCGACCCGAATATTTATGCCATCGGCGATATCGCAGGCGGAATTATGCTCGCTCATAAAGCCAGTAAGGAAGCGCGCATTGCGGTTGAGAATATTTGTGGGAACGGCCATGCAGTGAATCGAGACTACGTCATTCCTGCCGTCATCTTTACGGACCCTGAAGTCGCCTGGGTGGGTCTGACCGAAGCGGAAGCGAAGCAAAAGGGGATCGCCATCGAAATCACGAAGTTTCCTTGGGGCGCCAGCAGCCGGGCGATGACTTATGATCGCACGGACGGCCTGACCAAATTACTGATTGAACCCGAAACCGAACGGATTCTAGGCGTGGGTATCGTCGGATACGGTGCGGGCGAATTGATTGGCGAAGGCGCGGTGGCGATCGAGATGGGTGCAACCGTGCATGATTTGGCGGCGATCGTTCATCCTCATCCGACACTGAGCGAGACAATGATGGAAAGTGCGGAAGCTTTCTTTGGGTACTCAACCCATATCAAAACCAAGCAACGCCCTCATTGAAGGGGGCGGACTAGCGTCTAAAATGTCTTTCCCACGAGGGGGAGACATTTTTACACGAAGGCACCAAGGCACGACGGGGTTATTGGGGTTTAGAGAGGGTGATGGTTCCACACTAAACGAGCGTTGAGACAGCGCTGGACGATACGCCCTCGCAAAGAATAAGAATAAGAAAATTCCTACCTTTGAGCCTTCGTGCCTTGGTCTGAAAAAACCCTCGTGTGGCCCAAACGACCGACTTATTTCAACGACTTGAGATAAGCGATGACATCGCGGATTTCGTCGAGGCTCAGCATCTCACCCATCGGCGGCATGGCCGATTGAGTGCTCGTGCTTTGCTTCTTGATCTCTTTTCTGGATACCTGGCGAATCTCTCCGGAAGAAAGTCGGACGGTAAGTTCGGTTTCGGTTTCCCGCAGCTTGGTTCCATCCAACTCTTCTCCGTCCCGCGTTTCGAGCAGGATCATGGCAAACCCGGGTGCAATTTGCTTGCTCGGATCAATCAATGACTCCAAGAGGTACTCTGGGGTCGCCCGCGAACCGACTCCAGCCAACACGGGCCCCGCCTGAAACCCTTCGCCACCCGCTTCATGACACCGGACGCATTGGGCATTGGGATGGCTTCGAAACACATCCCGGCCCGCCGCTGCATCGCCACCGTGAAGGGTCGGAGTAAAGTTTGCGAGCGGACTCATCACCGCTGCTTTTGCCTCGTAGGCCGCCAGTTTAGCACGAATTGCTGGTTCCTTTCGCGCCCGACTTCCAATTAGTACGTCCAGGGTCAACTCCGGCGATAGTTGACCGGCCAACAGGGTATCCAATCGCTCGTCCACCCAGTGCGCGGCTTGCGGCGCATCGATCATTCCAGCTAGTCGCACCGCCGCCTGTTGCTCACGCAGATCCAGTTTCTGCGCGGGGCTCGAAAGGAAGTCCAACAACACGGATGGCGCCTTGGATGCGGCGATTCTCATCGCCGTTAACCGAAGCCCCAATGCGTCAGATTTTAACGCGAGTTGCAGGGTCGATACCAACCGCTCAAAGCCGCGAGCCGCCAGCAACTCAAGTGCCTGGGCACGCACCGCCACGGATTGGTTCGTGGCCATCACCCAGCTGGCAAACACCGTTGGATCGACTGCCAACTGGTTCTCCATCACGACTTTCGTTACCGCCTTGGTCAAGCCTCCCCCAACGCCCGCACCAACCAGGAGTCCCGCCAAATTATCCTGAATCAAGCGATCACCCAAACCAATCGGTCGTTCACCAAGAACCCGAACCAGGCCTTCGACCCGGTCCAAATACGGCTTCAGATTCCACGACCCCAGACATTCCACCGCTTCGATACGGTTGGCTTCGGATTGATGAATGTCCTGCGCATAGCGGACCAAACGGCGGGCAGCTGATTCCGTTCCCTCTCGCAGATTAGCACTCAACACCCGCCGAGTGATCGCTTCTTCCGTCAAAAAATTGGGTTCCTCAATCAGTGCCGCCAAGGCGGGAATCGCCCCAGGAATCGAACGATCATCATGGATCGCCCGAACCGCCTCGCGACGGACTCGAGCATCGGCATCGTGAAGAAATCCAGCCACCCCGGAAAAGCCCTGGCGGCGCAGCGCCACGACGGCCCCAATCCGCACCGCCACCGAGGAATGCTGGGCCAGCTTGGAGAGGGCTTCACCCGACGCACAGCCCGCTAACCCCATCACCGCCGCGTGGCGCAGAAAGGCGTCCGCATCCCCATTTGCGCGGAGCAATTGAATGAGCCCCTCGACCGCATTTGGATCCGCCACTTTGCCAAGTGCCATCGCCGCGTGATAGCGGACGCGGGGACTTTCATCACCCAAGAGTTGAATCAACTGCGTCCCGGCCGTTCGAAGCCGGAGATCGCCTACGATCTTGGCGGTTTGCGCTCGAATTTCCGGGTCGGCGTCCTTAAATGGAAACTGATCCGGTGCGAGAGCCGCCTGCATTTGACCTAACCCCCAAAGTGCATGAATCCGCGCCAGTTGGGGAGCAACCGTTGATTGGGCGATTTTTTGCAGGGGCTCCACCTCCCGACGCCGGGCCAGCTCAAACTGGGCACGCTGGCGAATTCGCAGATCCACATGTCCCAACAGCACACTGAGTTCCCCCGTCGGCCGGTCCCGCAGGCCCTCGGTTAACAAGCGTTTGACCTCACGGCGGAGTTCCGATCCCGCGGCCTTGGCATCGTCCATCCTCCAAATCGCGCCCTTATCATTGGGCGCCCACATCCCATCCCAATCAGCAATAAACATCGCGCCATCCGGACTGAAGTTGACGGCACTCGCCATCATGCCGGAGAGGAAGAGGTGTTCATTCACCATCTCGAAATAAGCACCCTTCGGTTTGGCCTGAAACGCCGTTATTCTCTGAACGGGAAATTGAACGAGAAAAAAGAAACGTCGATACGATTCATTTAGGGCGCTTCCAGGATTATATTTGAAACCAGCCGGTCCCACCGAATAATTAGCCAGTGCAGGCGTGATATGAGCCGGTTGTCCCACGAATTGCGGAACCCACATTCTCTCGGCGATCCAAGGATTGTAGTCCGGCTGATGGGTATATTGAGTCCAACCCGGATCTCGAAATTGCCAATGCAAGCGCCAGCCCGAATCACTGCCCTCGGTGATATACACGAACCGTTCTCGTTCATCCGCCAAATCACCATCATTATCGACGGAAAACAAATTGCCATATTCGTCGAACGCGATTTCCTGAGGATTGCGGAGACCCGACGCGAAGACCTCCAGGTCAGAGCCATCCGGATTCATGCGCAGCACCCCGCCCGTATTGGGGTAGTGCAAGGCCCGCCCTTCGCGGTTCGTCACCGAAAATCCGTTGTCACCGTGAGAAAAATAGATTTTACCCTCCGGCCCAACCGTCAACCCATGTAAGTCATGGCCGTCAAAAGCGGCGTGGACGCCAAAGCCGCGAAACACCGACTCGGTCACATCCGCCTTTCCATCCCCGTCGGTGTCGCGCAACCGCCAGAGATCGGGATAAACCGTCACAAAGACATCCTTTTCCCACGGCATCACGCCGGCCATGACGCCGCTGACTTCTTCGTTAAAACCCTCCGCAAATACCTGGGCCCGATCCGCTTTGCCCCCACCCTGCGTGTCCTCCAGCCGATGCACCCGCTCCTTGATCGCCAACATATCCCGCCAATCGTGGCTCCCATCGCCGTTGTAGTCCCGCAGCCAACTCGCATTTTCCAGACTCTTTTCCGGAGCCATTTTAGTCCGGAAAAATCGCCTTAAATCGTCAATCGACTGATTCGATAGATCGTCCACGATCCACGATTGATGCGCTCGGATGTCGATATCGACCGTGCTCCGGCGAGCCGTTTCCACAACATACAAGCGTCCTAGATCATCAAAACTGAGCGCCACCGGATTCTTCAGCATGGGTTCCCGAGCCCAAAGCGATAGGGAAAATCCCGCGTGCGGAACGGGGGTGGGAGTGCTCGTTGCCTGCGCCCAAACGGGCGCCGCAGGGAGGAGACCTACCCCCAGCAAAAAGAGCTGAAGCCGACGCATACTCATAGATTATTCCGGCCAGATCCCACTCACGTCCACCTTGATTTCACGGGGTTTCCCCCCGGTTTTTTCTCGAAGGAGCAATTGCCCGTTTGAGTAGGTGACGCGCTCGATCCCGGCGCAGTCGCTCGGGATTGGGCACAAAAAAGAGACGTAACTTTTAGCGCGCATCTCGCCCGCATCGAGGTGTTCAAAGAGGGGCCGATCCCAGATTCGGCTTTTCTGAACCAACGCGGGAAAGGGCTGATGCAATCCCGTCGAACCAAACTCCAATCCCCGCGCCGCCGGCTTTCCGGCTTGCACTGATCGCCAAAGACTGACCCACGGATAGTCCGCGGTTTTCCACACGTAACCGATGAGTAGGCCCTGGCCGGGAGTGATCGCAGTAACCCAGCCCAACCCCTCCTCCAACGCATAAGTGACCACGTCTGGATTCGGATCCGAAGTGAGCCGACGCATATTAATGGACTCCCCCTCACGATTCAGTGCGCGGGGCCAAAAAAAAGCGGGTTCTTCGGGGGTTGGCAAATTGCCACCTTGCGCAAATCCCCTCCGCCCATTGCAATCGACCCACGTTGTTTCGTCCAAAAAAGGCGGGCCGATGGTGGGATGTTGGACGATATTATAAATTCGCCCGAGCGGATTTTCGTTCGTAATTTCCTCACGCACGGAATAGGCCGCTCCTTTGGCGGAGAGCCGAAGCGTCCGTCGGACGGACAGTCCTGCCTGGGGAAGTTTGGCCGTCATCTGCGCTTCACTACTCGCGCCGAGACGATCAGCGGGCTCACTGAGCAGCGACCAGGACACATTCGCGGCTTCCCCGTGGTAGGGCATGCCGCGAGCACCCTCGGCCGCGGACGGAGGCCCCCAACGATCCAAACACAGGAAATGCCCAAAACCATGAATCCCCGCATCGCCCGGCGCGGGAGTTGCCCAATGCAGTGGATTGATCGGTTGATCGCGGAGATGAAAATCTCCGATGGCCCCGCCATTTAGATCGACCACCAGTCGGGCCATCGAATTTTGCAAAACGACCGAAGGCCGACCCTGAACCATCTCGGCACTCACCACCGCCGCAGGAAGACTCATGAGCAACGCCCAGATGGAAGTAGAAGTGACGCCCGTTATGAGCCCAAGAAATCGAATCTTAGAGCCGTTCATTTGTTGATTCCCTTCACCCTCATACGGATGGAGTAAAGACTCTTGCTGGCGGTAATAAAAAGAGTCTTCCGATCACGCCCACCAAAGCACACATTGGCCGTCCAGGGCTCAGCAATATCCAGGTGTTCAATCTGTTTCCCGGAGGAATTAAAAACCGTCACTCCTTTTCCCGTCAGATAAACATTCCCGTGGTTATCAATCGTCATACCATCCGAGCCGAGAAGACAAAACAGCTGCTTGTTTTCGAGCCCGCCATCGGAACGAATTCCATACACATAGGTCTTCCCGTCGCCAATATCTGCAACATACAACTTCTTGCCATCGGGAGTCCCAATAATCCCGTTGGGTTGCTTCAAGTCATCGACTACTCGACTGAGAGTCTGGTGGTCTTTGGCCAAAAAATAGACGTGCTCACCGCCTTGTTCCACTGGGCCACGATTCCAATAGGGCCGTTTGTAGAAGGGGTCCGTAAAGTAGATGCCTTGATCGGGGCGAACCCAAGCATCGTTGGGTCCGTTCAGCAATTTGCCCTGATAATTTTTGACGAGCACCGTTACCTCGCCTTGGGGCGAGATGGACCACAGTTCGTTTTTCTCATCGGCACAGGCGATGAGGTTGCCCTGACGATCAAAATAGGTGCCGTTGGCCCGACCGGCCGGATGAAGAAAGGTCGCGATCGAACCATCGGCACTATTCCACTTCATGATCCGATCATTGGGTTGATCGGTAAAAAAGACATTGCCGCGCCGATCCACGGCTGGGCCTTCGGTGAATTCAAAGGCGCCCGAAACCTTTTGGACCTTCGCCCCTGGGGCGATCACCGTCGAGTCGGCAGATCGGGTTTCCGAGCTGCAAATGCAGAAAAGGGCGAAGACGAGAAACTGCTTCAAGTTCATGGGATAAAATGCCGACGTGATTTTCCGGGAAGTGAATCGTTGTTGGGGACCGAGGCAAACTTTGCTACTGGGCGATTGACGGTCACGCCACTGGTTGGTCCCCACCCTTTGCTTTTTGCTTTTATCAAATCAGCTATTCCTTGCTTTGGCTCTGTTTTTTTTGGTAACATAAATCTTTGAAATCACGAACCGTACCATTGCGATACTGATTCAAGTCAGCGGTTCGTCCAGTTTGGCCAGTTTGGCCAGTTTGGCCCCCGACGGTTGCGGCCTAGTAGTTCGAAAAGCAATTAGAAAAAATGCGAATTTCAACGTTGCCGCGTCCGGGATACCCGATTGGTCCCGCTCTTTTGGCACCCTTTCTGGCCGGTGCTTTTCAAATATCGGGTTTGACATACAGCGACCTAGGAGCCTCGATATGGTACAAGAAGAAGCCCCTGGAATGCAAAGCCATTGGCAAGAGCCTGGTCTCCAAAATCGCCGCCCGCCTTCCCGCCATCATCGCTCAATTGGGGCGGACGACGATCACACCGAACAACTGTCCTCTCTCGGTTTTTGATCTCCAACTTGACGCCCGAACGTGGGGCATCCTCTACCAGGAGACGAAAACAATTAATAATCGGGACCTCTCGAATTGCACCATCTAAAAAGTGATAGAACTGTTGAATTCCAGCCCGGAATTGATCCTGGATTTGTTAACGTCGATTGAAGGTTTTGTAGCGGCGGGTGGGCGGGCCAATCAAGAGCTGTTTGGAAAGGATGGGGAGGCACTTCGCCAAGCCGCTTATGAAGTGTTGTCCGAACGGCCCGGACTGGCGAGCAAGTTCACCGATGTATTGGTCCCTGCCCTTCCTCCAGGAGTTCAATGGACGGACTTGGATGGGCCTGATCGCGGCATCGCGGCGATCAAAGCCGCCGGGCTGAGTGAACCTAAGACCTGGGCCAAACAGTCGATCGCCCAGATTGCGGATTTGGAAGGCGTTGGGGCAATTCCACTGAGCGAATTAGTGGGCTCGATTCTTGATGCCCAGGCGCGGGTTCTCAATTCTGCCGGATTAACTCCTGAACAAGAGGTCGAAAGCGCCAAGAAACTGATCGCAGACATCGGCACCCAAACGGCCCTCCGACGCGGTATGCTAAGACGAAATTTTCCAAAATTCCCGACCGATGCCACCCTCTTCGACCTTCAAATTGTCCCCCGAACCGAGGGGATTCTGCAACGAGCGGGAATCCAAGGACTGGATGCCCTCGGAAAATTGACCCTTTCCCAGATGCTCGCCTGGCGCGGTTGTGGGCCGACGAGCATCGTCAATTTGCTGGAGAACCAGATCCGGTTATGGAACATCAGGGGTATCGGCGGCTCAGCTCAGCAGAAGAACTCCCGGAAAGAACCCGTTCGTAAAGCAGAGTTACGTGAGGGAATTGCCAAAATTTTGGCCGATCTCAAGACGGATCCAGAGGCTCTGGACACGAGCAGCACGGACCCGCGGTTGGGACGAATGATCAAAAGCATTTCTCCTGATTCCGCCGACCTCCGCGCCCTCACCCAGATCAAGCTGAAAGATTTTCCGATTGAGCGAGTCAATCAGTTGATGGTTTTGAGAGACACGATTGCGCAATTCAAAACTCAGACACTTGAGGAGGAGATTCTCGATCTTCTGGCGATTGCGCCGAATCGCGACAAAGAGCAATATCGAGTCATGATCGCTCGGTTCTATGGATTCGGGGAGACCAAAAAAATGACCCTTCAAGCCGTCGGGAGCAAGACTTCTCACAGTCGAGAACGAGTCCGTCAGGTGTGCAGCCCCACTCGGATGACGCGGTTTGAGCACCGTGTCTATGCGCCAGCGCTGGATCGAATCATCCAGGTCATCCACGAATTGGCACCGGCGGCCTGGGGAAAAATGCTGATCTCTCTGAAAGAACGCAAGCTGCTCAAAGACAAAATCCCTTTGAGCACGATCTCCCGTTTTGCCAGTTTATTAGATCGCGAATTCGATTTGAAAAGTTGAGGCTGCCTTAACCCAGGATCGCTCTTCAGACGTCCGCCAACGGCGGTGGTGAAATTCGCCGTCAGATCTTGCCTTAATTCGACCGTTAACGCCCAAAAGAACCCGGGCGAAAATAAATGGGCCGAGCGAGCAAAACTCCTTGGCCCGTTTTTATTGAGTCAGTTGTATCTGATTTGACCCTTGACCTTGCCAGCTAATGCCTACGGATCAGACTACCTATGACGTTAACTACGCGGAAACTTAAATGAGGTAGTGCCGGTACTTCCGGGAAAGGGAAGCGTCATCTCTTCGTCACTTGATCGGCGACGATACGACGCTTCCCTAGCATCGCCATGACCCATAACAAATTCGCCAAATTAAAGGTCACCCAAGACGGCGACGAACGATGGATAATGTTGCTAGACCAAGACCAATCCCATCTAACCCATCCACCCCGTCGCAAGACGCCTCTCACCCTTTCGCCCTCAAATCCTGCCACGACTTTGTCGCCAGCCTTGGGGAAGGACCGCAGGAGGCCACAGGTGGCCCTTGCGGCGGCGCCGGTAAAAGGGTTACAATTCTCGAGAGAGACGTGTATGGTTCGTGAACTAAAACTTCGGCAATTGGATCATTTGATTGGAACCGTGATTCCGAACGAGGCTTTGGCTCAACTTGACGCCAAGGCAGGGGATCCGCTGTACCTGGCGACAATACCAGGTGGCCGCTTCCTGGAAAAAATCGGATGTCCACTCACCGCTTTCGAAGCTGACGCTACCCGCATCATGCTCGCCCTCGCCGTCGGCAAACTAAGAGAACCCAAGTACACGTCGTGGTTTAGGAAAAACACCGCGCCCTCGGCGTCGTGCGCCTGGAGGACACGGTGACCGTGACCGGCGGCGGGCTGGAATCGCTCAACGCTGGAATCTCCAAATCATGATGAAACAAATCGAGCGAGTGCGCGTGATCGATTCCCACACCGGCGGTGAACCGACGCGGCTCGTCATCGCGGGCGGGCCCAGCCTCGGTGCCGGGCCGTTGAGCGATTGCGTCGTGCGCTTTCGCGAAAATTTTGACGCCTACCGCTCCGCCCTCGTGAACGAGCCGCGGGGCTCCGATCCCGTCGTCGGCGCCCTGCTCGTCGCGCCGCACCGGAGCGATTGCGATATCGGCGTGATTTTTTTCAACAACGTCGGCTACCTCGGCATGTGCGGCCATGGCACGATCGGGCTCGTCGCCTCACTCGCGCACCTCGGCCAACTGAAACCCGGCCCGATCCGGATCGACACGCCGGTGGGCGCGGTCGCGGCAGAATTGCACGCGAACGGTGAAGTTTCGGTCACCAACGTGCCGAGCTACCGCGTCGCGAAAAATTGGGTCGTCCGCGTGCCCGGCCTCGGCGAAGTGCGCGGCGACATTGCCTGGGGAGGTAACTGGTTTTTCCTCGTCGAAGAGCACGGCCACCGGCTAGAGCTTGCCCACCTCGACGCGCTGACCGATTTCACCTCGCGTATTCGCCAAGCCGTCAACACTCAGGGCCATTCCGAGGTCGATCACGTCGAGTTGTTTTCACCGTCGCCGACCGTCGGCGTGAATAGCCGCAATTTTGTTCTCTGCCCCGGCAAGGCCTACGACCGCTCGCCGTGCGGCACGGGCACGAGCGCAAAACTCGCATGCCTCGCCGCCGAGGGCAAACTCCCCGAGGGCGCGCCGTGGGTGCAAGAGAGCGTGATCGGCAGCACATTCACCGCCCGCTACCGCTGGCTCGACCGTCCAAAGGGCGAGATTGCGCCGACGATCACCGGCACCGCACACGTCACTGCCGAGGCCGAACTAATCATCAACGCAAACGACCCGTTCTGCTGGGGCATCCCCGCATGAAACGCCTGATCGCTTCCCACGCAGCTCGAAACGTAGCGCCGACGTCCTCGCTGATCGTTCTTCCGGGCAGACCACGATGCCTGCGGGACGCATGAGCGATTCGAAACACATCGTCCTCTGCGGCGCGGGCGTAATCGGGCTTTGCACGGCGCACTTCCTCACGCAACGCGGGCATCGCGTGACGATCATCGAGCGGGAGGCGGAGAATCACGACGGCTGCTCCTTCGGCAACGCCGGCATGATCGTGCCGAGTCACTTCATTCCACTCGCGGCACCGGGCGCGGTCGCCCGCGGGCTGAAGTGGATGCTCAACCCGAAGAGTCCGTTCTACATCCGCCCGTGCCTCGACGCTGGACTAGCCGACTGGTGCTGGAAATTT
The DNA here is from genome assembly GCA_043788645.1 of Verrucomicrobiota bacterium. GTDB lineage: Bacteria > Verrucomicrobiota > Verrucomicrobiia > Limisphaerales > UBA9464 > CANIZL01. The sequence goes on from JAYVTS010000054.1 coordinate 15,205, forward strand.
TTTCGCGCCGCCAACGCTGGCCACGTCGAACGCACCGCGCCGCTTTTGCGCGACCTGCATCTCGCGAGCCGGAAAATTTTTGAAGAATTCGCCGACGGCACCAACAACGATTTCGGGCTCGTGCGCCGCGGCCTGCTCATGCTCTGCGCGACGCAGCCTACCCTCGATCACGAGGCGCTCATCGCGGAGCGGGCGCGGGCGCTCGGAGTGCCGGCCAGCGTCGTCACTCCCGCGGAGGCCGCCGCGCTCGACCCCGGCGTGCGCCTCAGCATCGCGGGTGCGGTCCACTTTCCGCTCGATTGCCACCTCACGCCGCAGCGTTTCCTGGCCACGCTCACGCGGCTGGTGCGCGAGGGAGGCGCGACGTTTCTCTGGTCGCACGAAGTGATCGGCTGGCGGCGCGACCGCGACCGCATCACCGCAGCACTGACGGCGAAGGGTGAAATCACCGCCGACGAGTTCGTACTCGCCGGCGGCGCGTGGTCGCCCGAAATCGTGCGCGATCTCGGGCTACGACTGCCCATGCAGCCGGGCAAAGGCTATAGTCTCACGCTCGAAAAGCCCCGTCGATTGCCGCAGCTCTGCTCCATCCTCGCCGAGGCATCGGTCGCGGTTACGCCGATGGGCTCGGCGTTGCGGGTCGGCGGCACGATGGAGTTGAGCGGGCTCGACCCGACCGTGCGCCGCGAACGCGTCGCGCAGATCATTGAGGCGGTGCCGAACTATTTTCCGGAGTTTCACGCGGAGGATTTCGCGGACGCGCCCGTCTGGCACGGCTTCCGGCCGTGTTCGCCGGATGGGCTGCCCTTCGTCGGCCGCTTTGCGCGCTACGCAAATCTCTGCGCCGCGACCGGCCACGCGATGATGGGCCTGAGTCTAGCACCGATCACCGGCCGCCTTGTCGCGGAAATTTTGTCTGGAGAAAAACCCTCAATCCCCCTCGACGCGCTCCGCCCGGATCGCTTCGGCTAAAAAAATATGACCCTCGACTGGAAAGGCGTTCTCGCCGCGATCACAACCCATCTGCGTGCGAACGGTGCAATCGACCACGTTGCACTCGCACGACATTGCCGCTGGATGATCGACAGCGGTTGCACCGGCATTGTCTGCTGCGGCTCGCTCGGAGAGGCCGCCACGCTCTCCTTTGACGAAAAAATCGCGGTTGGCGCCACCTGCGTACGCGCCGTCGGCGATCGCGCACCGGTCGTCCTCGGCATCGCGTCTCTCGCCACCGCCGAAGCCGTCGCGCTCGCCCAAGCCGGGGTCAAAGCCGGTTGCGCCGGGCTGATGGTGTTACCGCCTTACGTTTACTCGACCGATTGGCCCGAGATGAAGGCGCACGTCACCGCCGTGCTGCGCGCGACGAAGCGATCGTGCATGCTCTACAACAATCCGCCCGCCTACAAAACCGACTACCTGCCCGCACAGATCGCCGAACTAGCGGCGGAGCACGCAAACCTCCACGCCGTAAAAGAATCGAGCGGCGACGTCCGCCGCGTCTCCGCGCTCAAGGCGCTGCTCGGC
>JAYVTS010000055.1:0-3047 GCA_043788645.1 Verrucomicrobiota bacterium
AATTCCGGCATCAATGATCGATCCGCCTGAGCACCCGCTATCGGGACCACGCTGTGAACTTGAAAGTGATTCGTTTGTTCGATCAGTTGCGATCCGGCGTCGGCACGATAGTAGGCAAGGTCAACGGTATCACCTGGTTTGACGCCCAGGTCTTGGGCCAACCACTCATTCACGACGATCTCGTCATCTCGAAGTCCCGCCGGGGTATACGGTTCACCCGCAGCGGTGACCATCGAATAGGGGGTGAGTGCTTCGGCGTGACGAAGAGAGTTGACCAAGTAAGTAAGAACCGGCGTCGCGGGCGGCAGCGAGAGTTCTTGGGAGGTCGGATGCGTCAGGGCGGCGCGAACCGCAGCGGGCTCGAGAAAAATGCGGCGCGTCGTGAGTTCGATGAGATTGTGGTTGGTCCGAAGTGCGAGTTCGGCATCTTCTAGGATTAGACTGGCGGCCAATAGCTGAGTCAGTGCCGGGAGTTCTTTGGGCGAAGTAAGTTCGGCTAGAAGCAATAGATTAGCACGATCATCAAGTCCTGCTGCGTGTGCCAATTGGGATCGGTTTACAAAACAGTTGAGCGGCTGAGGGCCGCTGGCATCTGGGGCCAAATCGCCCAGATGTTTTGCATCCAAAATGTGTGTGACTTGTACCCGGAGTGCAACGCTAGCGCTATCTCTGGAGGTAATCATCGCATCCCGCGATAGTGCGGTGGGTTTATGAATTCGCAGAATGATCGTCTCTCCGATCTGGACGTGGAGTTGGGCGGCGAGCGCAACGTTGAGGCAAACTTGATCCTCTTTTAAGACGGGGAGATCGGCTCGGTCCGCCGGGTTTGCGATGGGATCTGCGGGTTGGGATCCGATCGGTTCAACCCCGTAGACATTGATCCGATTAGCCTGCGCCGCCCCGTCCATTCGCAAGGCACGACCGGGAAGGAGGAGCAAGAGTGCGGCCGTTCTCGGGTTGAGAAATGGCGACCCAACCGGGCTAGGGCTTCCGGCGGGGTGGAGGCGCTCTTGGTTTTGAGCTAAGCGTTGAGGGAGGTCGGTCGGAAAGAACCGATCCCCCGAGTGAATGCGGTACGAATAGTGGCCGAGTCGGGCAGCGATTTGCGCCCGTAAACTTGCCTTCACGGAATCGCCCACGGCGAGGGCTCCAATGAGCACCGCAGTGGCCAACGCGGTTCCCCAAACCACGCCCAAATGCAATCGGAAATGAAACCGGACGCTCCTCCATGCCAGAGAACGCAGGTTCACGGTAACACCTCCGCCAAATGACCTGACTTCATTTCGATACGCCTTCCCATTCGAGCAGCTAATTCGGGGTTATGGGTCACCACGATCAGGGTTACACCTGACTCGCGGTTGAGGTCTACCAAGAGCTGGGCGACCTCGGCCGCGCTCGTTTGATCGAGTGCCCCGGTCGGTTCATCGGCGAGCACCAAGGCGGGTTCGTTGATGAGCGCTCGTACGACCGCCGCCCGCTGTCGTTCGCCGCCGGAGAGCTGCCCGGGGAAATAGCCCATTCGAGGGCCGAGCCCAACTTGTTGAAGCAGCGTCCGTCCGCGTTCTGCCACCGCATGACTGACCGGCTTGCCGTCTGCGAGAGCGGGCACGAGGACATTTTCCATCACGGTCGCATGAGGCAAAAGGTGATGTTGTTGAAAAATAAAGCCGATGGATCGGTTGCGGAATCGGGCCAAATCGGTCTCGGTCATCACCGTCAAGTCCTTGCCCTCGAACTGAACCTTCCCCGATTCGGCGCGATCAAGGCCACCTAGAAGATTAAGGATTGTGCTCTTGCCCGATCCGCTAGGCCCGATGATTGCAAGGCTTTCGCCCCGTCTGACGACGAGGGAGGCATTCCGCAACACCACGACCGGAGGAGCCCCGTCGGGTGATTGGTAAGACTTCGTGACAGCGATTAGTTCAATTAAGGCAACGGCCGACATGGGAGAAACGTAGTGGGAGAATGGGAGGTGGTCAGGCAGGAAAAAGTCGAGGAGAAAGGGCAAACGGATGCTCCTTCAAATTTCTGAAGCGTTTGGAGGGACGCGCTCCCACGGGGCCTCCTACGCCCTAGTTTGCCCTGACACCTTCTGGCGCATTCAATCACTGAATCGCCATCCTTTTTAACGCCGCCCAAGCCAGGAATCCGCCCCCAACCATCAGGGCAGCCCCCAAGAAGAAAGGGATGCCGGGGAGTTGCACCTCCGCCCGACTTGAGATTCCCCACGCCAGGGTCCAACCGCCGAGAAGGGGTGCAATCATCTGCGCCACGCTGGTCAAACTCATTAAAGCTCCTTGTAAGGCCCCTTGCTCGTCCGGCCCCACCTGCCCTGACATCAGAGATTGAGTGGCCGGTTGCCCGATTCCCCCAACGCATCCAATTACCAACATAAAACACAGAACCAGACTACTCGGCGCAAGTCCGTAGCCGATGAAACTAACGACCCCGAGGGCGAGACCGATCAACAGGGTTTTTCCCTCCCCGAAAAGAGGCACCGCACGACGAGCCAAAACGCCTTGGACCAAACCGGCGAGAACCCCAACCAAAGCCAGTGACAACCCTACCTCCGTGGGCGTCCAGGCAAACCGATGTCCGGTGTAAAGCACCCAAACGTTGTGCAAGATAAATTGGGCCATGTTGACTAGAAAAAGGGCCATCGCGAGGCGCAACACGAGCGGATACCGGCTCAAGAATGCCAATGAACCGATCGGATTCGCCCTTTTCCAAGAAAACCGACGCCGATTTTCCGGCGCCAAGGATTCAGGTAAAACGAAAAAACCATACAACCAGTTCGCAAACACTAGGCCAGCCGAGACCAAGAACGGCAAGCGCAGGCTATACCCACCGAGCCAACCGCCTAAAACTGGACCCAAAACAAACCCCACCCCAAATGCGGCGCCGATGATACCAAAATTAGCCGCTCTTTTTTCCGGTGGGCTAATATCAGCGATATACGCGCTGGCCGCGGTCAGATTTGCCGCCGTCACCCCCGCCACCACTCGACCGACGAAAAACCACGGAATCGTAGGTGCCCAAGCCAGCAG
>JAYVTS010000056.1:0-3119 GCA_043788645.1 Verrucomicrobiota bacterium
CCCTCCTAAACCCCGATTCCGGACTGGAGGCTCAGTTGTTGGATTTAGCGATTCCGTCGACTGGGCTCCAACGGGTTGATACGACGTTGGTCGTAGAGAATACACTCTATGTCGGAGGTGTCTTTTCGGCGGTGGGTGGGGCGGCTCGCGCCCGCGGCGGTTCCGCTGCTTTAACCTCAGGTATCGCGTCGGGCTGGAATCCTGGCTTCGATGGCGAGGTCCGAGACTTGCTTTTAAGTACTCACTCGCTCGTAGCAATCGGTGATTTTACTCGACTTGGACTCGTGGGCATAAATCCGAACATCAATGGCCCCAACGTATTTTCTCATTCCTATCTGGCAGTATTCGACACCCGTCCCACGATTACCCAGTATAAACTCAACGCCGCCGGTAATTCTGAAATCAGCTACTTCGACGGTGTCGGGACTGGCACCAACGTCGAGGTCCAATATCAGGACGCACTTGGCGCTCCGTGGCAGAAACTCCTTTCGGAGCCAATTTCCGATAGTCACCTCCCTGCCGTAGATCCAGCGGGTAGCTCCAGTCCCATGCGTTTTTATCGAGTCATCGCTCAATGAATCACGGGCGATGTACTCCTATTGCGGGTGAGTGATCCTTCCTCTGCTCCAAAGTGGAGTTTAGGATTCCGGTTATGGAACCGGCTTCGTTTTTTCATCATTGTCCCCGGTGTGGCGTCCGACAACCGGCCGTGCCTGAAGGTCACGTCTTCAATTGTGGTGCCTGCGGGTTTCGCCTGTACTTCAGCGCGGCTGTGGCCGTGGCGGTATTTATTCGACGACCCGATGGCCAGATGCTTTTCATTGTTCGCGGCAAAGAACCTGGGCGAGGAAAGCTCGCGCCACCGGGAGGTTTTATTGACCTCGGAGAGACCGCTGAAGCCGCAGTCCATCGCGAGACCCGAGAGGAAGTCGGGATATCGTTACAAAACCTTCGGTTCTTGTGTTCGCAGCCGAATTCCTACTTTTACGGCGGCGTGAACTATCCAGTCCTTGACCTGTTTTTCACCGCGACGACTGAATTGGACGCAGACGCTAAGGCTTTGGATGACGTCACAGCCGTGCGCTGGCTGATGCCCAAAAATGTGGCTCCCGAAGAATTGGCCTTTGTTTCCATGCAGAACGCATTCCGACTCTGGCGAGGTTTGTGAGATCCAGATCACTAACCGAAAGAGATACCCTCAGCGAAACTCGAAACTCCCGACCCCCAATGGGACAATGGCCGGAGAGTGGAACGAAGTAGAGAAATTGCTGACCCAAGGCAGGCTTTCAGCGATGCTGTACCCGTGGCTGGAGCGGTCTTGACCTGCTTGCGCTGTGGGACGGTGGTCGTAACGGCCACCCAGACCCGCTTGTGCCCAGTTTGTCTCCTCGAATCGGCGCTCGGCGCTGTGCTGCCCGTCGATGCCGAAGCCGTTCCCCCAGTTCCCGCGCTGCCGATTTCAAACACCAGCCCTCGGCGGTTGCCCGAGCCCCCTGCGCAATTGCGTTATTTTGGGGACTACGAATTGGTCGGCGAACTCGCACGGGGCGGTATGGGGATCGTTTACCTGGGGCGCCAAACCTCACTGGATCGCTTAGTCGCAGTCAAATTCCTGCTCTACGGCGGCTTTTCTTCTCCGGGGTATGTTGAAAGATTTCGAACCGAAGCCGCCGCCGCCGCCCGGCTTCAACATCCTGGAATTGTCGCGATCTACGAAATTGGTCAGCACGAGGGACATCATTTTTTCTCCATGGAATATGTCCCTGGAGAAAACCTGGCACAACACGCAGCCCGTCATCCACCCACTCCCTTACATGCCACCTTAATGGTTCAGGAGGTCGCTGAGGCCGTCCATTTTGCCCATACTCAAGGCATCCTTCACCGCGATCTGAAGCCCGCGAACATTCTGTTAGATCAGAGTGGTAGGATCCGGGTTACCGATTTTGGACTCGCCAAACGCCTCGATCGAAACTCTGAGCTGACGTCAACCGGGGAAGTAATCGGCTCGCCGTCCTTCATGGCACCCGAACAGGTATTGGGTCGTTCCAATGAAGTGGGTCCAAGTGCGGATATCTATGGGTTGGGCGCGATGCTCTATTATTTACTGACGGGTCGCCCCCCTTTTCAGGCCGCCACCATCCCGACCACTTTGGAACTCGTGGTTCGAGCTGACCCCGTATCGCCGCGAAAACTTAATCCTTCGGTGCCTCGGGATTTGGAAACAATTTGTCTCAAGTGCCTGGCAAAAACGCCCGGTGCTCGGTACTTGACGGCTGAGTCCTTGGCGGCGGATCTCGGACGATTTCTGCGGGATGAGCCGATTCGGGCACGTCCCGTCGGCCAGCTGGAACGGGTCTGGCTTTGGACGAAACGGCGACCGGCGTTGGCCGGATTGATCGGGGCAAGTATCATTCTCGTGATGACCTTGATCTTGGGCGGTTGGGCCTACGGTCGGCAACGTGAGCAGGCTCGCGGGCACGAGCGCGCACTCCGTGCCGAGGGTGATCGCAAGACCTACGCGCTCAGCTTGAACCTGGCGGAACGTGCCCGGAGCGAAGGAGATTTCCAGCAGGCCGATCAATTGTTGGCGGGAGTGGTGCCCAGGCCCGCAGAGCCGGACTTGCGTGGTTTCGAGTGGTATCATTTGCAACACGAATTGAGAGGGCGAGAGGAGCGTACTTTGTTGACCGGCACCAATGAGGTGTTGGGCCTGGCGGCAAATTCGCAAGGGGATCGGCTCGCGGCGTTGTTTGCTCGAGAACTGCGAGTATTTTCAATTCAAGAGGGTGCAACCCTCGGTACTTGGCCAATCGGGGAGGAGGTTGCGCCACGGGCCTTGGTGTTTGTGGGCGGAGGATCGGCGGTCGTTCTAGGAACACTTTCGGGAGCCATTCTATATCAGGAGGGCCAAGCTCCGCGGACATTGCTCACTGAGCCGGCGAATGTGTTGGCGGTATCCGATGACGGCTTCCAGCTAGCTTTTTCGCACTCCGATCCCTCCGCGGATATGGAAAGTGAGGTCGGATTTGGGGTGCTCAATCTTAAAACGGATCGGATTCAAGCACGACAAAAGCGCGACGGTGGACCCGGGCTGGCGTGGGTCAATTCCGAGGTTGGAG
>JAYVTS010000057.1:0-23681 GCA_043788645.1 Verrucomicrobiota bacterium
GTTTCCAACCCGATCCAGCCGTTGCGCTCTGGTTCCCCAAAATCGGCGCCAACCGAGGACCAAGCCACGCCCAATTCGGCGCCCGCCGATGCCTTTGCCGACTTGCTGCTGACCGCCCGAACCTGGTCCTTACGCCCAGCTTTCGACGCCCATTCTTCCCGCCCCACCTCACCCCGTTCCGGCGAGCTCGACGTTCCCAATTCTCAAGCTCAGCTACCTCCCAATCCCTTCAATTCGATTTCAGCCAGGACGGGTTCTCCGACGATCTCCCAAGCAACGCCTCAAAAAAAGGGTTCCATTTTTGAAGTCAACCGCCTCCAACCGCCGGAAAACGCTCCAACCCAACCGATTCCCGAAACATCGAACCCCGAACCACAAATATTCACCGCGGAACCGAGCGCCAACCTCCCTCTCGCAATCCATGGCACGCCGAATGCTGCGCATGGTTTGTCGATGGAAATAAGGACCAACAGAAACAATATTGCCGAGCCACTAGGGCGAGAGTTGCCGTCTGGTGGAACGATTGCGTCGGCAACCGAACGGAGGGAAGGCTCCTCGACGGACGAAGGGGCTCGAGATTCAAAGTCTGAATTCGACCCATCCCTCCTCGCGGCACCCCTCCAAGGAGCGGGTCCGAGCACTCATTTTGTTGACGTTCAGTCGGCACCGCCCGTCACCGCGGAGAAAACTGTGATCCGTCTCGAAACACTCCAATCCCAAATTTCTTCCCAAGTGAAGTCGCTGCTGCAGTCGAGCGTCGGTGGGTTGGACGTCATCTTGAAGCCGGACCCTCGGACTGAGATCAAACTGCGCCTGGTTCGACACGGCGACCGTCTGGAAGCCTCCGCCCAATGTAGTTCCAGAGACTACAATTCCCTCAATTCCGGTTGGACTACTTTACAAGCGGGATTAGCGACCCAGGGAATCACCCTCCAGCCGCTCACCGAATCTCCGGCCGGGTCGGTGAACGCCGAAAAATCCACCACCGGAAATTCGGATCAATCAAACCCAAAAGGTCAAGGTCAAAACTCCCCGTCCCGAGTATTCGAGACGTCCGAAGCCGCACCGTCCCCCACGCGGCGCGGCCTTCCCTCCACCCATCAGGTTCGCCCTCGGACCTCCCGCCTGCTCGAATCGTGGGCTTAAACGAACTATGACAACCGACAGTACCAGCGCCGCCTCTGCCAACCGAATCGCCCCAGCGCCGGGGGCAACGCGAGTGCCCATTCAAACCCTTGGGCAAAACGATTTCCTCAAGCTCCTGGTCACTCAAATGACCACGCAGGATCCGACCAATCCTCAAAAAGACACGGAATTCATTGCGCAAATGGCTCAATTTAGTTCGTTGGAGCAGAGCAAAACCATGCAGAACAGCATTGCCCAACTCCAGGCAAACTCTCTGCTCGGCAAAACGGTCAGTCTCCGTTCCGGCTCGGCGTCCGTGGTGAACGGCACGGTCAGTGATGTTCAGATCGTCGCCGGAGCGCCCCAGCTCATGGTCAACGGCATCGCCTATGAGATGAGTCAGGTCTCGAACGTTGCCTCCGAATCTCCACTCATCCTTCCCAAAACAACTAAACCGTAACTCCACGAATTCCTATGCTTAGTTCTCTCAGTTCCGGCGTCAGTGGCATGCAGCAGTTCCAAACACAACTGGCGGTCATTGGCAATAATATATCTAATTCAACGACCATTGGATTTAAATCGTCCCGCACCGATACCGGTGACTCATTCACGCAAACCCTGGCCGCAGCGGGTGGCGGCACCGGAAGTGTCCAGGTGGGTTCGGGATCCACAACCCTGGGTACGACGACCCATTTTGATGAGGGCACCATTACCGCCACGGGCCTAAAAACCGATTTGGCGATTGGCTCCGCGAATGGATTTTTCATCGTCAAAGACACCAGCTCCAATCGCTCTTATGCCACTCGGGCAGGTGATTTCGCCACCGATTCCTCGGGCAATTTCGTCACCCAAGGTGGCCTCCATGTTCAAGGATACTCGGGCAGTGATCTCACGACGGTCGGTGATATTAAAATTGATGGAACCGGTCGCCCCGCAACCTCGGATCCCGCCGCCACGGTCCTCGATTGGAACATCGACTCCTCGGGAAAGATCAACGTAAAACTATCCGATGACACCTCCTTCGTCCGCGGCCAAGTATTGCTTCAACGCTTTGACAATCCCCAAGCACTGCAGAAAGAAGGAAACAATCTCTATTCCGGAATCAATGCCGCAGGTCCCCTGGGCGGGAATGCTTCACCCACTCCTCAACCTCCGGGAACGAATGGTCTCGGCAGCCTCCAAACCGGCAAGTTAGAGACCTCGAATGTCGATCTCGCGAGTGAATTTGTGGGGCTGATTACCGCTCAACGGGGTTTTCAAGCGAGTGCTAAGCTTATTACGACCAGCGATGAGATTCTCCAGGAAACGGTCAACCTCAAACGCTAATCTGATTCATGGCTGCCAAAGCTCCAGAACCCGAAAAACCGAATGGCGCAGGCGAAGCGAAGCACGATGCCCCGTCAAGCCCGGGCATCAAGGCGTGGCTGCCACTCATCGCGAACCTCGTCCTGATGCCGGCCCTTGCGTACGTCCTGGCGACTCGGTTTCTAGCCCCGAAAACGGCCACCGAAGCCGAACCCGCCAAAGGCGAAAAAGCCCCTGAACACGGAGAGAAACCGGCCGCTCATGGAGAAAAAGCGGCGCACGGAGATAAAGCTGAACCCGCCAAATCCGAGGGTGGGCACGGAAGCGAGAAATCGAGCGCACCCCTATCAAAATTGTTGGTCAACGTCTCCGGAACTCTCGGTACTCGCTATATCCAGGCCAGCCTGACCCTGGTCGGACGAAGTCCCGAACTAAAAAGCCTAGTGGAAAAGAATGACGCCCAACTGCGGGATGCCGCGAGCAGTGCCCTGGCTAGTAAGACGATCACCGATTTGGAAAAACCCGGCGCCCGCAATATAATCCGGGCAGAATTGGTCACGGTGTGCAACAACGTCCTCGGGAGCGGTGTTGTCACCGAAATCTACCTCAGCGAGTTTGCCATCCAATAGGCCAGTATGGATTCGCCCGATACTCTGGTCCCAGCGCAGGAGGTTCTGTCGCCGTCGGAGGTCGAGCGTCTGGTGGCTCAAACATCGGAGCAAGAGTCCAAGACCGATGTCCTTCAAAACACCGGCGGAACAAAGCCGCAGCATCCGGACCACATTCAGCCGTATGATTTCCGGCATCCGGTCTTCCTTTCCCCCAGTGAGCTTCGGAAATTACGGGTCCAACATGAAGAATTCATTCGTTCACTCAGTGCGCGCCTTTCTCTCTACCTCCGACTCGAAGTGGGGCTTCAGATGTCCCAACTTCAGACCCTCACTTATCAAAAATTCACCGAGAGCATCGGGAGTCCTTGTCATCTAACCTTATTCAAAGTCGAACCGCTGCGCGGGATTTGCATTCTCGATATTCGGCCCCGACTCGGCCTCACGATTGTTGATCGCCTCATGGGTGGGCTCGGTCAGTCCGTCACCGCCAATCGCGACCTCAGTGAAATTGAGGTCTCCCTGCTCGATCAAGCGATTGATCTCATGATTAGTGAGTGGTGCAATCATTGGGCTGAAATCCAGGCGCTTCGCCCCACCTTGTTGGGGCACGACAATAGTGGTCGGTTTCTCCAAACCTCGACGCCCGATGCCATCGTCCTGATTTTGTCCATTGAAGTGCAGTTAGGGGATTGTGTTGAAAGTATTCAATTCACGTTTCCTTATAATACCATCGAACCGCTCATTCATCGGTTGAGCGCTAAATTAGATACCGCAGGTGATGATCTACCCACCGTCTCCAACACTCAAACAGGTTGGCGACCCTGCTTGGAGGACGTTCGCGTTCCCATTTCCGCTCAGTGGCAGGGATTAGAGCTAACTGCCCGACAGCTGACCGAACTGAAGATTGGCGATGTCTTACCTCTGCCAGCAAGATTCGCAGAGGATCTCGGCATTAGCTTGGGCAAAATGAAGAAATTTATGGGTCAACTCGGCACCGTCGATAACCGCTGGGCGGTTGAACTCACGAGCGTACTCAAGTCCTAATTGCTCCTTTCAAAACCTTATGGATTCCTCCTCACCCAATCTCAATATCTTATTGGATGTTCCCGTCCGTCTCACCGTGGAAATGGGGTCCTGCCAGTTGGCAATGCGCGAGGTCCTGCAACTGAATATTGGGTCCGTCGTCCAGCTCGACAAAATTGCCGATCAACCGGTCGATCTCCACGTCAATCAAAAGATTGTGGCGCGCGGTGAAGTGGTTGTCGTCGAAAACCGTTTCGGAATCAAAATCACCGAATTAATCGGTGCGAGCAAATGAGCACCGCCTCAAAAATCGTCGCCGGGCTGATCGGTTTAGTCCTCCTGTCGATGAGTTCGATTCTGGCGCAGGACCTCATTACCCAGCCCATCCCACCGGTGGATCCACCCTCGATCGGCGTGTCCTTCCTCCGATTGCTGGGCGCTCTCGCCCTCGTCCTAGCCCTATTCTTTGCGGGTATTTGGATCTTCCGGAACTGGCAACGCCTCAGCCACCACGAAGGTCAGGGTCCGAAACTCAGCGTTCTCGAAACCAAGTCCCTGGGCCATCGCCAAGCTCTCCATGTGGTGGCTTACGATCAACAACGACTCCTGATCTCCAGCACCCCAAGCGGGCTAACGCTCTTGACCCATTTGCCGACTACCGATTCGGAAATCGTCAACCGGTCCACGAAGCCCACGCTGCCCTTCCCTCAATTCACGTTTGTGGAGGCACTCCAAAACGTGATTTCTCGCAAACGATGACTCGTGGATTTCAATGTTTGCGAGCGAAACGCTGCCGGCCGTGGCGAGGTGGCTCCGTGTGGGTGCTGGTGCTGGTGCTCGGGTTCGCTTCACACCTGTTTGGCGCAAGCCCCGCGTTGAGCCAAGGACTCGCTCCTCCCGGCACCGCCACCAGCTTGTCTCCGTATCATTTTAGTGTCGGATTGGACGGCGGACAGCAGCCCCAGGATATCGATGTTGCCATCAAAGTATTGTTTGCAATCACGCTCCTGAGCTTGGCCCCCTCCATTGTTCTCCTGATGACGTGCTTCACGCGAATCGTCATTGTCCTCTCTTTCGTTCGGTCCGCTTTGTCACTCCAAGGCACTCCGGCTAACCAGATTATCATTGGATTATCGCTTTTTATCACCTTTTTTATTATGGAACCCGTCTGGGAGAAAATTGATACCCAGGCACTCAAGCCGTATCAGGCGGGAACCATGAAGAGTGAACGAGCGTTGGCGGAAGCGGCTAAACCCATTCGAAATTTCATGCTCAAACAGGCTCGGGCGAAAGACGTAGAACTCTTCGTCGCGCTCGCTCGATTGCCGGCCACGAGTCCCGATCAGCGTCCGCGAAAAGTGGTGATCCCGGGTTTTATTATTAGCGAACTCCGCACTTCGTTTCAGATGGGATTCTTGCTTTTCCTACCCTTTATCCTCATCGACCTGATCGTCGCCACGGTCCTGATGAGTATGGGGATGATGATGATGCCTCCGGCGACGATTTCGCTTCCGCTCAAGATTCTGCTCTTTGTCCTCGTTGACGGTTGGCAGTTGGTGGTGCGGTCTCTGATTCAGAGTTTTGGTGGATAAACGATTCCTTAACCGATGACACCCGAATTTTCGATTGAACTTATTAAAAGCATGATTTTCCAAGCGGTCATGCTCGCTTCGCCCATTCTCGTGACGGCCACCACCATTGGCCTCGCCGTGAGCCTCTTTCAAGCCGTCACCTCGATCAACGAACAAACCCTGACGTTTGTTCCGAAGGTGATGGGGATCGTGGCACTTCTGGTCGTCGCCCTTCCCTGGATGTTGCGATCCATGCTGGAATTTACCCGGGCGATGATTGAGCGGATTCCTCAGATGGTGCATTGAAGTTTCTGGGAGACGAACTCATGGGCGCCACGGAATCCCTCGCACTCTGGTTTTTGATATTCGCCCGATCCGGCGCGCTTTTTATTGCGCTTCCCGTCTTTTCCCATTCCGGCGTCCCGATCCAACTCCGCATCGCTTTGAGTGCCTTGCTTGCCTTTCTCCTGGCCCCTTCGATCAACGCCGGAGTGGTCACACAGCCGCTCGCCCTGTGGCAGCTCGTCCGGCTATTGTTGATGGAAGTCGGTTCGGGTCTGTTGCTCGGATCCATCTGTCGCTTAGTTTTTTTCGGGGTTGAAATGGCGGCCGGTATTGTGGCCTCGGAAATGGGTCTCACGATGTCGTCCATTTACAATCCGATGAGCAACTCGGCCTCACCGGTTACCGGGACCCTGCTCTATTGGATGGCACTGGTGCTACTGCTGAGTCTCGATATGCATCATTGGATACTCGCCGCCTTTCAACGGAGTTATGTCTTGCTCCCAATCGGTGGCGCGCATCTCAGTCCAGCGCTTCTGCCCAACATTATCCTTCGTTCGGGTTCCATCTTTGTCGTCGGCGTGCAAATTGCCGCCCCAATGATTTCAGTGTCTTTTGTTATTTCATTGGTTTTTGCCGTTCTCGGTCGGGCAGTTCCTCAAATGAATATTTTTTCCGAAAGCATGCCCATTCGTACGCTAGTAGGCTTGGGCGTGTTTGGTCTCACCTGCACTCTCATGGCCCAGTATCTCACTAATTATCTGCGTCGACTACCCGAAGACATGCTATCGGTTGCAAAATTGCTGGGCGGAAGATAGCCTTCGTTTTGTGGGCATGAAGGGATAGTCCTTCCAATCCATCCGCTCGGTCGTCAGATCAACCCCCTCTCAGGATCACTTTCTGCCATGAGCGAACCGGCCGGAGAAAAAACCGAACAGGCAACACCACGGCGCCTTGAGGAGGCTATTAAGCGGGGTCAGTTTCCACGTAGCGCAGAGGTGCAAACGGTTTTTGCGTTGCTCGGAGGCCTCTTGGGTTTGAAGTACGCGGGCGGAGAAATTTGGCAGAAATGTATCTCCACCGCCCATTTGCTCGGTCACCTACACGAGGTCGAATTGAATTTCGACGTCATGCAGAGCTATACAATTCGGGCAGCCCTGCTCTTTGGGACGTGTGTCGGCCCCATCCTGGGCACCATTGCCTTAGGCGGATTACTGGCGGGCGGGCTTCAAAGTCGCTTTCAAGCGGCTTCTGAGGCGTTGGCCGCAGACTGGAGCCGAGTCAACCCGATGAAAGGGTTCCAGCGGATATTCTCGGCTCGCGCCGTCGGTTCCGCTGGGCTTTCTCTCCTCAAACTACTCGTGCTCGCTGGTCTCTCGTACTCCCAAGTGAAAAGTATTCTGAAGGACCCTATTTTTTATACCGGCGTGGATACGGTAAGAATTTCCCAGTTCCTGACCCAGGCCGCGTTTGGGGTGACGTGGCGGGTCATTTTTGGCCTCATGCTTCTCGCCGCTCTTGACTACACCCACCAATTCTGGCGGACGACCCAAGACCTCATGATGACCAAGGACGAGGTCAAAGAGGAGATGAAGAATTCCGAGCGGAATCCTCAACAGAAAGCCCGTCAACGACGACGACGATCCACCAAGACGCAACGACAAATGCTCGCGGAAGTGCCTGAAGCAGATGTTGTGATCACTAATCCGACTCACCTCGCGGTCGCCCTTCGATATGATCGAAAAACAATGCGCGCCCCCCAGATTGTCGCGAAGGGCAGCCGTCTCAACGCACTCCGGATTCGCGAACTCGCCGCTCAACACCAAGTCCCCATCATCGAGAACAAACCACTAGCACGCCTCATGTTCAAGCACGGACGAGTAGGTGGCGCGATTCCTGCTGAACTGTATGCGGCAGTCGCCGAAGTGCTCGCATATGTCTATCGGGTGAATCGGTATCGGTACTATACAAAACAGAACCAAACCTAATAGAACAGCGCGGCAGACAGGTCACGAAGTTGAACTTCAACGGCTGGTGCTGACCGGAAGCTGGATTTCGTGAAATGGCGCAAAAACAATCAAGGCTGACACAGCTGCTGCAGCAGGGAGACATCTGGCTCATCCTGGGGGTTTTTAGCACCGTCTTGCTCTTAATCCTGCCGATCCCCACCTACCTTCTGGATCTCCTTCTGACGGTGAGTATCGCCGTCTCATTGTTGATCCTGCTCATCATTCTCTATATTCAAGAGGCCACCGAATTTACGGGTTTTCCCTCCATCCTGCTCTTTGTCACCCTGTTTCGACTCGCCCTGAACGTAGCCTCCACCCGGTTGATCCTGCTGAACGGGAATGCGGGCCATATCATTGAAGCCTTTGGAAATTTCGTCGTTCGAGGAAATTATGTCGTCGGTATCGTTATTTTTCTCATTCTCGTCTTAATCAATTTCGTCGTCATCACCAAGGGCGCCGGACGTATCGCCGAAGTGGCGGCCCGCTTTACCTTGGATGCCATGCCGGGCAAACAGATGGCGATTGACGCTGAACTTAGCGCGGGCGTCATCACCGAGGAACAAGCCCGGACTCGCCGCCGCAAAGTGGAACAAGAGGCGGATTTCTATGGGGCGATGGATGGTGCCAGCAAGTTCGTACGCGGCGACGCCATCGCCGCGTTGCTCATTACCGTGATCAATGTCCTCGGTGGATTCGCCATCGGAATCAGCCAGAGGGGAATGAGCGTCACCGAATCGCTTCAACACTATACGCTCCTCTCCATCGGCGATGGACTCGTATCGCAAATTCCTGCGCTCATTACCTCCATGGCGGCCGGTATGTTGGTGACGCGAGCCGCCGCCAAGAACAGCCTGGGAAAGGAACTCACCCGCCAACTTCTCCTCTATCCCCGTGCGCTCATGATCCTGAGCGCAATGCTTTTCGTATTCGCAATTGTTCCGGGACTGCCCACCTTGCCATTCCTTATTTTAAGCGGAATCACCGGATACATCGGCTATCACTTAAACAAGGTCGGAGTCACGGCGGTCACCCCCGCTGCCGCTGGACCAGATGGAAAAGGCAAAGACAACAAGGCCGGTGCGACGGGAGCATCCACCTCAGGGAGCGGCGAAAAGCTCGAATCTCTGCTAGGCCTTGACGCACTTCAAATTGAATTGGGTTATGGACTCGTCAGCCTGGCCGATGGGCGCAAAGGTGGCGACCTCCTGGAACGGGTCACCGGTGTACGTCGAACCTTTACTCAAGAGCTGGGGATCGTGATTCCCCCCATCCGGTTGCGAGATAATCTCCAACTAGGCGCGAATGACTATCGCTTTGTTTTAAGGGGAAATCCGATTGCTCAGGGGACGCTCATGCCCGGGTATTGGCTGGCGATGAACGCAACCAATAGTCGCATCGCCCTTAAAGGGATTCCCACCACTGAACCCGTTTTTCAACTGCCCGCCACCTGGATTACGGAAATGGAACGGAAAAATGCAGAGATTGGTGGGCACACGGTCGTCGATGCCCAATCGGTACTGGTGACTCACCTCTCAGAAACGGTGAAGCGCCGATGTCACGAGATTCTAAGTCGCCAAGACGTTCAGGTCCTGCTCGATAACTTGAAGCAAACTCATCCCACTGTTGTAAATGAGTTGATTCCGACGCAATTGACCGTAGGCCAGGTTCAGCGCGTGCTCCAAAATCTGCTTGCCGAAGGAATATCTATCCGGAATCTGGCCGGAATTCTGGAGAAACTGAGCGATCATGCGGGAGCCACCAAGAATCCGGATGAACTCTCCGAATACGCTCGCCGAGGACTCGGAGCCCAAATCATTAAACCTTACCAATCCGAAACGGGGGCGGTCCGTGCCATTACTCTCGACCCCAAGTTGGAGCAACAGATCGCTCAGGGTCTTCGACCGTCGCCTACCGAGATCGCCCTCATGCTCGAGCCCAGACTAGCGCGACATATCGTGGATACTCTGTCCAAATATGTTCAACAACTGCTGGCAGCGGGGCATCCGCCCCTAGTCCTCTGTGCCCCGCCCATTCGGCTCGCTTTTCGTCGTTTTTTTGAAACCACGTTTTCTGATCTAGCCGTCCTCTCGTATAACGAAGTTCCGGCCCGAGTAGAGATCCAAAGCGCGGCGATGCTCGCCAGCCTCGATGCCGCCTCCTAATTTCAATTGGCTATCAAGAGGTTCGAGAGGCGTGCCTTCAAAGTAGGCGCCCTGGGCTAAACCTTTGCAAATCCTTCAGCGAGCCGTTTTACTATGCAAATTTACACGTTCCTCGCCGAATCCGCGGCCGACGCAATTACTCAGATTCGATCACAACTTGGCCCAACAGCCGTCGTCGTGAACGTACGGCGACGCACCGGCGATGGATTTTCGCGACTCTGGCAGAAATCGCGTATTGAGGTCCTGGCATACGTTCCTGAATCAGTCCCCGCCCCGCCCCCTGTCCCCGCTGACCACCTCAGTGAGCTCCGCGATAAATTAGCGGTCATCGAACAGCAAATCTCTACGCAACGGGAAGCTCCGAACTCTTTAATGGAAAGGCCGAGTTTGCTCGGACCCCACGTTACCCCTCGCTCCACCACTCCTGGCCCCGGCCAATGGCGCATGGGAGTCCTTCTGGAGAACAGTGGGCTCCTACCGATTCATGCCCAACGAGTCGTCGAAGAGTTGCGTTCTCGACATGGCGATACACCGCCGCCCGAGGGATTGAGCCGGGAACTAGAGTTAGCGGGCCAAGTGCTAACCGAATTCTGGGAGCGCAAGCCACTGCGGAAACCAGCCCCAATAGAAACTCATATCCTCATTGGTGCCGCCGGGGTTGGAAAAACGACCTGTATTTGCAAATGGCTCGCTGAAGAGGTTCTCCTTAAAAATCGACGAGCAGCCGTCTGGCGGCTCGATAGCCGGGTGGCTAACACCGCCGAGGTACTCAGTGTCTATTGCGATATTTTGGGAGTTCCCGTCAATCGCCTGGCGAGCGACGGAGCGGGAACCGCCGCGACGGATATACGCTTTATTGATCTTCCGGGTGTCAATTGGAACAAAGCGGACGAGCTCAAGGACTTCGGTACACTGCTCAGTACTCTGCCAGAGGCGCAGCTCCATTTAGTGGTGAACGGTGCCTATGAAACGCCCCATTTGTTGGCCCAGGCACGGGTCTTCGACTCCCTGCCGATCAGTGACATCATTGTGACTCATCTCGATGAAGAGGCAAGATGGGGCAAGCTTTGGAACCTCGTGCTCGGCACAAAATATTCCCTGCGATACCTCAGCGTAGGGCAAAATATTCCTGGCGACCTCACGCCGGGAACTCCTCAAAAATTACTTCAGAGGCAATTTTCTCATAAATAGCATGCGGAATCGATCCTTTTGAATATTCCGCAGTAGTTGGCAGACGGACTGCTCTACCCTAACGAAATAGGATTCAACAATGAAGAAAGTAATGATCGCTGGAGGGCTGCTGGGGTTTTTGATCGGTGTCACCTTTGGCCTGGTTCAAGGGAGTGCCTGGCCATCCATCCTGTGGCGCGCATCGGTGGCAACTCTCGTGGCTGGAATGCTCATGCGTTGGTGGGGAAATTTTCTCGTGGCCAGTCTCCAGGCTTCTCATATCGAGCGAATCACCGCCTCCGCCGCTCTCTCACCCTCCCCGGCCCCCGCTATTCAGAGTCTCAAACGTTCCGTCAAACACTAAACCGCTATGGCTCTCTATCTCGAAAACGAATTCGTCGTCACTGATCGGCAGCGCCAACAAATGGAATTGGCTCGGTGCTATCACCAGGTAATTCCCGGAAGTGAGGCTGAAGAGAGGTTGGTCGAACAATACATGCCTCTCGTTAAGACGGTGGTGGGAAGATTGGCAATTAATCTCCCGTCCCATGTGGATACGGAGGCGCTTCACAGTGCCGGACTGGTGGGCCTTCTCAACGCCGTCCGCAAATACGATCCGCAAGCCGGCAGCTCCTTTGAATCCTATGTTCGAGTCCGAATCCGCGGGGCCGCCTTTGATGAGTTGCGCAAACTCGATTGGGTGCCCCGTTCCGTTCACGACAAAGCCCGCCGTGTACAAGTCGCGATTCAATCCTTGGAACAAAGTACGGGCGCACTTCCTTCCAATGCTGCGGTGGCCGCGGCGATGAAACTTTCGCTAGCCGAATATGAGACACTGTTGGACGAGATTAAGCCCGCGGCTTTCATCAGCCTCGATGTAGCCCAGGGCGAGGATATGGATGACTGTAGTCGGCATGAAAGCATTGCTGATGAATCACAAGAAGACCCTTCGGAATCAGCGTCCCATCGCGAACTAACCCGGGTGATTGCAAGTCGAATCGAAAAACTTCCCGAGATGCAACGAAAAGTTTTGGCACTCTATTATTTTGAAGACCTTCGCCTTCGCGAGATCGCCGAGGTATTTGGAGTCACCGAATCCCGGATCTGCCAGATTCATACCCAGGCCATCATGGCAATTAAGGCCTACCTGCGAAAGCGCGGCGCTCTGGGCGACGAATAGACGGTTAGGCCTGCTCACATGATCGTTATCATCGGTGCCATTATCGTCCTAGCCTCCGTTTTAGGTGGGTTTATGATGGCTGGCGGGCAGCCCAAGGCACTTTGGCAGTCCTCCGAGTTTGTGGTCATCTGCGGCGCAGCCCTGGGCGCCTTGGTGATCATGGCACCCAAACAAGTCCTGATCGATCTCATCAAACAGATCATCGGGTCCTTAAAGGGATCCCCGTATAGTCGGGCGGCCTACGAGGAGTTGTTTAAGGCCATGTACGAACTCTTCATGTTGGGGCGCCGAAACGGAATGATCGCCCTCGAAGAACACGTTACGAACCCTTCCGCAAGCAGTGTGCTTTCCAAGTATCCTGGGTTCCTAAATAACCATCATGCCGTGGAACTGCTCTGCGGAGCCTTGCGCCCGATCATTGATGGTAAAGTCAAGCCGGACCAGCTAAAAACACTGCTTGAGATCGAACTCGATACCATGGAAGGGGAACACCACAAGCCGGTCGATGTCTTAACCAAAACGGCCGATGCCATGCCGGGTTTCGGCATCGTGGCGGCCGTGCTCGGCATTGTGATTACGATGGGTTCGATTGCTGGCCCCATTGAAGAAATCGGTCACCACGTTGCCGCCGCGCTGGTGGGAACCTTTTTGGGGATTCTTATTTCATACGGCTTTCTGAATCCACTCGCTGTGAACATGGGCTTTGTTGGGCAGGCAGAAATGGCCTACGCACGGAGTATTTCCGCCGCCGTGATTAGCTTTGCCAGCGGTATGGCTCCCGTCATGGCCATCGAAGTAGCAAGGCGCGGGTTGAGCAACGACGTCAAACCGTCCGCCAGCGAACTCGAGGCCGTCCTGAAGAGCGTCTCCACCCCGGCGAAGGCTTAATGCCCGCCCGAGAGAAAGTCGAACCGTGGCCGGCAAACAAAAACACGCACATCACGGTGGCGCTTGGAAAGTCGCCTATGCCGACTTTGTCACGGCCATGATGGCCCTGTTCCTCGTCTTGTGGCTCTCGTCTCAGGACCAGAAAATCAAAGAGGCCATTCAACGCTCCTTTCGCAATCCACCCCATCCGCTGGCAAATGGCAACTCCGGCATTCTCGCCTCCGACGAAAAGAACCTGCCTAACGCGAAAGGTGCGGTTGAACTCAACCTGCTTCGTAGAGTCGCCCAGGACCTCACTCATGCATCACCCTCAGGTCCGGACACTCCCGACAGTGAAATTTTTAAGATGGAGCTGCTGGCCGATGGCGTTCGGGTAAATATCTTTGATCGGTCTCGCCGCCCCGTCTTCGCTCCGGATACCGCGGAATTCACCAAGTATGGCGAATGGGTTCTGACCACGTTGGCGTGGAATTTAGCAAGACTTTCCGGGTCCTTCCAGGTCGAGGTTGAAGGACACACGGAAGCCGGACACGTTGCTCGAAATGAGGACTATGGAAACTGGGAGTTGTCGACAGACCGGGCCAATTCAGCGCGCCGGAAATTGCTCGAACACGGCATGCCAGCCTTCCAAATTCGTCAGGTTGCTGGATTTGCCGACGTGGCTCCGATGGCAGATTTAGATCCGAGAGACGAGGCAAATCGACGGGTGACGGTGTTGCTTAAAATTAATCCGCCCCGGTAAACCCAATAGGTATTGTGTCTTCCAAATTCGTGCCGTATCTCGCCGCAGTGGCTGCGAATCGAAGTGCCATCCAACGAGCAGCCCAAGCGGGAAGCTCGGGTTTATCGGATTTCAAGCCCATCGGCGAGTCCATGCCGCGCCGCGAGCTGGCCTCCGGAACAGTGCCGGTTATTAATAACTCCACGAATAGCCATTCATCCACTTGTTTGTCGGCTGCTGGCATCGCTCCAAAAATCACCGTGCATCGCGACGGAGATCGGATTGATCAAATCCGCATCGAATGTGGTTGCGGAGAGATGATTGAGCTCGTTTGTTCCTATTAGACTCGACGGGGTATTCCGACCTATTATTAAGGGCGGCGCTTCTTTCGGAAAGACTCAGCCGGGAAGAAAGTGCAGGTCCGGCCCAATTCTACAGGGCAGTTTTTTCCAGAAATCAACCCGCGATGATGGATTGGCTGGAAAAGTGAAGTTTCGCTATTGGCATGGGCCTTGCTTTGAAAGGGATTGTGAACGTGAGTTTATACCAAGCCGCCGCCGCTCTAGGGGCCAATGCACGTTGGCAAGAGGCGATCTCTGGCAACCTCGCGGCTAGTTCTATTCCGGGCTATAAGAAACAGCAAATCTCCTTTGATGCCGTTCAGGCAGGCGTGATGGATCAAAGCGGGCTCCAGCGCAATCTACTTTCCCTGCCGCGAGCAGTCGTCGGAACCAGTTTTGCCCCCGGCGAAATGAAGGCAACGGGGGTTCCAACAGATGCCGCAATCGAGGGGCGCGGATTTTTCGAGGTTCAACTTCCCAACGGTTCGTCCGGTTACACTCGGGACGGTCAGTTTGATACCAATGCGGAAGGACAACTCGTCACGAAACAAGGCTATCCAGTGGTCGGCGACTCCGGTCCAATTCAGTTAGACAAAAATCACGGTGGCGATCTCTCAATTTCTGGGAATGGTGAGGTGAGTCAGGGAAGTCTCCATAAGGGCAAATTGAAGGTCGTAGATTTCAATGATCTCAATCTCCTCACTTCCACGAGCAGTGGCTATTTTATCGCCCAAGATCGAAGCCTGATCCCCAACGAGGTCCGCGAACCCGCGATCCGCCAAGGCGTTCTCGAAGGCGCCAATACCTCAGGAGTTGCCGAGATGGCGAATCTCATCGGCGTCATGCGCGCTTACGAGGCCAATCAACGCATTGTGCAGGTTCAAGACGAACGCATGGGTCGGACCATCACTGAACTCGGAAACACCAACTAAACGCTCATCGACTATGCTTCGCGCCCTTTACTCCTCAGCGACCGGAATGCAGTCGCAACAGACAAATCTCGATGTCATTGCCAACAACCTGGCCAACGTGAATACCACCGGGTTTAAGCGGGAAAAGGCCGAATTCCAGGATCTCCTCTACCAGACCGCACGCACCCCAGGTTCAGATCAGGGCAACGGAAATCAGCTTCAGACGGGCGTGCAAATCGGACATGGTTCTCGACTCGTCGCAACCTCCAAGGTTTTTACCACCGGCGAATTGACGGAGACGGGCGAAAAGATGGACGTGGCGATCCAAGGTGACGGATTCTTTGAAGTCCAATTGCCCGATGGTTCCAAAGCCTTTACCCGTGACGGAGCATTAAAAACGGGTTCGGACGGTCGAGTCACCACCAGTGAAGGTCTCGTCTTGCAAGGGGGATGGCAGCCCATTGCGGCCGGTACGACGGCCATTTCCATCTCACCGACCGGTGATGTGACCGCCTCGGGTTCGGGCACCGCCCAAAAATTCACGGTCCAGGCCGTTCGCTTTGCCAATCCTTCAGGCCTCCAAAGCATGGGCCGAAATCTCTACAAGGAGACCACCGCCTCGGGAACTCCTGAGGTCGGGACCCCGGGCGAAAACGGTTTCGGAACTCTCCAACAGGGCTATCTCGAAATGTCTAATGTCAAAGTCGTCGAGGAAATGGTGAATATGATCGTCGCCCAACGCGCTTATGAAGTAAATTCAAAAGCGGTTCAAGCCGCGGACGAAATGATGCAAATGAGCAATAACCTACGCCGCGGATGAAATTTCCCCCGTTCTCTTTTGCCCTGAGTCAAATTCTTGGAGGGTTTCATTCTATGATCCATTCGGTCGGACGCTTCCTAGTCACCAGCACTTTCGCGGCCTTCGTCGGTCTCGCAGGGGATTTAAATTCTTGGCAACTTCGACCCGCGGCGCAGGTCGATGGTTCCGGAATCTTGCTGGCCTCGGTGGTGGAATCCATACCGTCCGGACTCGGTCCGGTTCGCCTCGGAAACGCCCCGCCCGCGGGTCAATCCGTCGTCTTCACCCGAGCCCAAATGATTGATTTGCTGCAAAAAGCGGACCCTAGCCTATCAACCACCAACTGGGCCGGAGCGTCCCGGATCAAAATCACCCGTCGATCTCGCACTCTCGCAGATTCGGAAGTGAGGGATCTCGTCACCGCAGCTCTCCAAAAAGCCTATGTCAAAGACCGCGGCGAACTCGAACTACGCCTGACCAATCCTTGGACCCCCGTGGCGGTTCCAGATGAACTGTTAACGGTTAAAATCCTCGATCTGCCGACGATTGGTATTACCCCGAATTTCATTTTGCGCTTTGAACTAGCGTCTGGCTCCGAAACCGTTGGTCAGTGGCAAGTGCCGCTCCAGGCGCGGCTTTGGCGCGATGTCTGGGTTTCTGGCGCCAAGGCGCAACGCGGCGCAGTCCTCAAGGATTGTGAACTCGTTCAAGAACGCCGCGATCTCCTCAGTCTTCGAGACCCGGTCGTCCACCTCAATCCCGACGATACCACGCTCGAACTCACCGAGAATCTAGCGGCCGGGACCCCCTTGACCCCGCGGTCTCTCCGGGTCCGTTCGGTGGTATTTCGGGGCCATGTTCTAGACGCCATTGTCCAAGAAGGCGGACTCGTCATCTCCGTCAAAGTTGAAGCCTTAGAAAACGGCGCCCCCGGACAGACCGTTCGAGTTCGAAATCTCAATTCCAAACGCGAATTTCGCGGCAAAGTTCAAAATGAAGAAACCATTCTTGTCTCCCTTTAATTCGCTCCCCATCGCGGTCGCACTGGCCCTGCTGTGCGCGTCAGCCTCGGCGGACTCCCTTTGGAACCAGCGGAGCTCCACCTCGCTGATCTCCGTCAAACGCGCACGTTCCGTGGGCGATATCTTGACTATTCTCGTGCAGGAAAGCAACACCGCCACCAAGGAAAACAAGACCTCAACCGCCAAGAGTTCCTCGGTAGACGCCAGCATCTCTAGTTTTCTGTACAACCCCGCCGCGAGCGGTTTACTGACAAAAGGTAGGACTCTACCGGCGATGAAAATGTCCGGGGCAAATAATTTCGATGGGGGTGGAAAAATCAATAATTCCGAAACCATTCACGCCAATATTGCCGTTCGAGTCGTGGACGTCCTGCCCAATGGCAATCTAGTGGTCGAAGGGACACGTCAAACGTCGTTTTCAGGAGAAACCCAGGAAGCGGTACTTCGCGGGGTCGTTCGAGGCGAGGATGTGCAGGCAAATAATACCGTCTATAGCTATAATATAGCCGATGCGACCATCAAATACGTCTCCAAGGGCGCGGTGACGGACTCCCAAAAGAAGAGCTGGTTCACGAGGGTTTGGGACAAAGTCTCACCATTCTAATTATGAGTTTCCGTCGCCTTTTCTTGCTCGCCGCGGTGGTCGCCGGGATTCTTGATCAGCCTGCCGCACTTGCGATTGGCTCTCGGATTAAGGATTTAGTCATGATCGCCGGTGCCCGCGATAACCAGTTGGTAGGGTTCGGTCTCGTCGTCGGCCTCGCCGGCGATGGCGACAAAAACCCCGTGTACACCGTCCAAGCGATCGCTAACCTATTGCAGCGCTTCGGAATTACCGTTCCCGCGGCAACTCTTTCGTCAAAAAATGTCGCGGTGGTTATGGTGACGGCGGAGATCCGAGCGTTCGTCAAAGAAGGGACTCGACTCGACGTGACGATTTCCTCGCTCGGTGATGCCAAGAGCCTGCAAGGCGGCGTGCTACTACAATGCCCGCTCCAGGGGGCGAATGGCAAAGTCTATGCCGTCACTCAGGGCGCCATTGCGTTGGGAGGATTCCTGGGCGGAGCCGGCGGAGCGGGCGGAGCGACCGTGCAGAAGAATCATCCGACGGTCGCCAAAATTCCGGGTGGAGCGATTGTCGAATTGGAGATTCCCGCAGAAGTCGTCCGCAACAATTCGTTGGACCTCCTGCTCCGCGAGCCCGATTTCACGTCCGCCGCCCGAATGGCCGTTGCGATCAACGAAACCTTCGCTGGCCGTGCTCAGGCCATCGATTCAATGACGGTACGAGTGCGAGTTCCCGATGGCATGGATCAGCACCCGGTGGAGTTTATTGCTCTCCTCGAAGCGATTGAGGTGACTCCAGACACGCCGGCCCGCGTGATTGTCAACGAGCGGACGGGAACCATTGTCGCTACTTCACGCATCCGAATTTCACCCTGCGCCGTTTCCCACGGAGAACTGACGATCACCGTCGCCTCGTCGCTGGATGTGTCCCAACCTAGCCCACTTAGTCGGGCGGGAACCACGGCGGTGACGCCGAGAACGGACACCAAGGTGAACGAGCCCAAGTCGTCGTTTCTCGTTCTACCGGAAATGCCCACCATTGAAAAAGTGGCGGCTGGACTCAATGCCATTGGAGTTACGCCGCGCGATATGATGTCGATTTTTCAGACGATGAAGGAAGCCGGCGCGCTCCAGGCTGAATTAATTATGCGTTAGACCATGGAAATCGCGACGTTATCACGGAAGGTCAAGGCCACTGACTTGCCCCTAGAGAAACTAGCGGGTAATTCCCACGTCTCCCAGGAAGAGAAGGTTGCGGAGGTGGGCCGCCAGTTTGAAGCCATCCTACTCCGGAATATATTAGCTCAGGCCCACAAATCCGCTTTTTCATCCAGTCAAAAGAAGGAATCCACCAGTGATGGCATCTACCAGGATATGCTGACCAACAATCTCGCCGAGCAGATCAGCCGCACGGGGTCGTTGGGGCTTGCCGCCAGCTGGAAAGAACAACTCGGCCATGAGCTTGCCGAGGCAACGCCGCATCCGAAAATGGAGACTAAGTCGCTATGATCGGCTCCAACAACACCGTGGATCATTCCGTACTCTCCAAGTTACAGACTCTCATCGAAGCACTGCGCGACGAATTGCAGCAATATGGTGAGATGCTGGCCCGCCTGGATACCCAGCAGGAAACGATTATGCAACGTGCCTCCGATGAATTGCTTCAGACGGTCGCCCAAATCGAAGAACACGGACTCGTCCTCCAAACCTCACGCCGTCGTCGAGAGGCGTGTCAGCAGGAAACCTCGCTCACGCTCGCCTTGCCGATGATCGCGACTTTCCAAGAAATTATCCCCCGCCTACCGGAAGATTACCGCCCGTTGGTCGGCGCATTGGTCCAGGAAAATAACGAGTTGCTCGTTCGAGTTCAGCAACGAGCCCGCCAAAATCATCTCTTGCTCTTTCGAACTCTGGAGCTGATGCAGAAATTCATCAACACCCTCCTTCCTCCGACCGGATCGCCGGTTTACGACGCGAGCGGCCAAGGGCGAGGCGGCGGCCTTCCGATGCGTTCCCTGTACGAAGCCATTGGCTGATACCCGATTATCTATATGCTCGGACTTTTTGGCACTCTCAATCTCGGCACCCGGGCTCTCGTTGCGCATCAACAAGGGGTTCAGGTTGCGGGACACAATCTCGCCAACGTCAACAACCCCGCCTACGCCCGACAGCGGCTCAATCTCCAAACCTCCACACCGATTGGGGACTCGGCTGGTATTCTCGGGACCGGGGTCGACGCGGGGTCGATTGTCAGCCTTCGCGATAGCCTCGTAGACGAGGAAATGACGTCCGAGACCAGCCTCACCGGTTCGTTGGAATCCCAACAAAACGCCGTTCGAAATGCACAAACCAATCTGGGGGAACAAGTCGATCAAACCACCGGAACCTCCGGCTCTGGCGGAAGCCACAGTCTTGCCGATGGACTCGCCAATTTCTTTGATGGATTTCAGAAAGTTTCCTCCGATCCGACGTCGCTTGCCGCACGTCAAGTGCTCCTAGGCTCGGCCGCCAGTCTCACCACCCAGTTCAATCTGATTGACCATCGGCTCGGGGCTCTTAACACCGCCCTGAACACTCAGGTCCAGACCGAGGTTTCCCAGGCGAACGCCTTGATTGGCGATATCTCGGGACTGAATAGTCAGATTTCAAAAGCCGAAAGTCGTTCTGGAGATGTCGCCAACGATCTCCGGGATTTACGCCAAAAGAAATTAGAAAATCTTGCTCATTTAGTGAAGATCGATTCCAGCACGGACGATCACGGAAGCCTCCAAGTCTCCGTCGGTGGGAGTCTTCTGATTACTGGCAATCAAATTCAAGACACTTTGGCCAGTTATGATGGCGGTGGCGGCCAATTGCTCGTACGCACCGCCACGAGCGGCACCAATCTAAGCCTGACCGGAGGCAGCCTCCACGGCACCATTACGGCTCGCGACGGTGCGGTAGCCGACCTGCGACGTGACTTAAACAGTCTCGCTCACGAGCTGATTGCGAACGTCAATAGCATTTATAGCAACGGATATGATCTTTCGGGAAGTACGGGGCAGGCCTTTTTCTCGGGAACCAACGCAGCGGATATTCAGGTCAACGCAAGTCTGCGGGCTGATCCGAGACGCCTCCAAGCTGCTGGGGCGGCAGGCGCCACCGGAAATAATACGGTCGCCCTGGCGGTGGCCCAATTCGCGACCCAACCCGTGGCTTCACTTTCTAATCAGACGATCAGCCAAAATTATAGCAAAACAGTCAGTGGCTTAGGTGAAGCACTCGCCACACTCAATACCCAGCAGGCAGATCAGCAGGTGGTCACGACGATGTTAACGACCCAACGAAACTCCCTGAGCGGAGTCTCTTTGGACGAGGAAATGACTGATTTAACTCGATTTCAAAAGGCATTCGCGGCGTCTGCTCGCTTGATCACCACGGTCGATGACATGCTGGATACGGTCATTAACCTCAAGCGCGGCTAGGAGGACTCCGTTTATTGTTGGGCATTAACCGAATAATCTATGCGAGTCACCGGAAACACTTTCTCCAATTCGCTGGCGAGTCAACTTGGTTATTTGACGGCACAACAGGCCAAGTTGCAAACCCAAGTTTCTACGGGCCAACGGATTCAATCACCGGAGGACGATCCCGCCGCTCTGCGTCGCGTCATGGATCTGCAGTCCAACGCTCGCTCCCTCGCTCAGTATCAACAAAACCAGGTTCATCAGAAGGACGTGGCCACCCTTTCTTATGGGGCCATTCAATCTCTGAAAAAGGTCTCGGATCGCGCCAACGAGATTGCAACTCTAGCGGATGGGCTTAAATCGCCGAACGAACTCAAGGCCTACGCGAACGAAATCGACGGCATGATCCAACTCGGACTCCAGGCGGCTAATCGGAAGCAGGGAAATAATTATCTCTTTGGCGGAACCCAAACGAGCCAAGCCCCTTTCGTAGCGGCTATGGACGCGAGTGGAAACGTCACCGCGGTCGAGTATCACGGTAATTCCGATCAGGCACTTACCGAAATTGCCGAAGGAGTGACGCTGAGTGCCCAGGTCCCCGGCGCCAACTCAGATCCCAACAACGTTCGAGGCCTCATCACGGACGCTGGGTCGGGAGCTGACTTGTTTAGTCATCTCATCTCCCTACGCCAACACTTGTTGGCAGGGGATACAGCGGCTATTGCCTCGACGGATCGAGCACAATTGGCTCAAGACGAAGACAATGTGGTTTACCATTTGAGTGCCAATGGGGCGACGCAGGCCCGACTGGAATCCATGGCCGCAAGCTCCGCGGATCAAAGCCAAAACTTCACCCGGCAGGTTTCTGAAGAGACGGGCGTGGATATAGCCGCCACCATTGTTCAATTGACGCAGGCGCAAAGTACCTATCAGGCGGCCCTGCAGAGCGGCGCGAAGATCCTGACCATGTCCCTGATGGATTATTTGCGCTAGACGGTCCCGGATCGCCGTCATTCGACTGGACCGAAATTTTTTTCCTCATCCACCGGCCCTCCGTTCTTCTGTTGGCGCTCCAGAAAAATCTTCGATTCATCGACTCAACGAAAGTAAAACCAGAATCCGGATAGGCAAAGACTCAGCCCGGTTCAACGTCCACCTGCCGACTTCGCATAACTTTGCAGGAACGATTGGTCGCTGGTAGTCTGGAGGGTCGAAATAAGTATCACCATGAATCCAGCACCTAACCTCACCCAGCGTCCGCCGCGTAGCCCGCGCGTGCGGCTCGGCGGCTACGTCATCCTCGCACGCGGGCTCGACAAGGGCCGCGCCGAACTCGCCGATACGGCGGGCGAATACAAATACAACAACCCGATGGATCGGCACTGGTTCCGTTACACGGGGACTCTCTATAAGATCGTTCTGATACTCTTTCGCCCAGATCTCGGTGGCCTGCCGTGGCACGTCAGGAATCGACCGCCCGACATTCGCCAGCAGACAACTGTGTTTGAGCCCAGTCTAAACGTTTGAAGAACTCCGGTCGGAGTTCTCGTTGGTCTTCCAAAAAGCTTTCCAACCAGTGACCTAAGCAAATCTCGCTGGTCGCCGGAGAGTCAAGTTCCTGCTATCAGTAGTTCAGTTTAGCTCAGGATATCGGTGGCACTGCGGCCGCTGGCCCCGGATAAGTGAGCTTTACAAGTCCTGAGCGGTTCCGATATTCTCCCCATGAATGCTTGCTTCGGTGAAGCGGAGGTAGAGTTGATCTCTGGGCAGATCAGGAGTCGGTTCAGCAGCCACGTTGGCGAGTTAAACGACGATTTTTGCGCGCCCTACCGGCAGTTCGCAGGGCAGCTCTGTGAAGGTTTGGAGGTTTGTGCCGGGTTTGTGGCCCAGTCGGCGAGGCATGAGGACGACCTAGCGGTCATCGCCGACAATTGGCGGGCGATGGGTAAAAGTTGTGACCAAAGCTTGGTTTTGCTTCAGAATCTGCGCGAAAAACACCCTAATTGTGGCGCAGAATACTACATGGATCGGGTTTTGGACCTCAAAAGCCGGTGTCAGCGATTGTGCGAGATGCACAGTTGACGCATGTGCCTATGGATGAATGGATTGTGAGAGTAGCACCGCTGTACGAACGTTTCGCCTATTCGCTTGACTTGGATGACCGCAAGCAGGATCAAGCCATGAGGATTTTTGATCTTGAAATGGCGACTCGTTACGACGCCTTGCCTGTTCCGAAGGTAACTTTCCAAGAGTTCCGCCGTGGAGTTGTCGTTCGATGCAAGATGTACCTTAAAGAGCGGTTGATTTCCTAAAATTCGAAACGAACTGACCGTGAAACACTTCGCGCTGGCTTTCGGTTTTATGATGCTCTGGGCAGTCGCGTCACAACGTGTCGGTGCGGAAAACGGTAAATCGGCTCTGTCAAAGTTCCAAGAAGCTCTGAGGAGGGCTGGTAGGACGCGCCCTTTGAGAATCAGAAGTCAAACAGATTGGGTTGGTTGGCAAAGAGGAGAGCGTGGAGGCGTCGCGGACCTCCTCGGGCATTGGT
>JAYVTS010000058.1:0-5330 GCA_043788645.1 Verrucomicrobiota bacterium
ACCCGGACTTCGTTGACCTCGTCCTGGAAACGTTTGAGCGTACGCGACACGCCTTCGAAAATAATGTGGGTTTGGCGACGAACCCGCATTTTTCCACGGACGAGCTTGCCACTGGTGACGTAGCAACCGGCCACCTTTCCACCCTTGGAAAGCTCGAACACTTTTCGAACATCGGCGGCACCGACCGGAACTTCGCTCAACAATGGGTCGAGGAGACCGGCCATCGCTTCTTTGACATGGTCAATGAGTTCGTAAATGATGGCGTAAAGTTTGATTTGTACGCCTTCTCGCTTGGCGGCTTCAGCCGCAGAACTGTCCACTCGGGTGTGAAACCCGAGAATGACGGCGTCACCCGAGGCGGCCAAAAGGACGTCGGATTCCGTTACGGCTCCGACCGCGTAATGAATGATATCGAGGCCGACCTTTTTCGTTTCAGACTTGCGCAACGCTTCACAGATGGCTTCAACGGAACCTTGGTTGTCAGCTTTGACGATGACTTTGAGGACCTTAGCCGTCAGATCGTTGATCTGACCGAAGAGATCTTCGAGCGATTGGCGCTTGGGCCGGACACCATCGAGTTCGGCTTTTTTTCGCGCCGTGAAACGTTCCTCGGCCAAATCGCGGGCGGCGCGTTCGTTTTCGACCGCACTAAATTCTGAGCCGGCTTCGGGAATACCGTTGAGTCCCAACACGCGCACCGCAAAAGACGGTGTGGCTATTTTTAGCCGCTGCCCGTCTTCGTTCATCATGGCACGAACGCGACCATAGTATTCACCTGAAATGACGACGTCGCCCAGGTGAAGGGTGCCTTTGCGAATGAGCACGGTGGCCACAGGTCCACCTGGTTCAACCCCGGATTCAATCACATTACCTTTGGCCTTGCGGTCGTGATTGGCCTTCAGCTCTTGGAGTTCGGCCTGAAGCAAGATCGCCTCAATGAGCTTCTCTACCCCAACACCCGTCAATCCAGAGCACTCCACATAGAGCGTATCGCCGCCCCAATCATCCGGAATGAGCCCTCGATCTTGGAGCTGCTGCTTCACCTTCATCGGATTCGCGGCGGGATGATCGCATTTGTTTACCGCCACCATGATCGGAACCTTGGCCGTCTGGGCATGGGACAAGGCCTCGATCGTTTGCGGCATCACGCCATCGTTTGCGGCTACGACCAGAATGACAATATCCGTGACATTCGCGCCGCGGGCTCGCATAGCGGAAAAGGCCGCATGACCTGGCGTATCCAGGAACGTCAATGGCGTGGAGACTCCTGTGATCGGATGCGGATAAGCGATGGTGTAGGCACCAATGTGTTGCGTGATTCCACCGGATTCACCAGCGGCCACATTGGCCTTACGGATTTTGTCCAGCAGCGTCGTTTTGCCGTGGTCAACGTGGCCCATAATGGTGATCACGGGCGGACGAGGTTTGAGTGATTCTAACGTGTCTTCTTGATCGAGTTCGACCTTTTCTTCTCGTGGAACGTTGACGCTATGAGCCGACTTATCGCGCTTCTCCGTTTCGAAGCGGATGCCGTGACGGGCGCACAGCTTAATCGCAACCTCGGTATCAATGGTCTGCGTGACGGTGGCAAAGACCCCCATCTGCATGAGGTCAGCAATGATCTGGAAGGGTTTCTTACCCATCTTTTCCGCAAGCTCACGAACCACGATGGGGGGCCGAATGGTAATGCTCGGGGCGGCTTCACTGAGGGCCGAACGGGCGGCCGCAGCGCCAAAGCCGGGCGTGTTGCGATTGAGGCCAGAACGATCATCACGACCGCCTGCGCCGACCTGGCCCCGTTGACCCATCGCTCCACCGGGCCCGCCCGATCCGCGCTGACCGTAGGCTCCCCCTTGCGTTCCGGAACCCCTTGGTCCTTGGCCCTGCGCGCCACCTGGGCTGCCGGGACCCCGCTGCTGACCCTGGGCGTTACCCGGGCCGCCCGGACCTCGCTGGCCCTGGGCGCCACCCGGGCCACTGGGACCCCGTTGGCCCTGTACTCCGCTCTGACCGCCGGGACCTCGTTGGCCAAACGCGCCGCCGGTTCCTCGATTGCCGAATCCGCTTCCACCCGGACCTCGATTACCAAAGTTGCCGGCCGGTGTGCGTTGGCCCGCTGCTCCGGGTGCCGGTGGCCGTACGGGTTGAGCCCCCCCGGGGCCACGTTGTCCAGGAACCGCGGGCTGACCTGGTCGAGGCGGACCCGACGAAGGCTTGGCTTCTTCGCGCCGCTCATTTCCGCCACCGGTGCGCCGACCGTAACCGAATTTCGAGAGATCAATCGAGCCGACCTTTTGACCGAGTTGAGTCTTGGGCGGCTCCGGCGGCGGAGGCGATCCACTGGCCTCGACGTTGGCGGGCTCTGCGGAGGAAATCGAAGTGGTGTCCGGAACATCCGCCTCAGTTTCGGGCGGGCTGACCTCCAGACTTTCGGTCATTTCGACCGCTTCGTCGTAGGATTCTGACGGTGGCTCGGGAACTCGAATGAGTTCGACGACGGGTGGCGGGGCCATCGGCTCGGGTGCTGGGATCAGGACCACCGCGGGCGGCTCGGGTAAGGCGGAGGTTGGGGTTGCGCCTGGATACTCGGCGGCGGTCGACGGCTCGACGGAATCGGAGGGAGCGCCTCCGAAGGAAGCACCACCTGAAGGACCGCCGCCCGAGGGTTTGGCCGCCAACCGGAGCTGTTCCTCCAGATACTCGCCCGTAATCTTGTCGAGCGAACTCGATGGGACCTTGGCGGCAGCGATGCCCAATTCCTTGGCTTTGACCAAAACGAACTTGCTTTCCAAGTTCAATTTCTTGGCGATCTCGTAAATGCGAATGGGCATGACTAACTTTTTCTTAAATTCTAATGCTCTGCTGGGGCCGTAATCGGCCGGATTCAGCACAGCGAGGTCAATTCCGTGGACCCCTCACTGGTTAAACACCGATTGGGTTACTTTCCGCCTGACGGCGGATCAATTCACCTTGCGCCGCGATTAAAATATTCCCCGCGGCATTACCAATGCCCGGAATCTCTGCAATATCAGCGGAATCCACACCGGCCAATTCTTCCACCGTATGGAAGCCCGACTGGACCAGGATCCGCGCATGTTCGGGAGTGATCCCGGGCACCGTTGCCAACTCTGCCTCGGCGTGCGCGACTTTGTTCGCGAACCCGGGCACGACATCTTCTTCACCCTCGACCGAGATTTTCCAGCCGGTCAGGCGCTCGGTAAGCCGCGTATTATGACCCCGCTTTCCGATGGCCAACGACAGCTGATCCATCCCGCAAGTAACCGTAATGTGCTTGTGCGGCTCGTCCACCTTAACGGTCCGAAGTTTCGCCGGGTTCAAAGCGTTCGTAACAAGTTGTCGAATATCGGCTGACCACGGAAAGATATCGACCTTCTCGTTGTTCAACTCGCGAACGATGTTCTTTACCCGTTGCCCGCGCATGCCCACACAGGCACCCACCGGATCCACCTTGGGATCTCGGCTGAAAACAGCAAGCTTGGTTCGGAAACCAGGTTCCCTAGCCATCGCCTTGATTTCAATGGTCCCGTCAGATAACTCCGCCACTTCCAACTTGAAAAGTTTGATGACAAATTCGATTGCTGCCCGCGAGAGGACGATTTCGGGACCGCGCGGCGTTTGTTCAACGGCTTTCACGTAAGCCCGAATGCGCTCGCCCATCTGATATTCTTCGGTCGGAACGCGTTCACGATTTGGCATCACCGCTTCAAATTTGCCGAGATCGAGCACGACATCAGAACGTTCAAAACGACGGACCGTACCGCTGACAATGTCGCCTTCACGGTCTTTGAACTCAGTAAATACCAACTCTTTCTCGGCCCGTCGAACTTGCTGTAACAGCGCTTGTTTAGCAAATTGGGCCGCGATTCGACCGAAGCCAGCAGGCGTCACTTCCTTCTCAATTTCTTCACCGGCTTGGACGTCCGGCTTGATGCGTCGAGCATCAAACACGGAAATTTGGTCGTGCTTCAAGAGGACCCGTTCGACCACGATCAACTTGGCCCAGGCCTGAATATCGCCCGTCTTCGGGTCGATGGACACACGCAATTCACGAGCCGGACCGACCGCTTTTTTGGCGGCAGCGAGCAACGACTCCTGGATGGCGGCTAGCAGCCGGTCCCGGCCGATACCTTTTTCCTTCTCCCAGAACTCCAAACCGGCGATTAAATCAGCGTTCATAGCGGCAAGAGGCGTCCCTTCACGGGTAACAAAAAAGCCGGCAGTTTTGGCTCCGACTTTCGCGTGCCGGTCAATCCCGGCTCAGGAACTGTTCTTAGTCTGACGTTAGCTTTCAATCCAGGCGACCGTCAAGCCGGGTTTTTGGGGCGAATTCCGCCCCTCTCCCGCGATCAAATAATTCGCAAGTTGCTGATCTTCAGTTGTTTAACCTAAATTACATCGGCCACCTTCCTTCGATCACTCCAAGGACCCCGCCCCGTATCGGTCAATCTGAAGAGCCCCACTCCGGCCTAACGAACGGATTTTGCCTGCCCAATCAACTCCCAAAATCGTGGATTCTCCTGCAAGGCCTCGTCCTCTCCGAGAGGCAGACTCGAACGAAAGAGAAAATCTTTCAAGGTGTTCCGGCTCAGAATTCGATGGACGACGACTCCCAAGGGATGGCGCTCAAAATACACTCGGTAGTCGCCCAAGTGATACCGAGTTAAGGTCCGACCGCCCCGAGTCAACGTTCCAAAGCTTGTGTCGGCCTGCAATTCCTGGGGTAAACCACGAAATTGACCCAGCACATGAAGTTGCAATTCCTTCGGCAGCTTTGCCAACTCGGCGGCACTTGTAGGATTAAAAATAATCTGGAACGGCTGCACTTCGGCGGAGGTTCAGGGACCCGGGCTCAAATTTCAAGTCGCGATTTTCGCTTCCTTTCGTTTCCAACAAATCCTCAGATACTCGCTGCCGGTTCCGCCTCATTTTCGTTCCCGCGCCAACAATCCACGGCCTCGCATCCAGTCGGCGGCGCGATCAAACCAACTGGTCACGTTCTCCGAAGTTCTGCACCGACCATAGCCGTGACCGCCGGTGGGATAGATGTGAAGTTCCATAGGCACCTTGGCTGCCTGCAAAGCGATCGAGAGAGCAGCCCAAAGACGGTGGTAAAACAAAGGGGAATTCACGCCGTCAAGAATGCAACGTCAAAGGCCCGCGTCGAAACCAAATTCCTCTAGTGGCTTAGCCGTAACCATGCAGATCTCTATAGAGGAAACAAAGGAAACGAAGCATGGCAGCAGAGACAACCGAACGGGAACGCATTTCGCCCCATTCACGAAACAGTGAGCGAACCCAAGCATCGTGAT
>JAYVTS010000059.1:0-2114 GCA_043788645.1 Verrucomicrobiota bacterium
ATCCTATTATTTTTGTCAGAATGAGGATCACCGTTGGTTCGAGTTGGCGGAGCGGATTCCAGGCCCCAGCACGCTTGCCTTCCAAGCACTAGCGAAAAAGCATGGGGTGGTCATTATCGCCTCCTTGTTTGAAAAACGCGCTGCCGGACTTTACCACAATACGGCCGTCATCATTGATGCGGATGGCTCGCTATTGGGGATTTACCGGAAAATGCACATTCCCGATGATCCATTGTTTTACGAGAAATTCTACTTTACCCCCGGTGACACTGGATTTCGGGCCTGGGACACCCGTTTTGGCCGGATCGGCGTGCTCGTTTGTTGGGATCAATGGTATCCGGAAGCGGCTCGCTTGACGGCGTTACAAGGTGCCGAGATTCTTTTCTATCCGACCGCAATCGGCTGGCATCCCAGCGAGAAAGCCGAATATGGCGTGAATCAGCACGGGGCCTGGGAAACCATTCAGCGAGCACATGCGGTGGCGAACGGCTGCTATGTAGTGGCAGTGAATCGCATCGGTCGCGAACGTCCGATCGGTGGTGATGGCTTAGAATTTTGGGGACAGAGCTTCGTGGCTGGAACCAGCGGTCAAATCCTCGCGAAAGCGCCGGTCGACCAACCCCAAAACCTCTTGGTCCCGGTTGATCTTGGGAAGGTGGAAATAACGCGGACGCATTGGCCGTTTTTGCGGGATCGCCGAATTGATGCCTACGGCGAATTGACGAAACGATTTATCGACTCATTCCCCGCCCAACCACCTATTAAAATCTGATTCCCGGGCTTCTCGCTCAATCGCACACTCGAAAACCTTCCCGATCAGCCGCAAGCAGGTGGAGGGATGAATTCGGCAATTGTCGCTGCATAGCGAGGCCAATTTTTTTGCCGACCGCACCGCCCTCCGGGGCTAAGCAAATAATCGTCGATCCACTCCCGCTCAACCAGCCGCCGACGGCGCCCGCTCGTTCTCCTGCGGCAATCACTTTGGCTAACTGCGGGATCAATTGTTGGCGGTACGGTTGATGGATTCGATCATCGAACAGGCCGCGCAAATCGATCAAGTTACCCGTCGCAAACGCAGCCGTGATCAGCGCGGTTCGGCCGAGGCTGTGGACGGTATCGGCCTTGGAAAATTGGGCGGGAACCAATTTGCGGGCTTCGGGCGTCGGCACTTCAAAATCCGGAATCAAGGTAACAAATGTCGCTTGGGGTGAAACATCGAAGCGCTGGACCCGAACTTCTCCGCCGACCATTCCCGCGACCGTAAAACCTCCGAACACGGCCGGGGCGGCGTTGTCCGGATGGCCCTCCAATTCAGTGACGATTTCTAGCAGGGATTGGCGCTTGAGGGGTTCACCGAGCAAAGCGTTCACGGCCGCCACGCAGCCGAGTCGAGCCGTTACGCTCGACCCCAAACCGCGGGCCAAAGGGACGTCGCCAGTGATCGATATTTCAAAACCGAAGGCAGGTCGCTTGGCGCGCCGAAACAGGGCGCGGGCGGCCGTGGTCAATAGGTCGGTTGCCCCCGCCCTGGCTTCCTCGGGAATCGGCGATGTGATAATAATCTGACGGCTGGGAGTCCGAGTTCGAGTGACTCGGATTTGATTATAAAGTCTAAGAGCCAAGCCGAGACAATCAAAACCAGGCCCAAGATTGGCCGTAGTACCGGGAACGCGGATGAGAACAGACAGCGACATAGGAAAAGAGTGATGAATACTCAGGAATGAAGGCGAACAATAAGTCGTGATTTATTCCGTTCGATGTTCACGACTGAGGAGATCGCGAACGGCCGCCGCGGGTGCCTTCCCGGCGTAAAGCATGGCGTGGACCTCGTGAATCACAGGAGCGATCACCTGGAGTCTGAGCGCGAGTTCATGCGCGCTACGAGTGGTCGGGTACCCTTCGACCACCGACGTTCGGGCGGCGAGCAAGGCTTCTACGCTTTCGCCGCGGCCTAGGCGCTCGCCAAAAGTTCGGTTTCGGCTGAGCCGGGAGAAACAGGTGACCGTCAAATCTCCCAGGCCACTTAAACCGGAGAACGTTTCCGCGCGAGCTCCGCAGGCGATCCCGAGCCGGGTCATTTCCGCGAGGGCGCGAGTGAGCAGCGCCGCTTTGGC
>JAYVTS010000060.1:0-8304 GCA_043788645.1 Verrucomicrobiota bacterium
ACTGGAAGTTCTTAGTAACATTCGTCCCGCCGCGCTGTAGCCATCAGTAGAAAGAAAAACCGACAAACGTTACCGAAGAGCGAAAACAAAGCGGATGCCGTCTTGACGATCACCAACATCGGGATCCAGAACGCGGGGGACTACTTCGTGATCGTGGGCGATTCGACCGGGGCGTTTACGAGCCGCGTCGCGACGCTCACAGTCATCCTGCCCGTGGCGTTGAATCCGAAAGTAGGAGCCAACATCCGCTTGGGCGAGGATCCGCCGGAATTGCCTTCGAACGGGCGCGCCCAGAAAGAGCCGCACCTTGCCCGGAACTACTTCGATTCCAACCTCATCGTCGCGGCTTTCATGGAGGGACAGATTCCCGAGGGGGTCGCTCTTGGTTGTGGATATGCCATCAGTAGGGATTGAGGCCTGACCTGGAAGCGCGCACTAATTCCCGGTTTGACCACGCTCAACGGCAGCACCGACCCGGGAGCGGCGGATGTCGTCGCCCTGATCGACGCCGCAGGGGACATCGCGATGGGCACCCTCCATTATACCGCCGACTCTAAGAAACGTGGTGTGGTGCTCAGCACCTTGAACGTTGGAAGCGAATCGTTTGGTGCGCCCATGCCCGTGTTCGGCGTGAGGACCGGTACAAATCCCGTGCCAGACAAGGAATGGATCGCCGTGAACAACTTTCCAAACACCCCCAACCTGAACCGTTTGGCGGCGGCATTCACACTAGAGCCTCCATCAATAACGGCTTCCGGCGGCATGACCAGCCAGTCCTATTTTACCTACAGCAATGACGGCGGCCATTCCTGGTCGCCAACAAATCGAATTGGGCCATTGAACACCAGCGGATCCCAGGTTCTGTTGCTGCCGGACGGCGCACTGGTGGTGATTTATTGGCACTTTTTGAATGGCTATGAGATGGAAGGGTCCAGCCGCATTGAACTGCAACGCTCTGGAGATGGGGGGCAGACGTTTGGGGCGCCGGTGACCGTGGCCAGTATTCCGCAACTCTATGAGGCACCGAATACCCTCAATGGCAATTTCTTTCCCTCTGCGTGCTCGGACCGGCAGGCAGGTGTCCTCTACGTCACTTATAATGCGGTCACGAATTCGACCCCGTTGATCATGTTTACTCGATCCATCGACAAGGGCACAACCTGGAGCAAGCCTATCAAGGTAAACGACACGCCGGGTCGCAAAAGCGTTTTCAATCCCGCCATCGCGGCCACACCCGACGGCCAGCATGTGACGATTGTTTTCTACGACACGCGAAACGATCCGAGTGGCGGACTATTCGTCGACGCTTACCTCGCCGAGTCGTTTGACGGCGGTATTACGTGGGAAGGGGACGTGCGGTTGTCCGAATTCCCTTCGGATATGCGCTTCGCTCCGAAGCTAATGGATTTGTATTCGGTGGGGGAATATTTTGGCATCGTTCCCGCGCTTAGCTTTAGCACGCCGGGTGCCGCTGTGTGGATTGATACGCGGAGCGGGGATCCAGATCCGTATTTAGCCCGAATCACTCGCACCAAAGGCGCTCCCTTCGAAGCTTGGCGAAAGCTGCGTTTCTCAACCAACGACTTGGCGAATGCGACAGTCAGCGGCGAGAACGCCGATACGGATGGTGACGGGATACCGAACCTGGCGGAGTACGCGTTCGGTCTTGAACCCGGACATCCGGATCAGAGTCCATTGAGGGTTTTTCGGTCCGGTCCGGCTTCTGCATACAGAATCGCTTACGAGCGACTCGCGGTCCTTTCTGCCATTCGTTTCGAGTGGCAAACGTCAACCGATTTGATCAATTGGACTACGCTTGTGCCTCCACTGGAAATCGTCGGTCCAGGCCGCGACCCGTCGATGGAGCATGTTGATGTCGGGTTTTCAGGCGGCTGCGGCGATGCATGTTTTTTTTGCTTCACACTACAACATTCACCATGAACGCTTCCCGCACTCTTATCCGGCGCGGACCCCGGCGGCTCGTGTTTGTATGGGTTCAACTAGAATAGTTAATACCAGCAACCGATCCCGTTAGGTAGCGAACGTCCGAACGTCGTTACCGGACGAACTCACGTCCCGCCTTCATGTAACCCGACGTCCCACCCAATCCCCGATCGAAGAGACATCTGTTTAGTAACATTCGTTCCGCTGCGCTGTAGCAATCAATAGAAAGAAGAACCTCAGAAACGTTATCGAATGAAAGGCACAATGAATTCCACATCCCGACTGCTCTCCATTGCACTCCTCAGCATCAGCGCCAGCGTCTTTGCCACTGACTCAGCCGACGCGGGAAGGAGCGGCCAGTTCCTGTTCGACAAAGAAACCTTTGGCGGCAACGGGCGCACTTGCGTCACCTGCCACACGCCAAAATCCAGCACCTTTTCCACCGAAGAAGCCCAGCAGCGCTTTGGGAAAAATCCGAACGATCCACTCTTTCGTGCGCCGGACAGCGACCATCTCGACGGCCAGTCTTATGACCGGTTACTGGCCTTCGGAACTATTAAAATTGACGTGCCGCTCGCGCCGAATGTCCGGCTGGTGGACGATCCCGGCGCGCGCACGGCCACCGTTTTTCGCGCGACACCGACGGTGAAGAACGTGACCACGCTGGTCGATTTTCTGATGTCCGATGGCCGGGAATCCACCGCGAATTTGCCACATCAAGCGTTGAGCGCGATTCATCAGCACACACAGAACACCATCCAGCCGACGAAAGCGCAGCTCGACAAGATCGCCGAGTTTGAACGGAAGAACGAGCGCTTCTTCTCCTCCGCGACGCTCCAGAAATTCGCCGAGGGCGGCCAGGCGCCAAAGTTGCCCGAAGGCAAAACCCCGTCCGAAAAGCGCGGCCGCAAATTCTTCAACCCCAACCGCCAGTGCGGCATTTGCCACAGCGGGGCCATGCTGGATACCTCCAGTGAATTCGACTTTTTGATCGCCCCGGGCAGCCGTTTTCATTTCGCCGGTCCAGGCTTTCAACTCGGACCCGTGGACCTCGCATTCGAATCCGACGGCAGCCTCGTGCTCGAGCCGGGCAATCCGAATCCGAACCAAAACTTTGAATTCACCCTGCCCGACGGTTCCAAACAAGTGATCATCGCTCCGGATCTGGGACGGGGATTGATCACCGGCGATCCCAACGACGCCTTTTCATTCAAGATTCCGACGCTCTGGGGCATCAAGCACACCGCCCCCTACTTCCACGACAACAGCGCCGGCACGCTCGAGGCCGTCTTGGACCATTACAACCGCTTGTTTCAGTTCATTGATACCCAGTTCCCGCCGGATCAGCAATTCTTCGGACAGATGAGCGAGCAGAACAAAGCGGACATCATCGCTTTTTTGAAACTCCTGTAGCCGGCGCCCAGACCCGTGCAGTGAAACCAACCTGGTAAGAGGCAATAGGGGCAGATCCAAACAGTTGTTTCCGATTGCGGCACCACGATCTAACCATGCCAAAACTCGGGAGAATAAACTTTGGCAGCGCAGCGGGGTCCACTACTGATCACAAGATGAATTCGTCCACGCTCGTTGCCAGTGCCAGAGCGTGCCGGGTTTTCCGCGACGCACTTTCATGAACCCGCTGCGGATTCTGCTGCTAGTAGCGAGCCTTGCTTCTCCTCTTTAAGCCGCGACCCCGGCGACAGTCACTGAAGAAGTGCGGCTGCCGAACCCGGTCACTGGATTCACTCTCGTTGGAAAGCTCATAATTCCAGCCGGGGTCGGTCCTTATCCCGCTGTCGTGCTCATCTCGGGTTTGGGTCCGGGAGACACCGCCCTCGCCGAACATCTAGCCTTTACTGGCATTGCAGTGCTGAGGTTTGACGAACATATCATTCGCACGCCCGACGGAAATCCCGGCTATTGGACGCCTCTTTCCTTCGCCGAAGACGCCCTGACGGGAGTCCTAGGACAATTTGGAGAGCATTGCCGCCGCGCTAAAAGCCGGAGGCAACCGACGGACCAGAACGTTGGAATTTCCAGGCTTGGACCACTCCTTCAGACCAAGATTAAAAAATGCAAAGGAGAGCCAGAATCGAAGTCAGGTGCTTTTCGATCCGGCCGCATTGAATGCGGTCTCTGACTGGGTACTTGAACGATAGAGCTTCACACTACCATGTTTTTCGAAAAATGGGCTCGCGAGAACAGCTGAGAGTTCATCGATTTCTCGATGATACGAATTCAGCTTCGGCGATTGGCGTAAATGCTAGGGAATCACGACTTTCTTGATAGGCGCTAATGATCACCGCCGAGTGTTGACCCGCATCCAAAAAAATCCCAAGTCCAGATCTCCCATCATTATTATCGAGCCTTAAGTTGACTCGCGCCGATTCACTCTTATCGAAATCAACACCAATTATGAAAGAGGAACTGCTGACGGGTCTGGAGGCTGGCCTCAAGACTCACAGCGTTTTCACACATGTGCTGGTCGCGAAAGCGGAGCTCTACCGCGCCGTCCTCGGCGTCTTCGTTCGCTCACGCGAACAGTTCATGACCCACCTGCGACCCTCGGAGATCGCGCGCAGTGTCGGCTGCAGCGAAGAGGAATCCGAGAACGCCCTGCGCATGCTCCAGCAGTGGGGAAATCTGGAAGCCACCCAGGATTCGGCGGAGGCCGTCGCCCTGGAGGAATTTTATCGCAGTCGCTTTCTTTACGCGCTTTCCGCGTCCGGCGAAGCCGCCGAGCGCGCCCTCGCGGTATTCGAGGAAACTTTGCGCCAGCCCGGCGAGTTACAGACTGCCGCCCTGCGGGATATCAGCGAATTCCTGGAAGTGATCCGCGTCCTGTTGGCTCAGCCGGAGCCCGACGTTCCCAAACTCCATACCCAGTTGCTGGCGCTGATGGAACGGTTCAGAAATCTGACCAATCGCGCCCAGGTTTTCATGCGCGATTTGCAGAGCACCATTCAACTCCATGGGGTCAGCGTCGCGCAGTTTCTGGAATATAAACAATTGCTCGTGGATTACCTGGATCGCTTTCTCGGCGATCTCGTTCTGGCCACCAATGAAATTTGCCAGAGAATTCAGGTTCTGGAGCGAGCCGGAATTCGTGGGCAATTCCAATTGGTGGCACGGCGGGCGTTGGCCGACGCGCTGGTGCGAACCGACGACATGGAAGTGCAGGAAACGGCGCGGTGGGACGGATACTGGATCGGCCTGAGCAGGTGGTTTCTCGGCGAAACAAATCGACCGTCGCAAGCGGAGATTCTGCGAGTCCGCGCGCGGGAAGCCATCCCGGCCCTCCTCTTCACGTTGCAAAATATCAACGACCAACGCGTGACCCGAAGTGATCGCTTTGCCGATTGGCAAACTCTGGCGCTCTGGTTCGCGGAGGCGCCGACGAACGACGACACTCACCGCCTTTGGCGCGCGGCATTTTGCATGGCACCGTCGCGGCATTTGCAAATCAATTCGGAAACCCTGGAACGGCGCGATCAAACCCAGGAAGGACCGCGCACTCCTTGGATGTCGGCCGAACCCATCTGGGTCAGCCCACGTTTGCGAGTGAACGGACGGGTGGCCCCACGTAGCCAGGCAACGGCCGTGGCTGACCAACGACAGGAGAAGCGGCGGCTGGCCCAGTTGGCGGCCGATGAAGCGTCGCAAATTGAGCGGGCGCAACGTGAACTTGCTTGCGGCCGGAAGATGAGACTTTCCGATTTCGGCCTGTTGGATGCCTCAACCTTTCAGTTGCTGCTGGATCTGCTGGGAGAAGCACTGGCCGCCCGTACCGATCATCGGCAAACTGTTCATTCGACCTCCATGAACGGCGCGTTACAGATTCAGCTCGGGCCGACCGAGCAGCCGGAACGATCGGCCGAAATCAAAACCTCAATTGGCATACTTCGCGGGCCCGATTGTGAGGTGACGATTGGTTACACACACGCGTCGGTGGAATTTGACCGCGTTGAGGAAACCGCGGCATTAGTAAAATAGAATGGTTACGGAAGAGACAGGCCCACCTACTTTCGCGGACGGAAACCGGCGACGGCGACATCGGCTCGCCGCCTTGGAGTCGAGCATCAACGCGCAGGAGCGCGATGAGCGGCAGCGCGCCGTCCGGGCGCTGTTGTGCCAGTCGCTGCTCACTCCCGGGGGTTCCACGAGTG
This sequence comes from Verrucomicrobiota bacterium, assembly GCA_043788645.1. Taxonomy (GTDB): domain Bacteria; phylum Verrucomicrobiota; class Verrucomicrobiia; order Limisphaerales; family UBA9464; genus CANIZL01. The sequence continues at coordinate 6,111 of JAYVTS010000060.1, forward strand.
AGAATTTCGCGTTGGTGCAGAAACATCGCGACTGGCTCCGTCCGTGGTTCGCGCATCATCCTGGATGGCAGCTCACACTCGATTCAGAAGCCGCGCGCTTGATTAAACGCCCGGCAAAACTCAGCGATGCCACCCGTCCTTGTCGCGAGCCCAATTCGGGTGCGCCATTGAGCCGCCGCGCCTACGTCATTCTGTGCCTGGCCCTGGCGTCGCTCGTTCGCGCCGACCGACAGACCACGCTGATCCGCTTGCGGGATTCCATTGTCGGGCTGGTGCGGGCGGACCCTCGATTTGACGCGGCCGGCCTCCGCTTCGAACTCGAACTTCAGGAATCGCGCCGTGATTTTGTACACGCGCTCCGGCTGCTCGTTGCCTGGGGAGTCTTGAACCGGATGCAAGGCGAGGAGGAGCGTTTCGTCAAGGACGCGAATGTCGACGCGCTCTATAATGTGCGTCGTCCTGTGCTCGCGCGATTGCTCGCCGCGAATCGCCCACCCTCACTGATTAAGGCCCAGGAGTTTGAAGAACGGCTGCGGGCGCTGACCGAGGACGAGTGGAGCACCCAATCCGACGAAACGCGTTTTCGAAGTCTACGGATGCGACTTTTCCGCCAATTGCTCGACGATCCCGTACTTTATTATGATGAATTAACTGTGGACGAACGTGAATATCTCGACCGCCAACGGGGTTCGATTTTGCCCGAAATCGAAAACGCCACCGGACTCGTGCGCGAAGTACGCGCCGAAGGGATTGCCATGACCGATCCTACGGGAAGCTTAACCGACTACGGACTTCCCGAAGAAGGCACCGACGGCCATCTTACTCTTCTCATCGCCACATTTCTGGCTGGGCGCTTGCGGGAATCACCCGGCGTGAGTGTGGCCTACGAAGCGTTAGTGGCACGGACAAAAGAATTTGTTGCCGAGCACTACAAACATTGGCGGAAAGACGTACGGGACGCCGGACAGGATCGCGTGCTATGCCGCACGGTGATCGACCGGCTTTGCGCACTCGGCCTCGCCCGTCGGGAAGGGGACTTGGTCTACCCGCTCCCCGCGATTGGCCGTTATGGACTGCGGACGGACCAGGATTTCGCTGAATCATCAGCCCAAGGTGATCTGCTATGACCGCCAAAATTTTCGGAGAATTGACCCCAACCCAGCCACCCGCGCGCCCTCTCCCGCGCGCGGTAAAGGTGCGATGGCAGCCGTTGCGCAGTGGCGTTTTGAACATATTCAAATTCGATGAGGAGGAATTCTTGTTCGAGGACGGACACCTTCTCTTGCGAGGAAACAACGGTGCCGGCAAGTCCCGCATCCTGGCTTTGCAACTTCCCTTTTTGCTCGACGGCGAAATGGCTTCCCATCGCGTCGAGCCGGATGCCGATCCAGCCAAGCGCATGGAATGGAATCTCTTGATGAACCATCACGAGAACCGACTCGGCTATACATGGATCGAGTTTGGCCGGCGTGATGATCAGGGTGTCGAGCACTATCTGACTCTGGGTTGCGGTCTGCATGCGCGCAAAGGCGTGGGCATTCCGCCAAATGCCCGCTGGTTTTTCGTCACGTCGCAACGAGTGGGTGAGGCGCTCTCGCTGATGTCGGAGAATCGCGTCCCGCTGAATCGAGAACGGCTCGAAGCGCAGCTTGGTCAGCATTCAGTTTTCCGTAGCGCACGCGATTATCGCGTCGCTGTCGACCAAGCGCTTTTTGGCCTGGGAACGCGTTACGAGCCCCTTATCGAATTGCTGCTGCAATTGCGGAAACCGCAAATCATGCGCGATTTTCGGGCCGACGATCTCTCCCGACTCCTGAGTGAAGCGCTGCCCCCGCTTTCTCCGCGACTCATTGAAAATGTATCCGTGTCTTTTCGCAGCCTAGATGCCGACCGGCAGCAACTCGCGGACCTCGGGGAGACGTTGACCAGTGTGGAGACGTTTCTCAAAAGTTATCAGTACTATGTTCGCGTGGCGGTGCGCCGGCGCGCGAGTGACGTGCGCGTAACGCACAGTCGATTCGATGCCGCCCAGCGGGAGTTGCGGCGTTTGGCCGAGCGTCGGGAAGCGAATCTGGCGGCGCTGCTGGCGGCTGAAGCCAGTGAAGCGAGCGTCAAGCAACAGCTCGCTGCCACCCGGCAAGGGGAGCGGACACTCCTCGACAGCCCGGAAATGAAAAGTGCGGAGGCCTTGCGG
>JAYVTS010000061.1:0-15077 GCA_043788645.1 Verrucomicrobiota bacterium
GCTGCGCGAATCGGCGAGACCACCACCACGCTGCCCGCCCTGGCCTGCTCCAACCAAGGCTGTAAAAACTCTCGCTCTTGCTCCTCCGTCAGCAGGCACCGACGGCGGCCCCCCCAGTCGCGGGACGTTTTAGCGGAGGTAGTCTTATCTTGGCGGAAGCTGGCTTGCAGCCGGGCAACGGTTGCGCGGCCCACCCCGAGGGCCGCCGCCGTTTGCTCCAAAGTTGCGCCGAAGAGACCTGGCAGCAGAATGGCCTGGCACTGTCGCAACGAATCGAGCGAAGTGGCGGTGGCGGCGGTTTGTTGCGCCCGCTGAAGCAGCAATGGATCGGTCCGGCGTGGTCTTGCCATCCAGAATCTGTACCACAGTTAGTCTCATTTTGAAAGCGAATTAGAATTAATCTCCTTCCACTCTCCTTCGACTCCCTCCGCTCGGTGTCAAAAGTTTTGAGGCTATGAATTGTATTGCCAACAGAAAGCACGCTCAGCCTCCGTGTTAGAGGCGGGCGACGAGGAGTTCGCGTTGAAAGATCAGTTCCTTGGGCAGGTATTGATACAACCGCATGAAAAGTTCGTCCTGCGAGAGGATATCGCGACGCCACTCGTCAGGGTTCATCGCCTGCAATTCTTCGAACCGAGCTCGATCTAAACCGGGGAGATCGGCGGTATCGAAATCTTCCCAGCGAGGCACCCAACCGAGAGCGGTCTCATGCGCTCCGGCTCGACCTTGGCACCGATCTAAGATCCATTTCAAAACCCTCATATTGTCGCCAAAACCAGGCCAAAGAAATTTCCCATCGGAACCGCGCCGAAACCAATTCACCTGAAAAATTCGGGGAGGATACTGGATGCGCTTCCGCATATCTAACCAATGTCGAAAATATCGCCCCATATTGTAACCGCAGAAAGGGAGCATCGCCATCGGATCGCGGCGCACTTGCCCGACTTGACCCGTCGCGGCGGCCGTGGTTTCGCTTCCCAAGGTGGCACCCAAAAACACGCCGTGACTCCAGTTAAAAGCTTCAAACACCAGCGGCACCGTTGTCGCCCGGCGGCCGCCAAAAATAATCGCTTCCACCGGCACTCCGCGGGGATCCGCCGCCTCGAGGGCCAGCATCGGATTGTTCTCCATCGGTGCCGTAAACCGGGAATTGGCATGGGCCGCTTTTTCAGACGATGCCGGGGTCCAAGGTTTCCCCTGCCAATCGAGACACTCGGCCGGCGGGGGATCGTCGTGACCTTCCCACCAAACGGTGCCATCGGGTCGCAAAGCCACGTTGGTAAAAATAGTATCGCGTTGAACCAAGCGCATCGCATTCGGATTGGTACGACCGTTTGTCCCCGGGGCGACCCCGAAATAGCCGGCCTCAGGATTGATCGCCCAAAGCCGACCATCCGGCCCCGGTCGCATCCAGGCGATATCGTCACCCACTGTTCTAATCTTCCAGCCTTCAAACCGGGCCGGTGGCACCATCATCGCAAAGTTTGTTTTACCGCATTGGCTGGGGAACGCGGCCGCAATGAACGACTTGCGTCCATCCGGAGCTTCCACCGCCAACAAAAGCATGTGTTCTGCCATCCACCCCTCTTCACGGCCGAGATAGGAACCGAGCCGTAGCGCCAAACATTTCTTACCTAATAGCACGTTGCCACCGTAGCCAGACCCCATCGAAATCACCGTATTGTCCTGGGGAAAATGGCAGATGAAGCGTCGATCCGGATGGACGTCGAGCAAACAATGGAGGCCGCGGCTGAAATCGTCAGACGCACCCAAATGTTGCCACGCGACCTTTCCCATCCGGGTCATAATGCGCATATTGAGCACGACATAGATCGAGTCGGTCAACTCCACGCCGATCTTGGTCATCGGGGAACCCGCTGGACCCATAAGGTAAGGAACCACATAGAGCGTTCGCCCCCGCATTCCCCCGGTCGCCAAATCACGGAGTTTCGCGTACATTGCCTGGGGATCAGCCCAGTTATTTGTCGGTCCCGCATCCTCCTGGTGCCGGGTACAAATAAAAGTGGCTTGTTCCACGCGAGCCACGTCATTGGGAGCTGAACGATGATAAAAACAACCCGGAAGTTTTTCCTGGTTTAGCCGGACTAGAACCCCCTGAGCCACGGCTTGGTCTTGGAGGGTCACCTTTTCGTCTTCAGAACCGTCGCACCAAACAATGCCATCTGGCTGGCATATCTTCGCCTGTTCTTCGACCCACGCGAGGACGTGGGGGTTTTGGGTATTAGGCAGACTCGATCGAATGGGTGAAGTGCCTGACATGATAGCGTGAGGATGAAGCAAATCTGGAGCCGCGTCAGGCATTTGTGGGCAATTGATTGAAAGTTATTTTGTCCACCCACCCGAGCCCGGATATTTCAGGCAAATTCATGTTCAACTTCTCGTACCACTAACACGGGGCACGGGGCATGCCGGACCACTCTTTCTGCCACCGAGCCCATCAAAACATGTTTGAAACCCGTGAAGCCATGCGTAGAAATGATCATAAGATCGACCCGCTTCGTCTTCGCTTCCTCGACGAGCGCTCGCCACGGAGCGCCGGTCAAAACCTGGGATTCGGCCCGCGGCTCGAGGTGGAGTCCGCGTGCTAGGTCTTCAAGTTTGTCGGTCACCTTTTCCAAACGGCGCTGTTCGTCTTCTTGGGCCAACGCGATATAGCCGAGCTCGACCGGATAAACGATGGGTTCGATGACGTGGACGAGTTCGAGCACGGCGCCAAATTGTTGAGCAAATTTCACCGCGTATTGCAGTGCTTTCAACGACGTCTCGGAAAAGTCCACGGGCACCATGACCCGTTTCAAATGCAAGACTGAAGGAACCATCGCGGCGGCCGCAACGGTCGCTGCCACATGGCCAAGATGATCGGTGACGATGATTTTCACCGGCTCACCGGTTAATATCGTGGATGAAGAAACTGGTTTCATAAATTACTAATTGGAATCCGTTTTTCGTCCAAACGTTGATCGTGTCTTGGACCGTTCAGAGCCAATCGGACTTCCCCCGAAGAGTAGTCTCACTTCGACCCGTTTCACACTTATATCATGCGCTTGCACCACCGACGAGGCTCCCCATTTTTTGCCCGGCCCCATCCAAAAATTGGCTGTTTGCAGAGGCAAGGATGACAAATTACAAGAGCAGTTCGATCCGCTGGGATAACGGTTTGGTTAGTGTTCGGGTAGATGCCCAATCCCCCGCTGCCGCTGCCGTCTCAAGTTCGTCGGCCGTGCGATTAAGTTCGCCATCGTAGAGCAACGCCAATCCGCCCTTCAAAAAATGGGCCGCTCGGCCCGCGGCTGCCGCATCACCGCGAGCCATAGCAGCCTCCAGATCGGCCATCCCCGAATGGGTAGAAGTCCGAAGAAGGTCTATCAATGCGGGCGCCAATGCTGGTTCAGAAACAGACGACTCTACGGGCGTGGGCGCGGATATCGGGGTGTTAGCCAATGATTTTGTCACCCACTCCAATGTCTCTGCAAGGGCTGCGTACCGCAGCGGCTTGGTCAAAAAACCGTCCATACCCGCCGCCAAACACGCGACGTGATCATCGGGCCGAACATGAGCGGTAAAGGCGATCACGGGTAAACGCGGAGCCCCCGCCGCGTCCTCGCGACGTCGCAGCTCTGCGGTCGTCGCCACGCCATCGAGTTCCGGCATTTGGAGATCCATGAGTACAAGGTCGAACTCGTCCCGCATAATACAATTCAGGGCCTCACGCCCGTTGACGGCAAACGTCGGCGGCGGATGGCCGAGTTTCTCCAAAAATGCGGCCGCTAGTTGGCGATTAACCGGATGATCATCCACCACCAGGACCCGCAATGGACTTTCCGGCGGTGCCACGGCAGTCGGAGCACCCGCTAATATCTGGGTCAATGAAATCGTATGGGCGGGCTGGTACATTGGGGGCGACAATGGGGGTGGATTGTTGGCGGGATGATGCGCCAGTTCGAGCCGTACGGTAAACGTCAACTCACTGCCCTTTCCCGGTTCGCTCACCGCCTGGATCCGTCCGCCCAACGAGGTAACCAAGCGTTGACAAACCGCGAGTCCTAACTTCGTGCCCCCATACCGTCGTTGAATTCCATTGTCCTCCAACGCGGCCGGGTGAAAGAGGTATTCGAGTTTCCGAGGTTCGATTCCTATGCCTGTGTCGGTAACCTTAATACGTAACTCGAAATCTGGATGTCCCGGTGCAGGCAACCGAGGTGCATCAATATCGACATGAACAGATCCTTGGCTGGTGAACTTGAGCGCGTTGCCAACCAAATTCAATAACACCTGGCTCAGTCGTCCGATATCACCGTGGACAGAATCCGGAATATCCGCCGCCACATGTCGAGTCAGGCGCAGATGGCGGCGTTGAGCTCGCACCAACAGCGGGCGCAGCATCAGATCCAGTTCGGCTCGCAAGCGAAAATCCTCGTGGCGGAGTTCGAGTCGTCCGGCTTCTATTTTAGAATGATCCAATAAATCGCTCACGACCGAAAGGAGGTCTTCGGCTGAAGTTTGGGCCGTTTCGATTAGCCGCCGTTGTTCCACGTCGTGATTCGACGACTGAATGAGTTCCAACGATCCCAAGACTCCATTCAACGGAGTGCGAATTTCGTGGCTCATATGGGTCAAGAAACTAATTTTCGCCTGCTGACTGGCAGTGATCGCGGCTTTGGCCAGGCGGAGGGCGGCTTCCGTATTTTCGAGGCGCTCCTGAAGCAGACCCATTTCCCGTGGCGACTGGCCCCAACGTCGCCGACTCAATCCGCTGTTGTGAAACGCTTCCACGACCAGCACCGCTTGGGACTCTACCCGCACCGCGACGGCCGAGAGCGCGTACTCACTCCCATCGGCCGCCCGCTCACTCCAGCTGCCCGACTCGAGGCGCCCGGGAACCATTGTTTCCCAAAAAGCGATCGCATCGACCAAGAAATTCGCCAGAAATAATGAATCTCGGCCCGGTTCAAAAGAGCCGCTTGTCGCGGCCGCCGGCCATAAGTCCGGATACCAAGTCGGCATCTCACCCTCGACACGAAAGCCCGCCGCCGCGTCGTAGACCAAAACGACCTGCCCCAATTGGGAAAATAGTTGGGCGATCATGAGGCAAGGCGTTTTGTACAGACGCTGGCCAGTTGATAGAAAACAGACTCCACGCCCTGTCCATCTTTGGCGCTGGTTCGGAAGAGTGACCATCCCGCGGTTGATAACGGGTCTAATTCGGGGGGGCCAATCCGCCAGTCGTCCACTCGATCCGCCTTGTTTACAACCAAGACAAACGGCACCGCCGGTCCCACCGTAGCGGCCACCTGGCTCTGCCAAGTAATGGCCGTCGTCAACGTCTCCGGGTTCGTCCCGTCCACCACCAAAATGTATCCCGCAGTTCCGCGCAGATAACTCGCTTGTAAGCGTTGGAGTTCTTCTCCCCCGGCGAAATCCCAGAGCGCCAACAGAATTTCTCCTTCTCCGACGACCACACGTCGTTTTTCGATCCCTACCTCCACGGGGGCGAAAATCGACGACGTCTGAAAGGAATTGAACACGAAACGCCGAATCAGGCTGGTTTTACCAACCCCAGGGGCGCCGATCACACAGATTTTTTTTGCTAAGACCACAATTGAAATTTTGAAGAGCAGCCAAGCGTGCGCTGAATGGGTTCAACAGTGAAGGGGGAAAATCGACCTTTGCGAACCCAAACCCAAAGGTCGAACCCGGATATTTCAGAGCCTTACGCCCCCAGACAGGCTCGCAGCAAGTCGTAGCAGAAAGGATATGAAATATCCGGGCTAGGCCATGCCAGTCTCAAAAACGGAGAGTTTGTGCCCGAGCTATTGACCGAAACCACCGCCATGCGCCTACCTCTCACAAGGCATCGCGTCGTCAGGTGAGTGCGTACCCGTCGTTTCACCCCCAAATTCACCGTTCCAGAGGATATCGCCAGTTTCTTGTCTCCCATTCTCACGGCAAATTTCTAGCAGTTCTCATTTTGAGGGGAACAGGGTGTCGCGGGATTGAGGGGCGGCGGATTTTGGATTTGAAACCGCTCGGTCGCTGCGGTGGAGTTGGTTGCTAGAGCTCAACCAAGCCCGGCTCAGACGACGGAGAATTGAGCCGACCGGCCTCATTGCACCACTCCCACCGCTGATACAGTTCACGATAAATCAACGTGCGGTGCCAGGCCGGTTGCTCGCTGAGCAAGGCCCGGATCTCACCGAGATCTTCCACGCTTACCGCACGGCCTTGAATAAGGGCATTGTCGTGCATCCCCTGCACGATCTACCACCAAACAGCGTGTGAGTCCAGTGCAAAATCCCTCTCGTCTTAAACCCCCCTCCTCTCCGTCTACACCCTGTTCCCCTAAAAATGAGAACTGCTGGCAAATTTCTGGCTGACAAACGGCCCCTTGTTTGCTAAATTAATAGTTGGAAATCCGCGCCTTTCATGAACCTGTTCGTTCGCTGGCCCAAGACCCGTCGCGCCTCAATGATGATGACGCAGCTTGAATTGACTTGGCTCCCAACGTTCGGGGCTCAGCGCCATGTTCAAGCCGAAGAACACGCGAATCGCCGATCATCTGAATTGATTCGGATCCGCGCCGAGATCGCCTCAGAATTGCAGGTACCCGCCGCATTCTACAACGGCACCTCACACTTCGCACCCACACTGTCAACCAACCTCGGTGGTCCGATTGGCCTAGAATTTAATACGGATGGGTTGGTCCCTGGATTGGTGGAGCCCGCGAATCCCGAGACGCCGCCGAAAAGTTCGACCTCCAATCCCACCTATAATCTAGCTGCGCCAGCCCGCCAAGATTTGACGCCTTCGATTCTGACGTTGGCCGGCAACCCGACTGCGATCAGTGCCACGGATCAGTATCTAATGGTGGCGACCACCAGCACTACGACGCGTTCGGCGGACGCTGGTTATATGATTCCCGGAACGTATACCGTGGAATTCATTGATGAAGGAGGGGCCATCGCATTTGCGACCGGACCGTTACCGCAATATTTTGCCCCTGTTTGGCGGAGCGCACCGCCAGATGATCCGGCGGCTTACCGCGCCGAAGTGTTTACGACCTGGGTAGATCTTCCCGCCCAGAGCTGGCTAGAGAGGTTATCACTCACGCACCCGGAAGCACCTGCGCAATTCGGAGAACTCCTGCTTAAAGAAAATGATCAATTGCTCGATTTGAAGGAGGTCCAGTTGGCCCGTCGCAGCATCATCCCTCATGCCGTGGCGGCCCGACAAGCGACCGTGATCGGGGACCGAATTGTTTCAATTTCCGCCGCGGAGTTGCTGTCGGTGCAGGCCATCGATCGCGATCAACCTCTAGTTAAAGCTGCTTTACCACTCCTTGATCCCGTCGACCAAGTTTTTGTGCTCGGAAATCGGTTGATTGAAATCGCCAAAGAAATCGGGGCCGACGTTAGGGCGAGTCGACCTAAGCCGACTTTGGCAACTCGCTTTCAGCGGGTCACAAACCAGAATTCTATTCCCGTTCCGGGCGTGCTGGTAGCGAGTATCATTGATTGTTCCGGCCCGGACCCCAAGTTACTGGGGCAAACGAGGGCGACCGTTTCGGCCATTTTTAATCAGCCGTTGACCGCCCATTCGCTCACACCGGAAACCCTCGTCGGGACGGATGTTCGAGCCAGTTCCGGTTACTATTGGGGAGGACCTACTTGCACCCCTCGGCTTGCCGACTCGGAGGTTTTCGGAATTCCGACGGGCCTATTTCTCGGTCCAATGGTGCGACTCATTGACGGACTTTGGCTCTCCCGAGGTCCTTATGGTCTTTGGCCGGTTTGGGGCGAAACCGCACCGACTCAGCCATGAACGTTTCTATGGTGACTGCTCCCCCTGGTCGTGAGAGCTCTCGTCTCGGGCCCGCTGGATTTACCGTGGTGGAGTTGCTCACCGTCATCGCGATTATTGGAGTTTTGGCGACCCTTCTACTTTCTGCCCTAGCGGGTGCCCGAACCCGCGCCAATCAGGCCGTTTGCCGGAACAATCTCCACCAGATCGCCATCGCCGTGGAAGTCTATCGAGATGACGCAGGCCGACGTCCGCGGACATTGTCCCGTCTGATCGCCCGTCCGAGTTGGTTGAGCAACGAACGCTCGTTGATTTGCCCGAACGACCCGGGATTGCGACGGCCACCCAAAGACACCAAACCGAGTCAATGGCCACTCTGGGGCAACCAAGCTAATGCGACCCAAGAGCCGCCGGGTTTTTTTGATCAAAAGAACCCCGAGGCAGGGACCTGGGAAGCAGAATTGCGGGAGACGACCGAGACCAATCGATTTTCCTATTTGCATCCGTTCACATGGCAAAGGTCAGCGTTTCAAAGATTGGGGAACGGCTCCCAAGTCGGTGACGCGGCGTGTCAGTTGCACGGAGTTTGCATGGCCGCCCGTCAACCCGAATTGAGTGCATATACCGACTATGACGGTAGAACTCTTCGCGTACAGCGGGACGGTGCCGTGGTGACGCGGAAACTCTTTCGGTCACCGAATGCCAAGGAAGGCACCGGGGCTTTCGGAGACACGATCACGGTGCCCCTAAATCGCCAAGATTATCCGTGGGAATTGTATCTCGACGTCCGGCCACCGCCGGATAAATGAACGAAAGTTCAGCCAACTACGGCAAAGATCTGCCCGAGGTCCGAATTCATCGTAACGGATTTCGGCCAGTGTACCGATGGTCGTTGGTCAACCGGGTGACATTGGGCGGCTTCCAAAAAATCCCATGGCGACTGAGGTTGCTGGATAGAACGCCTAAATTGCCAATAATCTCTGTGAATTGATTGCGGAGTTGTTCATCCTTCAACAAGCCACCCGCCAAACCCTTACCGGCCTGCAAGTCCGTGGTTAGGCCTTTTAGATCGCCCGTCGCTGTGCGCACGTTGCTGACGGCCGCGCCGAGGTCATTCCGGTTCGCGGTGATCAGCGAGTCGGCATTAGATGCCACGCCGCTCAGTTGGTCAGTGAATCCTTGGAGCCGAAATGAAAAAACGTTTAACCTCTCTGAAAATGCATTGAGGTTACTTAGCGAGCCACTGATCGCCGTAGCGTTGGTTAGCACCAAATCATCCACATGTAGGACGGTTAACTCGGCTCGTTCCGAGATATGCCGAGCGTTGGCAATGGTGTTCGTCAGATCTACGAGCGTGGCCTCGGAAAGCAAAATCTTATCAACCCGACCGACGGCAGAATCGAGCTTCGCCGCGGCCCCATCTAGACGTTCTATCAGTCCCACGAACTTACGGGCGGCTTCCTGGAGATTGAAAGGCTTGGCGGCAATGATCGTGCTCCCTTCTCGCATGATGGGACTCGCATTCAACGTCGGCGTGACCGCAACATATTGATCGCCCAAAAAGCCACTTTGCTCGATTTCAAAGCGCGCGTCTTGATGGATTTCATACCGTTTTTCGATGGTGCAATCAATCAATACGCTGCGACCGTCATCGCTCAGGATGAGATTATCAACGATCCCAACCTGGACGCCCGACATCAACACGAAGGCGCCCCTCTTCAGTCCACCGACTCCTTCGGCCCTGACTACTATTGAGTAGTGCGGTTTCCAAAAGGCCGCACCGCGACTGAAGTTCACGAGTAGGAAGCCGATGAGGACCAGGCCGATCAGGGCGAAGAGGCCCACTTTACGGGCGATTGAGGAGTTTTCCATGGCAACATGAAATAAGGCCTGACCGGTGCGATCAAGTGAGATCCCGTGGACGAAATTGTGAACCACCGGATCGGCGGATGACAGGATGCGGTCAGTCGGTCCTTCCGCATAAATACGGCCCTCGTGTAACATCAAAATCCGATTGCTAATGGTGCGTGCGCTTTTCATATCGTGCGTGACCGCTAGGCTGGTGACATGGAAGGTTTCCCAAACGCGGCGAATAAGCTTATCGATGCGATCACCCGCAACGGGATCTAGACCGGTGGTCGGCTCATCGTACAGCAGTATCTCCGGGCGATAAACAATAGCGCGAGCAAGCCCTACCCGCTTCCTCATGCCGCCGGAAAGTTCGGCGGGCATTTTGTCTCCGATTCCAGGTAGTTCGACCATTTCCAACGCCTCTTCCACCAGTCGATCAATCTCTGCTTTCGCGGTTTTACCCTCTCGTCGCAGCACAAAGCTGACGTTTTCGTAGACCGTTTGGGAATCGAACAAGGCGGCGCCTTGAAACAACATTCCGAACTTGCGCCTCACCCGGAGGAGGGCTCGTTCGTCCATGCGGGCCAAGTCATCGCCATCTACCATAACGCTTCCGGAGTCGGGCTGAAGCAGACCAATCAGATGCTTAAGAAGGATACTTTTCCCACCGCCCGACCGGCCAATAATCACCACGGCTTCGCCCGTTTCAATCCGCAACGAAACGCCACGAAGGACTTCCTGTGTGCCAAAGTTTTTTCGTACGCTTTGAACCTCGATCATAAGCGAATCCAAACTGGCATTAACGCCCAGCGGCGCCGCGCAGGCAGCCGTCGGCCCCTAGTTAGCGTCATCATCCTTTGAACAATCGGGTGAGGAACAACGTGAGAAAAAAATTGCTGACCAAAATGCTGATACTGGAGACAACCACCGCTTCAGTGGTGGCTCGACCGACCCCTTCTGCACCGCCCCGCGTGTTGAGCCCCTTATAACAACTGACAAGCGAAATAATAGCACCAAAAATGATCGCCTTAAAGAGGCCGGTGATGACGTCAGACGGGCTCGTGAATTTCGTCATGTTAGCAAAATAATAAGCCCCATCGATTCCGAGCAAATGGACGCCTACCAAATAACTTGCGAAAATTCCCACGACGATGGATTCCGCCGTGAGCAAAGGAGCCGCGAAGAGTGAGGCTAGAAACCGGGGGACGACTAGATAATCGACGGGATGGGTGGCCAATGTCCGGAGGGCATCAATCTGTTCGGTGACTTTCATGGTTCCAAGTTCGGCAGCCATGGCCGCACCCACTCGGCCGGTGAGCATTAGCGCGGCAAGCACTGGACCAAGTTCGCTGCTCATGCCGACGCTAACGACCGCGCCGGTGGCGGTGTCCATCTTGACCTTGTGAAACTGAAAAAAAGTTTGAGCGCATAAAACCATACCGGTTGCTGCGCCCGTCGTCAGCACAACGGACTGGCTTTTCACCCCGACAAAATACAGCTGCGCTACCAAATCGGCGGCACTCGGTCGGCGGTAGCGGACTGAGCGGATCGCTTCACCCGCCATCAGAGCGAGTTCACCGAGCCCACTGAGGGTCGTCGAGATTCTGGAGAATAGCACCATGTACGCGAGCCGTAGAATGGGCTCTTAGCGTACAGATTCAACCGAAACGGTGGATTTCCTAGGAAACAATTTCCTGATTCGGGTGCGAACTTGGATTTTTAACTTACGTAAATTATTATGTCAGATACATTATTTGTGAGTCTGCGAGAGTCGTTTGAAATCCTAAAGTTTACCCGCCGCTGACCTCACTCCTCCTTTGTTTGAGAATCGACATAACTTTATCCCTCCGCTGAGGAAAAACTAACTACAAATCCCCACAACACTGGTTGTGCGCGCTCGGTGTACTCAGGTTTTCCTCCACCACGCAACAGCTCGGGTCAGGCTCAGTCGTGGTTTTCGCTGAGACCGCTCCGAGACCCAGCCGCCGTAGCCAAACAATGACAACACTCATGTCCGCCGGGCTCACCCCACTGATCCGAGTCGCTTGACCCACTGTGGTCGGGCGAATCTTTTCCAATTTTTGGCGAGCCTCTGATCGAAGACTGGGCACGGTCCGATAGTCGAATCCCGACGGAATCAACCGTTCTTCCAAGGACTTAAACCGTTCCACTTCCACTCCTTGCCTAACAATGTAGCCAGCGTACTTAGCGGCGATTTCCACCTGCAACGCCACCTCCGGATCCAAATCTTCCCGCCTACCCGGAAGAGTAGCATACGTGATTTCAGGCCGCCTTAGAAGTTCCATGAGGATGTGCTGTCCCGCTCGTGTCCGGTCGAGGCGTGCGGATTCCGCAAGGATCGCCTCGCTCTTCACCTGAAATAACCGAAAGTTTCTTTCCGGCAAAAGTCCAAGTTCATATCCGAGCGTGGACAATCGTTGATCCGCATTGTCCTGACGCAGGAGCAATCGGTATTCGGCCCGACTCGTAAACATCCGATACGGCTCCTGCGTCCCTTTCGTTACCAAATCGTCGATCAGGACACCGATATAGGCCTGATCCCGCCGCAAAACCACGGGTGATGCGCCTTTAACCCGCTGCGCCGCATTGATTCCCGCCATCAAACCCTGGGCACCGGCCTCTTCGTAGCCAGACGTTCCATTGATCTGTCCGGCGAGGAATAGATTGCGGCAAACCTTTGTCTCCAACGTCGGGAAGAGCTGTGTCGGAAAAGAAAAATCGTACTCAACCGCATACGCGGGCCGCAGTATCTCGGCACCCTCACACCCGATAATCGACCGGACCATTTGAATCTGCACCTCATACGGCAGTGATGTGCTAAAGCCGTTCACGTAAATCTCGTCCGTCCCGATCCCTTCAGGTTCGAGAAAGATCTGGTGTCGTTCCTTCTCAGCAAATCGAACAAACTTATCCTCGATGCTCGGGCAATAGCGTGGTCCAATGCCTTCGATTACCCCCGAGTACATCGGCGACCGGTGCAGATTGGTCAGAATCAACTCTCGCGTTTGAGGAGTCGTGTAGGTAATCCAACACTCAACCTGTGAACCGCGACGTGCCAGCACCGAACCAGCGGGATACCTCGTCGCCTCTACGTTCACCCGACGTTCCGGTCCCGTCGTGGGCGTTGTCCCTCTTTGTTCCCGATGGAACAGTTCATCATTCCATAGGTCGTTCTTCCAATAGGAAAACCACGGCACGGGTTCGTCGCCCGGTTGAGCCTCCAACTTCTCAAAATTGATCGACGATTTTACCAACCGAGGCGGCGTGCCGGTTTTCAAACGACCCAACTCAAGTCCGAGCTCCTTGAGCGACCCCGAAAGGCTTTGTGTCGCTGCCTCACCCGCCCGACCACCCGCTTGTTGATTGGCGCCAATGTGCATCAGGCCACGCAAGAAAGTACCCGTCGTAATGACCACCGTTGTCGCATGATATTCTACCTCAAGGGCGGTCGCGACGCCGTACACTTGGCCGTCCCGATGCAGGAGTCCGACAGTCTGACTCTGTTTACAATCGAGGTTGGCTTGCCGCTCACAGATCCATTTGAGACGGAATTGATAGGCCTTCTTATCGCATTGCGCTCGTGGCGCCCACACGCTCGGACCCTTTTTGGTGTTGAGCATCCGGAACTGGATTCCGGTCATGTCGGTGACCTTTCCCATCTCTCCCCCGAATGCGTCAATCTCACGGGCAAGGTGACCTTTGGCCAGTCCGCCAATAGCCGGATTGCAGGACATTTGCCCGATGGTATCAAGATTGGTCGTCAGCAAAAGCGTCGAGCATCCCATCCGAGCCGATGCCAGCGCGGCCTCGATCCCTGCATGTCCCGCCCCAACGACGATGACATCATAACGCTTTGGATAGACGAACATACCGAAACCCTAGCGGATTAGCGGAGGCAATGCCCGTTTGAAATCGAGAAAGCGTCGTGGAGTGCGGAAGTCCTCTACCGCTTTGAAGCGTATCATTCGTCCAAAAACGTTCATTTCTTTGGGACTCCACATGGACTTCGTCCGCATCTGAAAGTGCAAAGATTCACCACCAAAAGAAGACATTTTGATCCGGTTCCGCTGGGCGTTATGAGTTCCGCGCCCAAGATTCCAGTTCTCTTAAGTCAAGGGGATGCTGCCCAACCCGGAACCGCGAGCCACAATTGGATGGCATTTGTTCCACATGGAACAATTTGGAGTCAACGCCCCCAGCCATCGGTCTTGCCCTAACCCCTTTCACCAGGAGAGGAAATTTGAATCCGCGCCGCATCGCGCTGCCAATTGCCAGGCCCACGACCAAGTCTCCTTCCCTCCCAGGAGGAAGGCGCCGGCGCAGAGCACGTACGAATCCAATCCCCAAGGATCTTTAATCCCAATCAGGCGATCAAACCCATAAGGACACAGAATAGGGCAAACACCGAATGTCGCCGACCTCACCGACACCCTCCGTCTCGGGAGAGGAAACCGCGGTCAGCAATCGCCCCCATTCGCGCATCCGACAGGTACTCAAATTGTTCCACATGGAACAGCTGAAACAGCACGGCCAACTGGACTAACAAAACATCGCCCCTTACATTTCTCATCTCTCTCCATCCTGTTTATCATGCTTATCTTGTCAAAAACATCGTCTCAATCCATCGTGAAAGGACAATTCCTGAGCATGCGACCGATCAAGCGGTTTAATCCGTCGGCGCCCGATCAAGAGTCGAACTCGGCACTGCGGACGCTCACCCACAAGGAGTGACGTCATTTGGCATATGCGAAAAAAGCGTCAGTGCCGGATGGAAGAATATCGAAGACGCCGGCCGAGCTCAAGCCTTCATCCACGCCCGCCGACTCTACTCATCGTCCGGCGATGCTTTTGCCGAGTACTGCAGTCTAAGATGGCAAAGCGGGCGCGCTCAGACGTATCGGCTACTAGGATCCGCTGAGATCATTGAAAATTTGTCTCCAATCGGAGACATTCCACGACCGGTGAATGACTTCCAGGACGCGGACATCTAAAAGGGCATAAAGAACGGCGGGATCGCCTTCGTCAACAAATCGATTCTCCGTGAACCCATGCTTTCGAAACTGCAATCAAAGAGAACCGGGGATGAACGCAGGTGAACGCGGATAAGAAAAATTCCAGACCTTCCCCATTGCGCGCGGCGCTCAGAAAACCGGAAAAAACGGGCGGTTTGAAATGCGGACGCAGTTAGGGTTTTTGCAGCGGCGACTGGGAAGAAACATCAAGACGCGGTTCCATCGCGCTTTTGATGGCTTTTCCCGGCTTTCTTGTGACTCCGATGGATTAATTTTAGCGAGGGGGAGTCCATGAGATCTCGCCCTTTTGCAACGAGTCCGTGGATGTGACGCACAATGTCATCTTGTAACGCAGAACCGAGCGTCTGCGAGATA
>JAYVTS010000062.1:0-4472 GCA_043788645.1 Verrucomicrobiota bacterium
CACGGCTTACAAGGCCAGCAACTGGACGTTGTTGGGCGAGACCGACGGGTTCAAACGTGTGGCCGAGGATTTCTATGTTCGCCACGACCGTCCCAAACAACTGTGGGTCAGGTCCCTGGTCGACGATGCGCCCGCCCTGCTTTCGGGCGATGTTTTACCGGAAGCCTGGCAAGTCTATGACCGGGTGCCGCCGGTTCCCTGCGGTATGCCCACCGAGCAATTGCCCAGCCTGCGGGAGCGCTTCGCGAGGATACCCGACACGCGCAAAGGGCAAGGCAAACGGCACACACTGGCGACCCTCCTGGCGATCATCGCCTGCGCCAAACTCTCCGGCATCTCCGGCGGTTACCGGGCCATCTACAGCTTTGCCAACAATTTATCCAAGCCGCAGCGCCGTGCCCTGCGGTGCTGGATCCATCCCCGCACCCGCGAGTATGAAGTGCCCAGTGAGACGACGTTCTTTCACGCTTTAGCCCTGGTCACTCCGGAGCAAATTCAAGCGGCGCTGGAGCCGTGGTTGGACGAGAAATTGGGACCCGTTGCGGAAACCGAACTCGTCGCCATCGATGGCAAGACCCTGAACCATGCCGGCGTGCATTTAGTCTCCGCCATCGCCGTGCCGTCGCTGCGTTGTCTGGGGGTGGAAACCGTGGCCGATAAGTCCAACGAGATTACGGCCCTGCGCACGCTGGTGGATCGGTTGGATCTGGATGGGCGACTCGTCGAAATGGACGCGCTTCATACCCAGGACGAGACGGTCCAAAAACTCCTCTACGAGAAAGGGGCCGACTACCTCGTCACGATCAAAGCCAATCAACCCACCCTCTTGGCTACTGCGCAAACCCTCCTTCCGGAGAGCGTTCCCCCCTCAGGTGGTCAGGTGGGAGGATAATCGTAGCCGGGCGGAGCGTCGGGCCATCGCCACCCGTCCGCTCACTCCGGAGCAGTTGGGTTTGGCCGGCGCCCAACAGGTGGCCCACGTGCATCGCACGCGCACGAATCCGGGCGCGTCCTTGGTCGCCGACAACCTGCGCGATGCCGCCGGCTTGGCCGCCAAGCTCGTCACCCCGGCCGATGCCCTGTCCCAGGCCCTGCGGGCGGCCTTGCCACCAAAGCTGCGCCAGACGCTGGCCACCGACCCGGACGAGGGGGCGTTGACCGCGGGTCTGGTTCGCGGCTTGAACAAGCTGGCCAAGGGCCCTTCGCTCTACGATCCGGTCCGCTTCCCGGAGTCGACCTTGTCGCCGTCAACCCGGGCTTTCCGCGACGAGCATCCTCAACTCAAGGGGAAGGCACTGGCCACCTTCAATCGCCTCCTCCTGTACGACGCCTTTCCCGAGGAACTTTCCGCCAAACCCACCACCGAAGTCGACTGGCTCGCGACCAGCCGGAAGCCCACCCAACTTGGGGCCGAGGACTTTCTGGGAGCCAACCGGGAATACTGGGGCATCGAGAACGGCACGCATCAGCGACTGGACTGTTCCGCGTTCGAAGACCGCCTGCGCGTCCGGCACCCCAATGCCGTGGCGATCCTGGGCTACCTGCACCGCGTCAGCATCTCCCTGTTTTTGGCTTGGTTGAAGACCCAGCGTAACCCGCGCGATCGAACCTATCCCACCTGGCAGGCCCGGCACGCCGGCAATCGCTGGAACATGCTCCACCAAGTCACCCGGCCCCCGGCTTAACCTCCAACGCAAACTCCGGGGCCTGCGAGCATCTATCCACCGCGCCACTTGGCGCCGGCGGTTGCCCCTCCGTGCCTACATTGGCTGCTCAATCGCTCCAACTTCGACTGGAGACACCGAACCACCCCCTCAAAACCAGGCCGACTCGCCCTGGGTAGTGCCGAGTTTTACCCCGATTTTCAGCCCTCGGTTTTCTTGAATCAGCCCTGACGATTCAAACCGCCTGTCCTTTTTTTCTATTCATCAACCTTCCTTCGGCGGTAGAATCTCGACAATTTCCGCAAGCGGCAGACCCTCCCCACCTGACAGCGTATTTCGCCGCCCATACAGCACCGGACTGCCCACGAGGCGAAGCGCAGCACTGATAAACGCGTCCGGATAGCATCTGAAATAGGCGCTCGGACGACTCGTGTAGGCCATCCCTGAAGAGTTCAAGATACCTCCCAAGGGCAGACGTTCGCCCAAAATTTGAGACCGCCACGGCTCCGGGAAGCGATCAAGGAAAATCTGAATGGCACCGTACTCGGTCGTTCGTAAAGGATCATCCAACTCCAACACCGACTCTCGCCAATAGACATCACCCTCCCGCCGACTCGATAGCACCCGAAGGTGGATTCGGCCGCGATGAAAATGTTCTAGTGTCCGAGTCATGTCCCGTTCATGCACCAGCAACGTCCGATACGGCTCCGGAACGTCGTTGCCCAGCACACTAGTCCACTGAGGCAACGGACGCCCCGCCGCCGCGTACAGTCCCTCTAAAGGTGCCAATACCGGGACGGATAAGATTGGGTTCACCCGTGAGGCGGAACTCATGCGCGCAAAAATTCAGCCTTCGCGATCGGGCCGTGAACTTCGGAGACCTCCCAGCGGCCTGAAAATCGGTGGAATCCGACCTGAGCCGGGTCTTCACGCATACCTTCCCCCACGGTGCTCGGGCTTGAAAAACTCGTGAAGCAAGCGGTCCACCTGGAGCAATCCTTCCCGAGTGATCCCAATCCGATCCGCTCCGTTCGTCAGGAACCCTTGTTCCTTGAGCGCCGCCAAGGGAGCGGCAAACTGCGCACGCGGATCGGTCCCAAATTTCCGCGTGAATTGATCGGCACTGACTCCGCCTAGTTTCAGCTGCAGCATGAACTCTCGAATGTATCGGTCCTCCGCCGTCGGCGTTAGTGCACGGTGTACGGGAAATTGCCCCGCCTTCACTGCCTCCACGTACGGTTGGAAATCGTGATGATTCTGATAATGAACGCCGTTCAAATGTCCGAAACTGGCGACACCGATCGACAAAATGTCGGCCCCAGCAAACAACCCATCTCGGTACAAGAACTTCACTTTCGCGGGATCCCGAACCACCGTTGTTCCGCTCGTCACGGTATAGCCCAGTTTCTCAAATTCTCCGTACGCATAGTCCACCCAACGCCGTTTGGTGACCCAATCTGCCACGGGAGCCACAAGCTTTCCCTCCGCCTTCATTTGCCGGTAAATGCCCGTGTTATAGGGCACCTCCATCTGGTAGATCGTTACCGAATCGGGTCTGAGCGCGAGGGCTTTGGCGACCGTTTCACGCCACTTCTCTTCCGTCTCCTCGACCATCCCCGCAATGAGGTCGATGTTCACCTGCGGAAAACCGATCTCCCGAGCGAACGCATAGGCACGTTCGATCTCTTTTGAGCGATGCGCCCGACCGTTCACCTCTAGAATATGGTCGTCAAAATGTTCAATTCCCAGGCTGAGCCGAGTGACTCCTAGATCACGGATCGCCTGCAATTTGTGATCGGTCAGCGTCCCCGGTTCCGCTTCGAAGGTGACCTCTTCAGCCTCGTCCCAGGGCAACATCCGTTTCATGCCATCGGTCAAAAACTTCAATTGATCGGGCGAAAGGTAACTGGGTGTGCCGCCGCCAAAATAGATGAACTTCGGCTTCCGACCGCCAATCACCGGTTTGGTGGCGAAGGCTGACAGGTCCTTAAGCAGGGCATCGAGGTAGCCGCGAATCTCTTCGGCATTCTTGTCCGTATACACCCGGAAATAGCAAAAGTGGCAGCGTTTCCGGCAGAACGGAATGTGCGTGTACAAGCCCAGCGGGACGCCGGGATGCGGCGGTCGATCCAGTGCGGCCGCGAATTCCGGGATGGCCTCAGTTTTCCAGTACGCGAAAGGCGGATAATTGGCTACGAAGTAATTGCCCGCCGTGGTTTCCTTTTGGATTGGAGGACCAGCCGACTGCGGCGGCGGGGCGATGGTGATCTTGCTCATAACCAGATTCGTGAATCGCTAAGTTCGGTTGACCCATTAGCGACAGAGAGAACGATGACCCCAAACGGACATTCGGCAACCAAATAGTACCTGTACGTACGAAATGATTTTGAGGCAAAAAGAGGTCGGTCAAACGCGGTTCGTGGGCGAGGGAACTGCGGCTTTCAGCCGCCCCCGGAGCGCGGATGTGTCGCGGCGACCCTCCGCCGTAACGATTCAATTGAACAGAAGGGAACGAAGAGAACGAAGCTCGGACCAGGGCTGTTTCAAGAAAAGCAATGTCTCTGAATGGTTCAGAAGAATGAGGAATTGAGTGGCCGGCAACGCTCAGGTGTGAGGTTGATTCGGTTGCTTTCTCCGCCTGCGGCTCGGGTTGGAGGGCGGATTCTTTGGAATCTTCTCGGCATTGGGTAGGTGGTTACGTTCTCCCTTGGTAGCGGCGCTGCTTCTGAGCGTGAGGAATTCCTCCGCACCCAGTGCGTTGAGCCCCCGACTGGCAGCCAACCAGATGGTTTCGGTCTGGGGCTTGGT